>DASXKV010000054.1 GCA_036496605.1 Gemmatimonadaceae bacterium | reverse complement strand
GTCGAGAAGGGCGCGTCGAGAAGGGCGCGTCGAGAAGGGCGCGTCGAGAAGGGCGCGTCGAGAAGGGCGCGTCGAGAAGGGCGCGTCGAGAAGGGCGCGTCGAGAAGTGAGGGTGCTGGGCTATATGCTAGAATCGCATTCTACCCCTCAGCCCTGAGCGCTTCCGCCGGATCGATCTGACTCGCGCGACGCGCGGGGAAGAGCGCGGCGGCCACACCGCAGAGCGCGAGCACCGCGACGGCAATCGCAATCGACGTCGTGTCGCGCGAAGCGACCGTGCCGAGGTACGCTTGCAGGAGACGAGTGGACGCGAAGACGAGCGGTATGCCAACGGCGAGGCCGATGCCGATTGGACGCAGCGCCTCACCGACGATCATGCGGCCGATATCGCTCCCGCGCGCGCCTAACGTGACGCGAATGCCAATCTCGTTCGTGCGCCTCGCCACGGAGTAGCTCATCACGCCGAACAGGCCGATCGCGGCAAGGACGACGGCGAGCGCGCCGATCGCGAGGGTGATCCGCATAACGAGCTGCTCTTCGTGAATCGAGGTGCGAATGAGCGTTGGCAACGGATCGACGCTTTCGATCGGCAGTCGCTGGTCCGCGGCGACGATCGCGCTGCGAATCGGTGCCGCAACGGCAGCCGGATCACCGGACGTTCGGATGAGAAGCCGCAGTTCACTCGGCTGGCCCAGTCGCGTGGTGTCGTCGCCGTGGAGGTACGGGTAGTAGATCCGGCGGGCGTGGTGTCCTTCGGGCGCGTCGAGTGACTGGCCGCGAACGTCCGCAACGACGCCGACGATCTGGAGGACAGTCTGCGGACCAAATCGTACCGTGCGGCCGACGGCACTTTGCCCTGGGAAGTAGAATCGCGCGAAAGAGGCATTCACGAGAATCGACTGCGCATTCTCGACTTCGTCGGCCGTCGTCAGATCGCGGCCCGTGAGAATGCGCGCGCCGATGCCGCGCGCGTATCCGGCTCCGACCCCGTCCGTGCCGGCGAGGGAATCGTCGGGGGAGGACCGAGGGGCGGAGCCGGGAACGTCGATCGATGAGCTCCATTCCGAATCGTCGAACAAGCCATTTTCCGAGAGCGTGACGGCGGCGACTCCAGGGATGGCCGCGATGCGATCGCTCAGTGTGCGGACGACCGTCGCCAGACGCGTCCCCGCATATCCGGGCTTGGCGATGTCGAGCTTGGCGACGAGGAGGTGATCGCGGTCGAAGCCCAGCTCGGTGCCTAACGCGGAGTGGAGCCCGCGCATGAGCGCGAGCGCGCCCGTGAGCAGAACGAGCGACAGCGCGACTTGTGAGGCGATCAGGGAGAAACCGAAGCGTGAGCTGGTTGTCACCGAGCGTCGCGACGATCGCGTGATCGCGGCCAGCTCGATACGAGAGGAACGAAGTGAAGGAATGAGACCGAAGAGCAGCACCGACGCGATGGCGACGGACATGGTGAAGAGAAGGATTCGCGCGTTCGGGTCGACATCGAGCACGAGCGGGTTGGCGTCCGACGCGACGACGACGAGTGCTTTGCTCGTCCACCAGGCGACGATGACCGCGAGGCTCCCGCTGAGCATGGCAAACACCAGCGACTCGGTGAGGAGCTGCCTGACGATCTGCGCGCGATTGGCACCGAGCGCGAGACGCGTCGCCAGCTCGTGACGGCGGGCGACGCCGCGAGCGAGCAGGAGGTTGGCGACGTTGAGGCAGACGATGCACAACAGGGTCGCCACGCCAACCATGAGGATGTCGAGGGGCGCCGCAAACCGGGCGCGAACGCGCGAGAGCCCGCGCGCCGCAGAGCCGATCGGAATCTCCAACGGTCGGCGCTCGAGGTGCCGGAGTTGCTCTGCAGTCGCGTTGTCGAAGATGCTGCGTTTGACGAGCGGTTCGACGCGCCGCCGAACCTGATCGAGGGTCAGGCCCGGCTTCGCGCGCCCGATGAGGAGCAGCCACATTGCCGATCGGTCGTCGAGGATCCGCGAATGCGGCTCGAGACGATCGTGCGCACCGATCGGTAGCCAGAGGTCGGTCGAGGAGCCGACGATCTCGCCGTCGAAGTTGGCTGACGCGACGCCGGTGATCGTGACCGGTGCGTCGTCGATGACGATGGTGCGGCCGATGATCGATGAGTCTTTGTGAAAGCGCGCCGTCCAGTATCCATAGCTGATCGCGGCGCGTGGTGGCGTGTCCGGACTATCGTCGGCTGGCCCGAGCACTCGGCCCAGGGCGGCGGGAACGCCGAGCAGCGAGAAGTAGTTGCCGGAGACAAAGCGGCCACGCGGATGTTCGGGCTCGATGGTCGTGCTGTCGACGCGAACTTGCAGAAGACCTCCGCGACCGGTGGCGAGGAGTCCGCTGAACGCAGTGTTGCCGTCGCGAACGTCGCGATAGAGCGGATACGAGTACATGATCGCGCCGGGCGTGCCGCCGCCGGACCCGTCCACATTCTCCGTGAGGCCGAGCGAGATGAGCGCTTCGGGATGCGCGACGGGAAGCTTCCGGATCAGAACGGCATCGACGAGCGAATAGATGGCGGAGTTGGCGCCGATGCCGATGGCGAGGCCGCCGATGACGAGCGCGGCGAAGCCGGCGTTGCGGCGGATGGTGCGCAGCGCGTACTCGATGTCCTGCCGTAGGTGTTCGATCATGGAGTGCGGCTCAGGGATAAGTCGTGCCGCGCCGTCCTTCGACGAATAACGTTGCCCACGCGAGACTTAGCGGCTCAAGCGTGTTCGCTCCGATCCATGACAGTGTTCGAGAGTGAGACGCGCGTCCCAGATTCGGACGCACGAAGCCTAGTGCGGTAGCGCGAAGGCCACGTACGTCCCACCGCTGGGCGCGCCGTTCTTGCCGCCACCGCAGGCAATGACGATGTACTGACGGCCGTTGACCATGTAGGTGGATGGCGTTGCATTGCCGGCCGCCGGGAGAGGCGCGCTCCACAGCAGCTTGCCGCTGCGCTTATCGAACGCGTGGAACGTGTTATCGTATGTCGTCGCGGCGATGAACAGCAAGCCGTTCTGCGTGACGATCGCGCCTCCGTAGTTGTCGGTGCCGGTGTTCCTGATCCCTTGCGCAGCGAGCTTGGGGTATTCGCCGAAGGGAATGTGCCAGCGAATCTTGCCCGCATTGAGGTCGATTGCGCTCAGTGTGCCCCACGGTGGTGAGATCCCCGGATAGCCCTCGTTGTCGACGAAGATGTCGAAGTAGGCGTTGCGCCAGGGCACTCCAAAAGGATCCGAACCCGCGGCGGCGGAAGCGTCGCGACCGGTGATGAGAAAGTTCACAATATCGTTCAAGGCGCGTCCCTCGAGCGCACTGGCGAACGCGGGCATGCGGCCCGTACCCTCCTTGACGATCTGCACGATCTGATCGCGGGTGCGGCGCTCGGAGACGTCGGCGAGCGACGGCGCCATCGCGCTCCCCTGGCGGTTCTCCCCGTGACAGCCGGCGCAGTTCGCCGCATAGAGCGATCTATCGCTCCGCGGCGCGAGCTTGAGCAGCCAGGCCATCTCGTTCGCGTTCACGTAGAGCAGGCCGGTCGTTGGATCGAATGCCGGGCCGCCCCACTCACCGCCGCCGTCCACGCCAGGAAAGATGATGGTCCCTTTCTCGTTAGGTGGATCGAAGGGATCTTTCGTCCCGAACTCGTCGAAGAGTTTCAGTGCCGCCGCATGCGCTTCGGCCGTTCGCGTCGTGAGGTCTTCACGCGTGATGCGTTGACGCGTAAATGGAGGTGGCAGAGTCGGGAAGTGCTGCGTCGGCGATGCGCGGTCTCCCGTCAGGACGGCCGCGGGCATCGCGCGGTCCTGAACGGGGAAGAGAGGCCGCCCGTTCATGCGATCGAAGACCCAGACATGGCCCGTCTTGGTGATCTGGGCGACGGCGTCGATCCTCTGCCCGTTATGCCTAACGGTGACGAGCACCGGCGCGGCCGGCAGGTCGCGGTCCCAGAGATCGTGATGCAACACCTGATAGTGCCAGATGTGTTTCCCCGTCCGGGCGTCGAGCGCGATCACGCTGTTGGCGTAGAGGTCGTCGCCGACGCGATTACCGCCCCAGAAATCGTATGACGCCGAGCCCGTCGCGACGAACACCATTGCGTGTGGGCCGTCGAGCGTGACGCCGGACCACGCGTTGACGCCGCCTGTGATCTTCCACGCGTCCGGCGGCCACGTCTCGTAGCCCGGCTCGCCGGGATGCGGAATGGTGTGAAAGCTCCAGCGGAGCGCGCCAGTCTTCACATCATACGCCCGGATATCGCCGGGCGCACTCGGCAACGCCTCGGGCACGGTGCTGCCCATGATGAGCAAGTTCTCAAAGACGATACCCGGCGAGCTCGCACTCACCGACAGACCCTGGACCGGCCGGCCGAGCCCCGCACGCAGGTCGACCCAGCCGCTGTCGCCGAAGCTCGTGATCGGACGGCCGCTCTTCCGGTCGAGCGCGTAGAGCCGGTTGCGGTAGTTGAACAGGACGCGATCCGCGGTGACGACGACGCCGCGATGCCGAATGCGGGACGTGGGCGGTGCGCCATTCTGCGGATCGAAGCTCCAGAGCTCCTTCCCGGTCGTGGCGTCAAGGGCGAAGACGCGAAGCTTCGGGCTCGTCCCATACAGCACGCCGCCGACGACGATCGGATTGGTCTGCATCTCCGATCCCGCGAAGGCGTCGTGCGTGTCGTAGGTCCACGCTACCGTGAGCTGCCCAACGTTGGCCGGCGTGATCTGGCCGAGCGTGGTGTAATGCGTGTGGCCGTCGCTGCCGCCGTAGACCGGCCAATCGGCGTTCTGCTGTGCGGAAGAAACGCGGAAGGCAATCGTGAATAGGAGCGCTACGGCGAGAACGAAGGCGTTCGACATATCAGGGATTGTACTCGCAGGCGCTCAAGGAGCCAGGTCGGAAGATTAACTGCTCCTAACACGGCCTCGTCCGCGTTCAAGATCGCAGATACTTGCGCCGCCGGAAGCGAGCGGCGGTCTGGGACACCGAAAACCAGTTCGGCTGCGCTCACCGCACCCCCACCACCTCCAGATATTCCGACTCGACTCGTGTCGTGCCGTCGCTGGCGCGGTTGTGCTCACACCACAGCCGCTCGAGGTCCAGACGGAATGCAGTTCGCTCTTCCTCATCGAGCGCCGCGAACGCGCGTACCGTGGGGCCGTACCAGAGCCGGAACTCGTTCACGACCTGCTCCGGTCCAAAGGGATACTCGAACGTGACCACACGGCGTGTGAGCACGAGCGATGAAAGGTCCGGCGCTAAGCGCGTACGCACGACGTCTTCACTTCCCCAGAGCAGCGGCGACGGGACGCCCGCCGCGGGCGGCAGATACGCAACCGTGGCCTTGAGCATTTCACCCACGAAGCCCGACGGGGTCCAGTTGGCCATGGCGATGCGCCCACCTGGCCGCGTGACGCGGAGCAGCTCCCTCGCGGCTCGCTCCGGCCGCGCGGCGAACATCGCGCCGAACATCGTCACTGTCGTGTCGAAGGAATTCGTCTCGTAAGGCAATTGCTCGGCGTCGCCGACGTCGAAGGCGATAGCGAGCGACTCGTCCGAAGCACGGGCTTTCGCCTGCGCGACGAGATTGGGTGCGATGTCGACGCCGGTGACACGAGCGCCGGCGCGCGCCGCCGGTAGCGCGAGATTGCCCGTACCGCAGGCGACGTCGAGTACTTTCTCATCTCGCGCGAGCTCGAGTCGCGCGATGAACTCGGCGGCGCTCCGGACATATCCCGCGGCGATGCGACCGAAGTCCCCCGCGGTCCACGTCGCGCGGATGCGCTCGGTGACTGGATCGTCCGCGGGGGGCGCGTAGTCGGATTGATAGATCGTTGGAGTCATTGAGAAAACCTTAGAAGATTGCTTTGCGCATGTTTGTCATCCTGAGCGAAGCGAAGGATCTAGCGTCCCTTGTCAGTGGATGGCTTCTAACACGAGCGAGTAGATCCTTCGCTTCGCTCAGGATGACATCAGTCGCGCTATTTCTTGGTTGGATCGTCCGCTGGGTTGACGTAGGTCAGCTGGAAGGGACCAATCGCGTGTACCTGCACGATCGTCTGACCGCGCGCCATGGCGTAGTGCGCGTGATTCGCGGGAATGCTCGCGAACGCGTCGCGACCAAAGGCCTTCATGCTCGACTCGACGAACTGCTCACCCATACCGGCGAGGAAGGTGCCCTTCAAAACGGTCACGTTCTCGATCGTCGGGTGCGTGTGCGGAGGAATCTTGTAGCCGTTCGGGAAGCGGAGCCGAACGGTGAACTCGTCGGACTTGCTCGGATCACCCTGAAGAACGGCGATCTCTGCGCCCTTCGGAAAGATCGGCGGTGCGGGACCCCACTGGATGTCATCGTTCGGTTCGGACGTAGCGAGCAGGGCGAGAAGAGGAGTGCTTGGCGTGCTGCTCGTCGTTGCTTCCTTCGAGCACGCGGTCAGGGCGGCGGCGGCCAATGCCGCACCGAGTATGACGTGACTTCGCATAGGAGTGTCTCCTGTTTGTGGTCAGCGTGTGAGCACCGAATTTAAATCGGAGCTCGAACGTGGCCGTAGATTACGGATGACGGAGACCACTCACATCGTGGAAACCACGCGGGTTTTCAGTTCCGGTACGGAGTAATTCGCCCCGGATTACGGAGCGTCAGCGCTTGGACCGCGGAGCCGAGGCTACGCTGACGCCCTTGTCGATCGCCCAGGCGGCGAGTTGCGTGCGGGACGTCAGGTCGAGCTTCGCGAGGGCGCTCGTGACGTAGCTCTCCACCGTTCGCTCGCCGATACCAAGCTCGCGCGCGATGATGCGATTCGCTTTGCCCTGCGCGACGAGCTCGGCGACGTCGCGCTCACGCTTCGTGAGGCCGCCTAACGCATCCTTGGCCGAACGCTCGGGCGACGGTTGCGGCCCGGACGGAATGAGGGATTCGACGCGATCGCGAAACGACGTGCGCAGCTCTTCAACGGGAATCCTGGCCGCGAGATCGTCGACAATCGCGCGGGCGGCGTCGAACGCCTTGCGCGCCTCGAGGCGTTGGCGCTGCACGCGATGGAGATTGCCGGCGGCGTTCTCGATGCGCCACAGAATCGGACGCGCGCCCTGAGCCGTCGCAGCGCGGCGAGCCTCGTCGAGCGCTGCTTTCGCGTCATCGTATCGGCCAAGCAGCGTGAGTGCCTCGCCCCTAACGAGAGACAGACGTGGCACGCCGAGCTGGCTGGTCGGGTTCGCCGTTCGTTCGGAGTCGAGCCGTGCGTCGACGATCGCGAGCGCGCGCTCTGGCTCTTCAGCCACGAGGGCGAGCTCGGCGCGGGCGAGCCAGAGCTGGCGCTCGCCAAGTGTGAGAGTCGGACTCTCGGGTCCCGTCGGCACGTCGCTGTCGCCACCCGCCACTCGTGAGGCACTTTCGAGCAATTCGAGCGCTCGCGTCGTATCGCCGGCGCGGCCGCGAGCGATGGCGAGGGGCGCCGCGGTCCAGCGGATCCAGACGTGCGAACCGAGGCGCCGCGCGATGGTGTGTGCCGCCTCGAGCTGCTCGCATGCGCCGGCAGGGTCGAGCAGGTCGAGCGAGATCGCGCCCAGCAACCGCAAGGAACCGGCGGTCCACTCGAGATGCTCGATCTCTCGCGCTAAGGCGAGTGCCTCACGGGCGAGCGGTATCGCGCGAGCGTAATCGCCCCGCCACATCAGGCAGTCGGCCGTGACGAAGCGGACGAACGCTTCGCCTGCTCGCCAGCCGATGTCGCGGGCGAGACGCACCGAGCGCAGGTTACGCAGCTCTTCGTCGACGCTGGCGCTCGTGAGCGGCGTCGTGGACGACGAGTGATACGACGGACCGCATAACGAGAGCAAGGCGAGCGCATTGGCGAGGCCGCGCCGGTCGCCGCGCGCACTGAACAGGGCGACGGTGCGCGCATAGTGCCCGGCCGCTTCCGGCTCCGCGCCAGCGATGTGGTGGGCCATCGCGACGAGATCGACGGTCTCGGCGACGCCGGCGTCGTCGGCGAGGCGCTCGACGATGGCCAGTGCTTCCTGGTGATACGGAAGTCCGGCGTGTGGCTCTTCGTGGTTGACGTACCAGTTGCCGACGCGATTGAGACTGCGTGCCACGAGCGACTCGTCGCCCGTCGTACGCGCGGCCTGGAGCGCTTCGCGACGGTAACTGCCGGCGCGGGTATAATCACGCGCTGCCCAGAGCATGCCTAACGCGTGGAGCGCCTTCCACTCGGTGCGCGCATCGCCGCCGTCGCGCGCGCGAGCGAGCGCGACGGCAAAGTCGTCGTTCGCGCGCTGGAACTCGCCAAGCGTCTCGTTCGCGCGTCCACGATCGAGATAGAGCCCGACCTCGGGTCGATTCCCGGAGCGCTCGAGCGCCGCGAAGGCGCGGTCGAGGTGAGCGGCTGCCTCGCGCGGCGCGGAGAGGGCGAGCGCGTGGTGCGCGGCTTTGACTGCGTAATCGGCGGCGCGCTGCCAATCGCCCGACTCCCACGCGTGATACGCGAGCGCTTCGACGACGGCGTCGATCGAATCGGCGTGCTGACGCTCGAGCGCCGCCGCAACCTCGCGGTGCAGGGTCACGCGCTCCCGCGCGAGGAGCTCGGCGTAGATCGCCTCTCGCGTGAGCGCGTGACGGAAGGCGAATCGCTCGGCGGATTCTTCGACGACGAGCTGCGCCGCGATGAGCTCTTTGACGAGCGCGAGGAGCTCGGCCTCGTTATGCCGCGTGAGCATCTGAAGCAGATCGAAATCGAAGCGACGGCCGGCGATCGCCGCCATCGACGCGACAGCGCGCGCGGGAACGGTGAGTGTGGCGAGCCGACGCCGCACTGCCTCGACGGCGGTGCGTGGCACGCGCACTCGCTCGAGCGGCCGTGCCCGCCAACTGCCACCGCCGCTCGGCGCGAGATCGCCGGCGAGAATCAGCGACTTGAGCGTTTCCTCAACGAAGAAGGGATTGCCCTCGGTGAGACCGTGCAGGACGTGCACGAAGTCGGTGCCGAGGTTCTGTCCGGGACCGAAGATCGCCTGCAGCATCGC
Organism: Gemmatimonadaceae bacterium; assembly: GCA_036496605.1. Classification (NCBI taxonomy): domain Bacteria; kingdom Pseudomonadati; phylum Gemmatimonadota; class Gemmatimonadia; order Gemmatimonadales; family Gemmatimonadaceae; species Gemmatimonadaceae bacterium. The sequence goes on along the minus strand of DASXKV010000054.1, from coordinate 316,589 downwards.
GTCGACGTCGACGCGGCCGAGGCGGTCGAGCGGAAGGTCGGTGACGACGCGCGCCCGCTCGAGATCGGCGACGAGCCGCGCGAGACGCGGGCCCGCCTCTTCGCCACGATAGGTGAGCACGATGACGACCGGCTGCGTTGCATGACTGCGCGCGAGGTGGAAGATCAGCTCGAGCGTCGCATCGTCGCTCCAGTGGACGTCCTCGAAGGAAAGGAACACGGGCTGCTTACGCGCGAGCTGTGTCACCGCCTGGGCGAGAACGTGAAAGAGGCGTCGTCGGTCCGACTCGGGATCGACGCTTCGACTGGGCGTCGCGTCGGGCAGGAGCGGTTTGAGCTCGGGGAACATCGAGACCAGGTCACCCGCCGCCGGCTCGAGGACGTGCCCAACGACGGCAGCAGGGGCGGAGCTCGCGAAGAGCCGAACGAGGTCGAGGAGCGGTGCGTACGGGATGGAGCGCTCGGCCTCGAAGCAGGCCGCCTGTAATACGAAGAAGCCCGCGGCGCGGGCTTCTTCGGTCATTGCGCGCAGTAGCCGCGACTTGCCGACACCAGCCTCGCCGACGATCAGCGCGACGCGGCCATTCCCCTCGCGCGCATGGGCGAGCACGCGCCGCAACGACTCGAGCTGCTCGTCGCGACCGATCAGGGTGGGGCAGACGACGTCGTGCTGGAGGTGCATGGACCAGAGATGCTGTGTGTCGCGCCGTCGAGAGTCAATGGCCGGCGACTGTCTCGGGCGCAAACGCCCGGACCGCATCGATCGTATCCGCTTCGCTGGCGCGTTTGTCCGGGCGGTATCCCTTGATGCGGGCGAAGCGGAGCGTGACGCCGCCCGGGTACTGCGAGCTGCGCTGCACCTCGTTGAACGCGACCTCCACGACCAGCTCCGGCCTAACGAAGACGACGTGCCCCTCGCGACGCGTCTCGCGCGCCTGGAGCTCGGCCGTCTGCCATTCGAGAATCTCGTCTGTCATCCCCTTGAACGTCTTGCCGAGCATAACGAAGTCACCCGTAGCCGGATCGCGCGCGCCGAGGTGCAGATTGCTCAGCCAGCCCTTGCGCCGGCCGGAGCCCCACTCCGCAGCGAGGACGACGAGATCGAGCGTGCGCGCGGTCTTGATCTTCACCCACGCCGAACCGCGCCGGCCAGCGGCATAGGGCGCGTTAGGTGCTTTGGCCATTACTCCTTCATGGCCGCGCTCGAGGGCGTCGCTCCGGAAGCGCTCGGCCTCGGCAAGATCGGCGGTCGTTAGCCGAGGCACGCGCCAGGCTGCTGGAATGACGTCGTCGAGCCGGCTCAATCGCTCGACGAGGGGATGGTCGAGCAGGTCGTCGCCATCGTGACGCAGCACGTCGAAGAAGAACGGAGTGAGTGGCAAGATCGCGCGCAGCGCCTCGACGTCGAGCCGCTTACCGAAGCGTCGCATCGTGTCTTGAAACGGGAGCGGGCGCCCGTCAGCGGTGAGTGCGATGACCTCTCCGTCGAGCACGAGGTCCCGGGCGCCCACAGCACGCACGGCTTCGACGACCTCGGGGACAGCGGCCGTGACGTCGTTCAGGCTGCGCGTGTAGACGACGACACGATCGCCTTCGCGATGCACCTGGACCCGTGCGCCGTCGAGCTTCCACTCGAACACCGCCGTGCCGAGCTCCGCGAGCGCCTCCGCTACGTTAGGTGCCGAATCGGCGAGCATCGGCTGGACGGGGCGGAACAGCTGCAGCGCGTAGCGCGCCAGCCCGGCTTCGCCCTCCGCCAGCACCGCCTCGGCGACGGTTCCGAGGTCGCCGGCGAGCATTGCGGCGCGTCGCACGCGATCGGCTGGGAGCTGCGACGCGCGAGCCACGGCTTCGGTGAGCACACCGTCGAGCGCGCCCTGCCGGACCTCGCCGATCGCCAGTGCGCCGACGAAGGATTGCTCGTCGGCGGTGCTAAGGGCGAGCAACTCCGAGAGAAGGCGCTTTCGCTCGGTGGCGGAGCGCTTGCCCCGGACCGATTGGAGCTCGCTCAAGGCGCGATCGACGTCCGCGAGCTCGAGCGTCGGCGCCTCGGCGGCGACGGCGGGGCGTGCCTCGGCGACGCTCGCCCAGCCGACCCCGAGCTTGCCCTGACGCGGCCAGCCGGTGAGGAACCCGACGGCGATCGGCACCTCGTTAGGCGCGAGCCGCTTGAGAAGGGCGGCAATGAGCGCGATCTTCTCCAGCCGTCCGCTCGTTTCGGCAACGAGCTTCGAGGTGAGAACCAGGTCGTTGAACAGCATGCCAGTGCGAAATATCGCTCGACTGTTGCTGCTGGCGCACGTGTCCCTCGCGGGATGCGACGCCTTCGCCCCGCGTGTGCAGGTCTATCTGACCACGGGCGACCGCGCGCACTTACTCGAGCGGCAGCCCGATCTACGATTCGGCAAGGCCGAAGACACGAAGCTGCCGACAATCGAGGTCGACGAGAGCAAGAGGTATCAGCAGATCCTCGGTTTCGGGGCCGCGCTCACCGACGCCTCGGCCTGGCTTCTCCAGCATCGCTTATCGGATACTCGTCGCGATTCGCTGTTGCAGGAGTTGTTCAGCCCGGAGAAGGGGATCGGGTTGGGCTTTCTACGGATCGACATGGGCGCGAGCGACTTCGCGTTGCGACAATACAGCTACGACGACACGCCGCCGGTTACGAACTTTTCGATCGATGCAGATCGCGCCGAGACGCTGCCGATCCTGAAGCGGATGCGCGCGATCAATCCGGAGCTCGAGATAATGGCGTCGCCGTGGAGCGCGCCCGGCTGGATGAAGACGACGGGCAGCATGATCAAGGGGACGCTCCGCCCCGACGCGTATGAATCGTACGCGGAGTACTTTCGCCGATTCATCGCCGCGTACGAGGCCGCGGGTGTGCCGATTTACGCGATCACGCTCCAGAACGAGCCGCATTTCGAGCCAGACAATTATCCGGGAATGCGACTCGATCCGCCTCAGCGCGCGCAACTCGTTAGGCTGCTCGGACCGACGATCCACACGAAGATTCTCGAGTGGGATCACAACTGGGATCTCCCGCAGTCGCCGCTGGCGGTGCTCGCGGATTCAGGTGCGAGGCGTTATGTGTCGGGCGTCGCGTGGCACTGTTACGCTGGCGACGTATCGGCCCAGAGCGTCGTGCACGACGCGTATCCGGACAAAGACGCATACATAACCGAGTGCTCGGGAGGCGACTGGGCGCCGAAGTTCGCCGACAACCTCGTCTGGATGGTGCGCACGCTCATCATTGGTGGCACGCGCAATTGGGCGCGCGGCGTTCTGCTCTGGAATCTCGCGCTCGACGAACGGCACGGACCGCACACCGGCGGCTGCGCAAATTGCCGCGGTGTGGTGACGATCAAGGACGATGGGACGGTGCAGCGCAACGAGGAGTACTATGCGCTCGCGCACGCGAGCCGGTTTGTCGCGCCGGCGGCGCGCCGGATTGCGTCGAGCTCGGGCGTCGACGGGCTCGAGACAGTCGCCTTCGCGCGTGCATCGGGAGAGACCGTGCGCGTCACGCTCATCGTTGTGAATACGACCTCGACGCCAAAGGAATTCGTGGTGCACAGCCAGCGACGCTCGTTCCGGCCTGTGATCCCGGGGAGCGCCGTCATGACCTTTCAATGGTGACTAAAAATGAGAGTTCTTTACCTCGTGGCACTACTCATTCCCATGACGCTCGAAGCACAGACGCCGACGACCGATTGGCCCAATCTTGCCAAGTATCGTGACTCGAACGCCGTACTTCCCGCGGCCGAGAATCGGGTGGTGTTCATGGGCAACTCCATCACGGAAGGCTGGACGAAGTATTTCCCGACGCAGTTCGCCGGAAAGCCGTACGTGAATCGCGGCATCAGTGGCCAGACGACGCCTCAAATGTTGATCCGCTTTCATCAGGATGTGATTGCGCTCAAGCCAAAGGTGGTCGTCATTCTTGCCGGCACAAACGACATCGCCGGCAACACGGGGTCGAGCACCCTCGAGATGATCGAGGACAATCTCGCGGGCATGACGGACCTGGCGCGCATGCATGGCATTCGCGTCGTGCTCTGCTCGGTGCTACCGGTGTACGACTACCCGTGGCGACCGGGCCTCGAGCCGGCACCGAAGATCGTCGCGCTGAATGCGTGGATGAAGCGGTACGCGGATTCGACGGGGAGCACGTACGTCGATTATCACGGAGCGATGCGTGACGAGCGCAACGGGATGCGCGCCGAGCTGGCGGCCGATGGCGTGCACCCTGACGAGGCAGGCTACAGGATCATGGCGCCGCTCGTCGAGCAGGGGATCGCTGCAGCACTTCGCTCAACGACAGGCGAGTCGCGTCACCAAGAGTAATCGCGTCGATTTGCCTAGGCTCGCGAAGGGATCGCGCTTGTGGCCTCCACGTCCGCGACGATCTCACGAATCGGAACCTCGTGAATCACCGTCGCCGGCCACGCCGGGTCATACTGCGCTGCGGCGCGAATGCGCTGCAACGTTTGGCGCTTCGACTCACCCCACACGACCATTACTGCCTCGCGGGCCGCGGCGATCGTCTCAATCCCCACGGTCACCCCCTGGCGCGGCACGTTTTCCAGAGCGCCAAATGACGGAGAGGTCTTTAGGTTGTCGCGACGTGTTGCCTCGGAGAGCGGGACGACACGCGTCCTGCTGTCGCGTGGTGCGCCGGGTTGGTTGAAGGCGACGTGACCGTCGGTCGCGCCCGAGGCGAGTAGGAAAAAATCGATGCCGCCAGCGTCGGCGATGCGCGCGTCGTACGCCGCCGGATCACGTGGATCCGGAAACCAGACCGCGGCGGCCCACGGCATGTGCTCGCGCACGAATGCGTGGCACATCTCCGTGCCGACGTACTCGTCCATCATCACGAAAACGACGTGTCGCAAATCCGACCGACGCTGCGCGAGCTCGTCGTAGAACGGTCGCGGCGTCCGACCCGTCGGGCAGCCGAGTAGGAATCGCTCCCCCAACCGGCGCGCGTGCTCGATGCGATAGAGCAAAACCTCGGCGAGATAATCGCCGATCGCCGCCGGCGTCGGTAGAATCCGGATCGGCGTCAGGCGCGCGGATTCTTCCACAGATCGATTGGCCGTGCGACGCCTTTCGGTCGGAAAGGCAGGTTCACCTTGCGGCCTTGTCCCGCCGAAGCGTACGCCGCGTAAAGAACTTCCTGAACAACGCGTCCCGTTTCGCCGTCGGAGATCGGCGTCTCCTTGCCGCGGACGCAGCGTGCGAAGTGCCGCATCTCCTGCGGAAATCCGTAATTCCAGTGCTCCTCGAAGACGGGATACGTCCAACCGCGTGTCGTCGCCGCCTTCTCGACGGCGTAGCCGAAGCCGACCTCGGAATAAGTTGGAAGCGCGTTGCCCATCAGCATATCGGCGTAGGTCTGACCCTTGTCGCCGAAGACCTCAATCGAGTCGTCCATGCCGCCCGGCCGATTCCAGCTGTTCTCGACGACGCCCAGGGCGTCCCCTTCGAACTCGATGATCGTGATCGCTTCGTCGTCGGCCTCTGTCCGGCCGGCGTGCACTTGCGTCGACAGGTGCGAGTAGACGCTCTTCACGTTAGGCTTGCCAAGGAACCACCAGCAGAAAGCGATGCCATGGCAGCCGAGATCCATGAGGGCGCCGCCCCCGGAGAGCTTGACGTCCCAGAACCAGTCCGCGTGCGGGCCGGAATGCTTCTCGCCCTGCTTCACGAGGTGGACGCGACCGAAGGCGCCCTCATCGGCCATCTGCTTCGCCTTCACATACTTTGGCGCGAAGAAAAGTTCCTCGGCATAGAGAAGCAGGACACCGGCCTTCTTGCAGGCGTCGATCATCTCGTCCGCTTCCTCGAGCGTGACGCACAACGGCTTCTCACAGATCACGTGCTTACCGGCCCGAGCGGCGTCGATCGTTATGCGAGCGTGAACGTAGTTCGGCGCGGAGATGTGGATCATCTCGACGCGCGGATCGCGGAGTAGCTCGCGGTAGTCCGCGTAGGATGCGGGAATCCCGTAACGACGTGCGAACGCCTCGGCGTTCCCCTTGGTCGGCGATGCGACTGCGACGACCTCGGCTTCTTCCGGCATCGCCTTGACGGCCGCCGCGATGCATTCGGCCTGAAAGCGCGAGCCGACGATCCCGATCCCTACTTTTGCCATTGTCAGAGTCAGGTGAAAACTGTTCTGGAGCTAGTGCGTCGCCACCGGAGAGCCTTCAACGTATACAGGATGACCTCAGTTTCCAGCGAGCGGTCGACGCTCGCCACGTCTTACACGGCACCGGCGGCACGCGCGCGTATCACGTCCGTCGACGTGATTCGTGGCGCCGTCATGGTGCTCATGGCGCTGGATCACGTTCGGGATTACGTCACGAATCAGCGCGTCCGGCCGGAGGATCTCAGTCGCGGCACGTCGGCTCTTTTCGCAACGCGGTGGGTGACGCATTTCTGCGCTCCCGCCTTCTCTCTGCTCGCCGGCGTTGGTATCGGCCTCTGGATGCAGCGCGGACGGAGTGCGATGGAGGCCACCCGCTTTCTCGTCACGCGCGGGCTCTGGCTCGTCGTGCTCGATCTGACCGTGAGCGCGATCGGATGGCAGTTCGGCTTCCGGCTGATTCCGGCGTTCGCGCTCGTGATCTGGGCACTCGGCTGGTCGATCGTGCTCATGGCGACGCTCGTTCATCTCCCGCGACGACTCGTGGCCCTCCTGTCGATCGTGATGATCGCCGGGCACAACCTGCTGGACGGCGTGGAGCCATCACCATTCTGGCGCATCCTCCACGTCCCAGGTTTCGTAATCCCGGGGAAGCTCTTCGTCGCGTACCCGCTCGTGCCGTGGGTCGCAGTAATGGCGCTCGGCTACGTGTTCGCCGACATCTACGGCTGGGAGGCAAACCGGCGCAAGCGATTCCTGATTCGTACGGGGCTTCTCACCACTGCCGCCTTCATTGTCGTTCGCTACCTGAACGGCTATGGCGATCCATTCCAGTGGTCTGTCCAGCGGTCTCCCGCGCTCACGGTCGCGTCGTTCCTGAACGTTATGAAGTATCCGCCGTCGCTCGATTTCCTGCTGATGACGCTAGGCCCCATCCTCGTCGCGCTGGCGCTGGTCGAAGGGTGGAACGGGCGAATCGCGCGCTGGCTCACCGTCTATGGAAGAGTGCCCCTCTTCTATTACATCGTGCATATCTACGTGGCGCACGCGGTCGCGATGGTGCTCGCCTTCGCACAGGGCGGGGAGCTGCGGCGGATTCCAGTCGTCACGGACCCAGGATCGATCCCATCGTGGTACGGCGTCTCGCTCCCGGGCGTCTATCTCGCGTGGGCGATTGTGGTCGCTCTGATGTACATCCCCTGTCGTTGGTACGCCGGTCTGAAAGCCCGGCGGAACGATTGGTGGCTCAAGTACACCTAGTTCTCAGCGCTGAGCAAGCTCTACGTGTGCGACGGGCGCTGGCGTCGCGCTGCGCACGCTCTGGCTCCAGATGTCGATTCCGCCGTCGGTTGCCAGCTCATCGATCGCCTTCAGCTCGTCGTCGCTGAAATCGAGGTGCTGTAAGGCGCCGAGGCTGTCCTCGAGCTGTTCGACGGTGCGCGCTCCGACGAGCGCGGACGTGACGCGATTGTCGCGCAGTACCCACGCAATGGCCATCTGCGCGAGCGTCTGCCCCCGACGGCGTGCGATCTCGTTCAGGCCGCGAATGCGCTCGATGTTCTTCTCCGAGAGAAACTTTCGCGACAGCGAATTGCTTCGCGTAACGCGCGATCCTTCTGGAACTCCCTTTAGATACTTGTCGCTGAGCATGCCCTGAGCGAGTGGCGAGAAGGCGATGCAGCCGATGCCAAGGTCGCCTAACGTGTCGAGCAGGCCATTCTCGACCCAGCGATTCAACATCGAGTAAGAAGGCTGGTGGATCAGGCAACGCGTCCCGAGCTGGTCGAGAATCGCCGCGGCGCGCCGCGTTGCCTCTGGCGAGTACGACGAGATGCCGGCATAGAGCGCCTTTCCCTGGCGCACGGCCTGGTCCAGCGCCGACATCGTTTCTTCGAGCGGCGTATCGGGGTCGAGGCGGTGTGAATAGAAGATGTCGACGTAGTCGAGCCCCATGCGTTCGAGGCTCTGGTCGAGACTGGCGAGAAGATACTTCCGCGAGCCCCACTCGCCGTACGGCCCGGGCCACATGAGGTACCCGGCTTTGGTGGAGATGATCAGCTCATCGCGATATGGCTTGAGATCTTTTGCGAGGATGACGCCGAAGTTTTCCTCGGCGGAGCCAGGCGGCGGGCCGTAGTTGTTGGCGAGATCGAAATGGGTGACGCCGAGGTCGAAGGCGCGCCTAACGATTGCGCGTCCGGTCTCGAGGACGTCGACGCCGCCGAAGTTCTGCCAGAGCCCGAGCGAGATCGCAGGCAGACGGAGACCGCTGCGACCGGTGCGACGGTAGAGCTTTTGCTCGTAACGATCGTCGGAAGCGATGAAGGGATTACTCGACATTGTGGTTCTAACTTGTCATCCTGAGCGAAGCCCCCTAGGAGTTTACCGGCTACTCACAGCCATATTTGCGGCCGTTACTGCACTTTTCTTGAAGTACGATTCATTCGCCATGTGACACGCGAGTGCCGCGTTGTTGCCGAACACGACGTCTTCCACCACCGGCTTTCGCGATCGGACCGCCTCGAAGAAGTTCCACAGGTGCGGACGAGTGTCGTCGTAGTCCGGACCGCTGAAGGAGATCGCTTCCGGCATTGGCACCTGACCGATCTTCGGGTCGTTCTCTTCGTGCCACTTCTTGAAGTAGGCCTCTCGTAAGGCACGCGGGAAGCTGTACGCGTAATAGCTCGGCGATTCGTCCTTGCCGCTCTGCGGTGTGAAGGTGATCGTCGATCCCGTGACCTCGAGGAGGCCCTTCGTGCCCTGGAAGCGATACGTCTCCGGCATCGAGGTGCCGAGGTTGAGACGCATCGAGACGGGAAGGTCGCCGTAGTAGTAGAGCACCGAATGCACGTCGGGCATGTCACGCCCGTCCTTCCATCGGCGAATGCTGCCAACTGCCATTGCCTCCGTCGGCGACTGGTTCATTCCTGTCATGAACATCATGCCGCTCACGAGGTGAACGAGCAGGTCACCCGCGACACCGGTGCCGTAGTTCCTCCAGCAGCGCCACCGCGCGAAGATGAGCGGGTTGAATGGAATCTTGGGCGTTACCGTTCCCTGCCAGGTGTCCCAGTCGAGATTGGATGGCGAGAGATCGGGCGGCGGGGGATACTCCCATGCGCCTGTCGGGTCGTTGCGGCCGAGCCAGCCCTCGATGAGCATCATCTCACCGAGCATGCCGCTGGCGATCATCTCCTTCGCCTTGGCGCAGATCTGTGAGCTCACGCGCTGCGAGCCGATTTGTACGATGCGTCCGCTCTTTTTTGCCGCTTCGACCATCGCGAAGCCATCGGCCGGACTGTGTGACATCGGCTTCTCGCAGTAGATGTCCTTTCCGGCACTCACGGCGTCGATGACGACCTGCCGATGCCAGTGATCCGGCACGGCGGCGACGATGCAATCGATGTCCTTGTTGTCGAGGAGATCCTTGTAGCGGCGTGTAACCGGAAGGTCAGGCCGCACGATCTCGCGGGCGAGCGTGTGGCGGCCGTCATAGAGATCGGCCGCGCCGGCGCACACGACGCCGTCCAATTGGATCGACGTGCCGAGCAGTCCGTTGCCTTGCATGCCGACGCCGATCATGCCGAACCGGACGCGATCGCTTGGTGCGAGCTTTCGCCTATAAAGCGAGGTAGGATTGGTCAACGGTGAACCGAGGAGCGACGCTCCGGCGACGGCCGCGGTGACGCCGAGGAATTCGCGACGGGAGAACTGGTCTTTCGACATGACGTCTCCGAGTGAGGAAGGTGGCGACCACAGATTTGGCCCGACGAACTGCCGCGCGCAAGCGCGGAGCGTCGTTCAGCGTCAGGCGCCGGCGCGCGCGAGGTCTCGGCCCTGTACCACCTGGCGGTCGAAGTCCCCTTTCGCGAGCCGGATCATCGCATGTCCCAGACTCTCGGTGGTCGCGACGTAACCAGGCGCGGGCCGCCCGAAGAGCGGAAGCAGCGGGCGCATCACGGTGTAGACGATGTTGTACCAGCCGGTGCGCGGACGGTGAGGGCGCGGAGCTTTGGGTTGGCCGCGGCGGGAGCGTTGCGACCGACGGTCACGACGCGCGCGATCTCGTTGTCGAGAAGACGCTCCCGCAGGGCGCCCTGACCGACCATGCCGGTCGCACCGAAGATGGCGACGTTCATGGGCGAAGAACTTACGAAGGATGGGGGACTAGGGGCTAGAGTTCAAAGCCCTAGCCCGCTGTTCCCTAGACCCTAGCCCCTGGTCCCACCTAACGCATAGTCAGCGTACGAGCACGAACGAGAACTGCTGCTGCACCAGTTGCCTAACGCGCATCCCGGCCAGCTCGGCCGGGAAGAAGCGAGAATGGAGCAGCGCATCCTTCACTGCGCGCAGGAACATCGGGTGCGTCGCGCTGGGGAAGTTGAGTGACTTCTCATCGACTTTACCGGTACTGTCGACCACGAACTCGACGACGAAGCTGCCCTCGACGCCCTGCCGCTGCAGCGACTCTGGATAGCGCGGCTTCGGGTTGCCGCGCTCCGGCCACGCGACCTTCTCGACGACATCGGAACTGTAGGCATTGCCCCGGCCCGGGTGGCTGAGCGCCCACATCACCGAACCGCCGAGCAATTCGCCAGTGTTGACCTCGCCGAAATCCTTCTTCGGATCGGTTGCTCGCGGCGTGATGTCGAGATCGGCAGTTGCAACTTTCGGCAGTGCCGCAAGTGACGCGTCGACGGCAATGCGAAGTTGAGTGAGATCGGGAACGAGCATGGCGGCCGCTTTCAGTGCCGCGCGCGCGAGCGCCCCCTTCCGTATGGTGATCGCGTGATGTTCGAAGTCACGAGCATGAATGAAGATCAGTTGCTCGGGCGGCTTCTCGAGAAGCGACGGCTCGACCGTGTGAGTGCGTCCGCTCGTGGCGACCGCGAGCGAAATGACCGCGGCATGGGCGACGACGCTGGACGTTGAGACGACAAGCCAGCTTCTCCCCGGACGCGCGGCCGGGGAACTGACGAAGGCGTGCAGCATTTTGACCACCCAAAATCGTCAGGCACCGAGATTAGTACCGGACATCGGCACTAATGACAAACCGTGGGCCATCGCGCATTAAGATTCACGATGACCGCCTGACAATGCGCTATCGCCGCGCATCACGCCGTAACGACGCGCCTGATTAGGACGGTGCGGATCGTGTCGACCGGCGGCGCGAAGAGCGAGGGCTGGTCGGGGTCGGCAAAGACGATGGCGTAGTCGTCCGGTCGGAAGGCGCGACCGAGGCGAGCCGCGAAGTTGTCACGCAGGACGCGCTCGTAATGCGCGACGTCATAGTCGCGAGGGTCGCCGGCTTCGGTCGTCCCCTCATCATCGACTTCGGGGACGACTGCGCCGGTGCCCGAGGTCGTACGATAGACGCGGATCTTGTCGCCCACGTGCCACGTGGTGCGCCCACTCGCGAACATGGCTTCGTACGGAAGCTCGCGGCGGCTCTCGCGCGTCGCGAGATACCGATCCGGTGTTTTCGTGAGGCGCACTCGCGCCGCGACGTTGAGCGTCGAAATTTCGCGGCGGCGCAATGCGTCGATCGTGTCGATGTACTCGGCGCGTACGGCGGCGACGTCGCCAACGAGCAAACGATGAAGCGCATGGCGAAGGAACGCCTCGCCGAATGGCTCGGCACGCCTGGAGCGGAAGGCTACCCCGCGCAGAAGCAGCGACCCATCGTAGCCGAGCAGCGCGTAGTTCTTCGGTTCGTGCGAGAGCATCGCGGCGTAGCGGCCCTCGAGCTCGAGCTGAACGAGCGGCGGCATCAGAGCCGCGACCTCGCTCACCGCGCGACGCTCGTCGTCCTCGCTCCAGGATTCGGGAACGGCGAAGTAGACGCCGTCCGTATCGGCCTCGAGCAGCGTGACACCGCGCTCGGCAAGTGAGCGGCACATGATGTCGAGCGTCTCGCGGCCGCGTCGCGTGACCTCGTTGGCGGCGTGCACGTCGGCGAAGCGCGTCAAGCCGCCGCCGGCGGCGAGATAGCCATACGCGGAATTCACCACGAGCTTCATCGCCGACGACATCGCCTCATGCGCATGTCGCTCGACGACGTTGGGCGCCTGACGAGCGGCCGCCTTTGCCGTGAGACGTTGTTCGACGAGGCGATCGACGAGCGCGAGCAGAGCGCCGAGGTGATCGCGCGCCGGCCCGATGCGATAGGTGCGCATCAGGGATGGATAGAGGCTCGCGACATCGGCCTTCACGACGCGATGCGCGACACCCGTTGCGAAGAGATGGAGCGCGGCGCCACTGTGAGGCGTGCCGTCGCTCTCTTCGTGCGCGGGCAACGCCGTTCCCGTGTGCAGATAGGCTCGGACGAGCAGCGGATCGATCATCCCCGTCGCGGCACCCGCGTCGGCAATTCGCTCGTACCGGCGCGGCACCATGCGCGCGAGCGCGAAGGCGGGGCCGCCTAACGTTCGCGAGAGCGCGGCCACTTCGTCGACGTCGGCAATCGCGTAGCGGCGCACGCGAGCCGGATCGGTCTGATAGACGGTGTAGATCTGGTCACCGCGAATGAGCTCGCGATCCGGTCCCGCCAAGCCGAGCTGACGCGCAACCGATTTGAGGCCATAGGAGGGCAATGCCCGCACGGTGTAGTCGTAGCGACGCACGGCGTCGATGGTGTCGATCAGCTCGCGTCCTGGCGCGACGAAGCGGACACGGCGCTCCTCATCGTCCTCGGACTTTACGCCGCGTCGTGCGGCGCGCCGGCGTAATCCACTGCCCGTGCGTCCGATGTCGAGCCGAACGCCGAGGCGTCGAGCACGACGGTAAAGGAAGGGAAGATCGAATCCGTGCAGGTTGTGATTTTCGATGACGTCAGGGTCCGCTGCCCGGATCGTGGCGACGAGCCGCCGGATCAGATCCGCCTCGGCGACGTCACCCTTCGCTGTAGCCTCGAGGACATCGGTGTTGCCATCCGGAAATCGAACGGAAACCATGAAGATCCGGTCGTGTTCGGCGAAGAGGCCGGTCGTTTCGAGATCGAACTGCAGGCGGTGGAGCTGGTCGAATGAGAGATCGCGAAAGTAGTTGCGGCCCGTTGCGACGAGATACTGTTCGTCCGGCGGGAGCGTGAGCGCCGCGTCCGCACCCAGCTCACGGACGTGCTCGACGCGTCGACGAAGTCGCTGGGTTGCGCCGAGGAGGATAGCGGACGTTAGTGTTTTGTAATTGTCGGCTGAAACGAGGTACCGGAGCGCGCCGGGTCCGTCGAGCTCACGATAGGAAATGCGCGCAGCGGCATTCGCACCCTCACAGAGTCGGTCGCCCAGGTGCAGCAGGTCGTCGAGTCGATCGAGGAGGAGCCACGGGCGAAAGCGTTGCTCGTCGCGGAGCAGCGCGCCGTGCTCCGGATCGCGGCGCCACACGAGCGCGCGGCCGTCCTCCTCGGCCCACACGGAGACGATGCCCGGCGTAGGGTCCCAGCCCCAGAGCCATTCGTCCTCCAGTGCTGCAGTCGGCGCGTCCATGGCCTAAGAGTAGCCCATAGGCCGCGTGTGTCAGGGCTCTACCGAGCGGTCCCGATATCGACGCGGATTCCTCGCCACTTCTGCTGATTGAACCGCCACACACTCAATGCGCAGCGTGTGATGTGTCCGACGAGAATCGCGATCCAGATGTCGACGGGATCGAGGTGGCTCACGCGCTGCACGGCGAAGCAGATGCCGAGTGGAACGATCACTTGGGAGACGATCGAGATATACAGCGGACTCTTCGTGTCGCCCGTGCCCTGAAGGCCGCCGGTGTAGGTGAGCGCGACGGCGATGAAGAGTCCCGACACGCTCAGGATTCGCAGTAGCGTGACGCCGATGTCGACGACGGGGCCATTGTGCATCCCGAAGATCGCGAGCAGCTGCGCGGGGAAGAAGAGAAAGAGGGCACCGATGAGCGCGGCGCCCGTTAGGCCGTAGCGGGCGGCGATGTGCACTGCCTGGGTCGAGCGATCAGGATTGCCGGCGCCGAGGTTCTGGCCGGCGACAGCGGCGGCGGCACCCATCAGACCGACGGAGGTCCACGTGATGAGCGAGAAGAGCTGCGAGTATGAGATCGCAAACGCGGCTTGAGCTGCGGCGCTCTGGGCCAGCGAGCCGATGAACGAGAGCATCAGCACGCCGCCAACGTTCATGGCGATGCCCTGAATCCCCGTCGGGAGACCGAAGCGGAAGAGCGACCGGATGATCTGCCAGTCCGGCGCGTAGCCGTGTCCCCGCGGGAACGCGATGACCCACTTGCCTCGCCAGAGCTGTACGAGAGAGTAAATACTCACGATCCCAGAGGCGATGCACGTTCCCATCGCCGCGCCCTTCGTGCCGAACTCGGGGATGGGACCGAGGCCTCGAATGAGTACGACGTTGAGCGCGGCATTCAGCACCGTCATCGCGACGCCGAGGATCATCGGCGTCCGTGCGTCGCCGGCGGAGCGCAGGGCGATGCTGAGCATGAAGAACATCATCATGCCGCCGCTGAACAGGAACATGATCCGAATGAAGGGAAGCGCCTGCGTCTCGACCGCAGGTGCCGCGTTCACAAAGTTCAGAAGCCAAGGTGATACAAAATAGCCGACGGGCGCGATGATCCCGAACGACAGAACGATCGCCGTGAGGAACGCCTGATACACCGTCCGGTCGGCCTTGTCGCCGTCGCCGGCACCGACGAAGCGCGAGACGAGCACGCTCATGCCGGTGAAGAGCGAGGAGATGAAGACGATCACGATGATGAAGATCTGCCAGCTCACTCCGATCGCCGCGTTGCCGGTGTAGCCGACGAGATTGCCGACCATGACGTGGTCGATGATGCCCTGCAATCCGCCGATGATGTTCGTGAGCATCGTCGGCCAGGCGAGCTTCCAGACTGCCGGCGCGAGCGGTCCGTCGACGAGCGACCGATCGAAGCGGCGGCGCTCCGGCGGCGCCGCAGCCGGCGCCGCGTTAGGCACCGCTGCACTGGCGGTCTCGGCGGAGCTCGGAGGCGATGGTGCCGCGGCGCGGATCGGAGTACTCATGAGTCTCGCAATCTACGCCGTGGCCAAAGGCGACGGCGATGGCTACTCGGGCACCTTGACACGATGCTTACGAGGGACCTACGGCGCCCTCACTGACACTCTTTTGGCGTTTGACTGATGAGGTTCGGGTTGGTTTGATATTCAGCTTGACTGATCGGAATCGACTTGTCGCGCCCGTTGAGGAAGTCGTTATGGGCCGGACCCGGGTCGACGAACCAGCGCCGGAGATCCCACAGACGGCGCGCCTCGAGCCAGACAACCGCACCGCGCTCGAACTCGAGTGTCTGCCACGCGGTCGGCAAGTCCGCCGGCGCCGTGAGCGCGGCCATCTTGTAGAACGCGCGCTCCTGATTGATGAGCGTGAACGCCGTGGTGATGTCGCCGTTCCGCAGCGCGGCCTCGGCTTGAAGCACCAACATCTCGGTGCCTTTTACGAGCGGGATCGCGGAGCCAAGCGACGTGTACTTGGCCTGACGGAAGTATGGCGTTTTGCCGTCCTGCCCCGTTTGAATCGCGCCGGTGGTCGTCTTGATCGTGTCCCACGGTACACGCGGATCTTTGAATACCTGCGCCCACATCGTACCGAAGAGAGAGAACTCGCGTCGCACGTATGTCTCCTGCACGAGCGAGTTGTTCTCACGAGTCGAGTTGATTGAATAGATCGCGTTGTAAACGAAGTTCGTGGGCACTTGTTGCGCATCCTGAACGGCGGCGGCCCAGTTTCCCTGCCAAGCGCGCACCGACGCGCGTCCACCGTATGCTGCAGTAAGGATGTCCGTCGCGTTTGTCGCGGCGCCCGCGATGCGAATCGCTTCCGTGAACTCGGCTTCGGCGCGCTGGAAGTACGTGGTGTCGCTCTGCACCGGACCGTCATTGATCACTGCCTGGCACGCCGATTCGCCGAGCAGCCGATTGGCGAAGCCGCCGAGGAGGTTGGCGCGCGCCGCGTTGGCATCGGTGTCGTACTTGAAGCCCTTGATGCCCTTCATCCGGTCGACGCCCGACTCCGCCTCGAACCGGACACGCTGCATGCGCGCCCAGTAGTCGTTCACGTCTTCGGGACGAATGATGCCGCGGACCCAGAGGCCTTCGGGCGTATAGCTGCCGCCATGACCCATCTCGTCGCTCGCGATGGCGTCGATGCGGACGATGAACGAGTAGATGTCGGAGAGATCGGCGGACATGCCGACGACGAGCGCCGGCACCGCGTCGGGCGTGTAGAGCGCCGAGTCGTCGATCGGGCCGGGATTCTGGACGTCGAGAAAGCCGTGGCAGCCCGCAAGGGAGAAGGCGCCGGCGAGCGACGCCAGTGCGAGTATTCGAGTCTTTGATCGCATCGATGTCATCGCTCAGAAGGTTGTACGAATGCTCAACATTGCCGTCTTGAACGGAGGGATCTGATAGTATTCGCGGCGGCCGAGACCGGTACCGGCGTCGGAGCCATCACTGGCTTCGGGATCCGCGCCGTCGAACTTCGTCCACTTCCAGAGATTCTGGCCCGCGAGGATTACCGTCGCGCTATGCACGCCACGGGTGAAGCGCTGCGGGAGATCGTAAGCGATGGAGATCGAGCGCAGCTTGACGAAGTCGGTCTTCGAATCCCAGTAGTCGCTGTTCGCGATCGTTCGATCGATCGCGCACCGTCCTTGATCGCGCGCCGTGAGTGTCGTGGTGCCAGTGCCGGCCTTGAGCGCCTGCTGCGCCGCGTAACAAGGCTGCCAGACGTTGCGGAGGGCGTTCTGATAGCCGATAAAGTTGGTGAGATACGCACCGCCCTGGTAGTCGGCGAGCGCGTTGAGCGTAATGTCCCGATGAAGCGTCACTGTCATCTCCGCGCTCAAGAGGCGCGGCGGGTAAACCGGTCCGTAGTACTGATCGGTCGCTATGATCGGCGGAACGCCGACGGCGTCGGGATTCAAGATCTTCGAGCCATAGAGCGACGGCACAGGCATCCCGGTACGCACGAAGCTGCCAAGTCCCGTCGAAATATTCTGGCCGCCGATGTCGACTGCCTTGCTCTGCATCCATGATGCGCTGAAGCGTCCACGCCAATCGACGCTCGATGCGCGAAGGAACACAGGGCTGATCTGCACCTCGAGTCCGTCGTTCTGAATCGTGCCGGCGTTCTCGAGCTGCGTTCGATTGAACCCGTTCGACGGCGGCAGCGTGACGCCGATGAGCGTGCCGTACGTACGCGCACGATAGTACGTCATCTCGACAGCGACGCGGTCGCCAGGAGTCGCCAGGTCGAAACCGCCTTCCATCTCGCGCGTGCGCTCGGGACCGAGATTTGGATCGCCGAGCTGGGCGACGGTCACGCCTGGTTTCCCGGCGTCACCGGATACCGGGTCCCACGTGCGCACGGCGTCGAAGGCGCCGGGCGCCTTGCCGGATTCGCCTAACGCGGCGCGCAGCTTCATCGTTGGAATCCAACGCGTGGGCCAGAAGTCTTCGTCAGAGAGCACGTAGGCAGCACTGATCTTGGGATATGTCTCGAGACCGAAGTTCTGACCGAACGCGCTGTTTCCGTCGACCCGCAACCCGCCAGTAACGAACAGCCGGTCCTTCCACCCCAGCATCTCTTGCAGGAAATAGCCGGCATTCACGACACGCGGGCGCGTGTCGACGCCGAGGCTAATCGTGGCCGCCGAAGCAAGCGTGGGATTCGCGGGCCCGGCGAAGCCGGTGCCCGTTATGCCGGTGTATCGCTCGCGATCGTCGAAGAGTTGTCCGCCCCACGAGAAGGTGGACATCAGGCGCGGTGTACGCACCGAGTGTACGAACGAGCCTGCGTAGTCGAGTGACAGCTTGGTGTGATTCCACCCCTGCGAGTTGATCGAGCCCGTCGGCAGATTTAGAAAGGCGAACGGGATGACGGACTTGTTGTCCGTGTCGTTGTAGTCGAAGCCAACATTGAACCGGTTGGTGAACGCGGTGACTGGACTGTACTGGAGCGAGAAGCCCGAGATGAAGTGGTCACCGTTGTTCTCGATGTCCTGAACGAGAACGTTGGCATTGCTGACGCAGGTGATGGTGGCAGCCACGCATTGAGGTCCGCCCTTGAAGTTGCCGAACGGCCCACGCATCACGTTCAACGTGAAGCCGTTCGCGAGATTCCCATCGGGAAGCCAGTGAATGATCTTCTTCTCATACGAGCTGTTGACGTTGAAGATGAGGTTCTTTGCTGGCGTGAAGCCAAAGTTGGCGCGGAACCCGCCACCCTTGGCATCGCTCGTCTGCACGACGCCAGGATTGTCGTCATAATTGCCCGACAGGTAGTACGTGAGCGCTCCGCTCCCACCGCGCACGCCGAGGCCGTAGCGTTGGACGTTTCCAGTCTTCAGCCACGAGCCGCTCGATGGACAGGTGGGATCGACGAACGGATTGCCGAACGCGTCGTGCAGATTCGGTCCCGTGCATTGATTGAGAAACAGTCCCGTCGGATCCGATGATGGCCCGACGTGCCCCATGAAGTTCACGCCCGTGCCGGCATCGAGGTTCCACTCGGGTGCGCCGGCCGATCCTTTCTTCGTGAAGATCTGAATGACGCCGCCCGACGCCTGCGTACCGTAGAGAGTCGTCGCCGCGGCGCCTTTCACGATCTCGATGCGTTCGATGTCGTCGGCCTTGATGTCGTTCATCGCCAGCGTGCTCTGTCGCGCCGACGGCGTGATCGGGCCGGCATCACTATAGATGCGAACGCCGTCGACATACACGACCGGCGCATTGCTCTGTGTGATGCTGTTCGTGCCGCGGAGACGGATGGTGCCGCCAGCTCCCGGTTGCCCGGAGTTCTGCATGACGGTGATGCCGGGGCCACGGCCAGCGAGAATATCCTGGGTGTTCTTCACCGGTTGAACTTCGATCGGCTTCATGTCGATTGTCGCCATCGCGTTGCCAACTTCCTTCTTGCGTGATTCGGCTGCGGTGCCCGTGACGACAACCGCATCGAGCGAAAGCGCCGCTTCGGCAAGACGGAAATCGACGCTCGCGGTCTGGCTGGCGACGACATCGACTGACCGCGTCACCGACGCGAGGCCGATGCGTTGGCTGCGCACCTGCCGCGCGCCGGCAGGCACGCCGAAAATGCGGTAACGTCCCTGTTCGTCGGAGCGGGCGCCTAACGTCGTACCGACAACTGTGATCTGAACATCAGAGAGAGGTCGTGCACCGGCGGCGCCGGTGACAACGCCTTCGATCGTGCCGGTGGCCTGAGCGCGCGCCATTGCAATAGGCGCCAACGCCAGGAGAGCGAGCGTCGCGATGAGCGACGCTCGCCAACGGGTGCGCAAGGGACTTGGCATCGGTCCTCGAGGTGGGTAGCCGTGAATCAATTTTCCGAACGCAACATGTCGCGGGGGCCGAGCGCTGACAAGGTCCATGGGTGCCGAACGGCGTCGCGGGATTACGAGCACGGCGCTAGTTTGCTCGGCGACGGTCGCCGACCCGGTGCGACTCATTAATTCGTTCCTGCCAGACTACGCGACATCATATGCGTTATATCACTGCCACACTCCTGTTCGTACCGCTTCTGGTCGGCGCTCAGCAGCCCCGTCAGCTTACCGCAGCGGACTATGCGCGCGCCGAGCGTGCCCTCGCGCCGAACGTTGCTCCGTTGGTGAGTGGGCTCGCGGGCCGACCCACCTGGCTCGCCGACGGACGCTTCTGGTATCGCGCGACGGTGCCTAACGGCAGCGCGTTCTTCATCGTCGACCCCGCGCGCCGGACGCGCGAGTCACTCTTCGACGCCACACGGCTCGCGACGGCGCTCGCCGCCGCGACGGGTGGCCGCGTCGACGCGAGCCGGCTGCCGTTCCAGTCCTTCGAGCTCTCGAAGGACAATCGCGCCATCGAGCTCTCTGTTCGCAATCGCTCATGGCGCTGCGATGTGCAGACGTACACGTGCAGCCCAAAGGATTCGGCCACGAGTGTGGCGGGCGCGCCGCCCAATTCGAGCGTTGCACCGGACGGCAAGTTTGCCGTCTTCATCAAGGACTACAATCTCTGGTACAAGGATCTCGCGAGCGGGAGCGAGGGCCAGCTGACGACCGATGGGATCAAGGACTTCGGTTACGCGACGGATAACGCCGGATGGGTGCACAGTGACCGGCCGGTGGTGACGTGGTCACGGGATTCGCGAGAGATCGCGACCTTTCAGCAGGACGAGCGGGGCGTGCGCGACATGTATCTCGTTGCTGCGCAGGCCGGCTCGCCCAGGCTCGAAGCGTGGAAGTACCCGATGCCCGGCGACAGCGTGATCTTCCGCGTCAGCCGCGTCATCATTCGGCAGGCCCCCGATGGCAAGCCGACCGTCGTTAGGTTTCAGATGCCGCCCGACGCGCATCGGTCGACGGTGTCGGACCACATCGCCTGCGCCGGAGGGATCTGCGACGTCGAGTGGTATCCGGACGGTTCGCATCTCGCGTTCGTGTCGAGCTCGCGCGATCACAAGACGGCGTGGTTCCGCGTCGCGGATGCGCAGACGGGCGCAGTGCGCACGCTGTTCGAGGAGCACATGCCGACGCAGGTCGGCGACGCCTCGCTTCGCGAGAATCTCTGGCGCGTGCTGCCGGCGTCGAACGAGTTGATCTGGTGGTCGCAGCGCGCGAACTGGCTGCACCTCTATCTCTACGACCTGACGACGGGCCAGCTCAAGAACCAGATCACGACGGGCGAAGGCAACGTCGACGACATCGTGCGCGTCGACGAGAAAGGGCGACAAGTCTTCTTCATGAAGAGCGGGCAGGAACAGGGCGGCAAGGATCCGTACTTCCAGCAGCTGTATAGGGTCGGCTTCGATGGGCGTGGACTCACGCTCCTGACGCCGGAGAACGCGAATCACGTCGTCACGGCGTCGCCTAACGGACAATACTTTGTCGACACGTACTCGACACCCGACACGCCTCCGACGACCGTTTTGCGCGACGCGAACGGCAAGGTTCTCGAGACCCTCGAGCGCGCCGACGTTTCGCGCCTGCGTGCAGCCGGTTGGCGACCACCAACGCCTTTCCACGTGAAGGCGCGTGACGGGAAGACGGACATCTATGGATTGATGTTCACGCCGTCGAATCTCGACTCGACCAGGCAGTACCCCATCGTCAATTACATCTACCCAGGGCCGCAGTCGGGCAGCGTCGGCACGCGCAGCTTCTCACCGGCGCGTGGCGACAATCAGGCGCTTGCGGACCTGGGGTTCGTCGTCGTCGCCATCGACGGTATGGGGACGCCGGGACGCTCGAAGGCGTTCGAGGACTTCTACTACGGCCACATGGGGGACAATACCCTGCCGGATCAGGTGGCGGGAATGCGCGAGCTCGCGCAGAAGTATCGATTCATCGACATCGATCGCGCCGGTATCTGGGGTCATTCGGGCGGAGGCTTCGCTTCAACGGACGCGATGTTCAGGTATCCGGATTTCTTCAAGGTGGGTTGGTCGGAATCGGGGAATCACGACAACCGCGTCTACGAGGACGACTGGGGCGAGCGCTACGAGGGCCTACTCGTTAGGTCCGACGGCACGGACAATTACGCCGAAGAGGCCAACGAAACGCACGCGAAGAACCTCAAGGGGAAGCTGATGCTCGTGCACGGCCTGATGGACGACAACGTGCCACCGTACAACACGACGCTCGTCGCGGACGCACTCATCAAGGCCGGAAAGGATTTCGATCTGCTGATGCTGCCCTTCGCGCACCATGGCTACGGTGCCGACAACAACTACACGATGCGCCGGCGCTGGGACTACTTCGTGAAGAACTTGTTAGGTGCGGAGCCGCCGAAGGAGTACCAGATTGGCAGGGGCCAGGTGCTGCCGTAGAGGCTGCTTCGCGGGGCTACGGGCTAGGGCCTCGGGGCCAGGGGTGACGAGAGACACATTCTGCTCTCGTGCTCTGGCCCCTCTTTCATGCTGGCGGAATCGCGGCCGAGCGTTCATAGTTTACTCACCCGATGCCGGAGGCACGTTTGTAAGTCGCACGCCCGTCCCCGCCGCATGTGGAGCCAAATCCCACCCCGCCTCGCGCCTTAGGTACACCTAACGGCGCCGGTTCCAAGACGTTCAAGCCTACTAATCGACTCGCCTTTTCACGGTATGTCGCCGAGCTGCTCGCTCTCGCGATCATTTACGCGAGTGCCGCGCGCGCCGGCCTCGCGCTCGATGCGATCGCCGGATTCGCGACGCTCGTCTGGGCGCCAACGGGCATCGCCCTCGCCGCGCTCCTCCTGTGGGGCTATCGGCTGTGGCCGGCCATTTTTGTCGGCGCATTCGTTGTCAATTTCTGGACGGGCGCACCCGTCTTCGCCGCGCTTGGCATTGCGTGCGGTAACACGCTCGAGGCGTTGGCGGGCGCGTTTGTCTTGCGCCGAGCACCAGGGTTTCGACTTCCACTCGATCGAATGGAAGACGTCGCGAGCATCATCGTGCTCGCTGCGGGCGTGTGTACGACGATCAGCGCATCGATCGGTGTCGCGAGCTTGGCGCTTGCCGGCACCGTAACGACCTCCCAGATCGCCGCGACATGGCGCGCCTGGTGGCTCGGCGATCTCGTTGGAGCGCTGGTCGTCGCGCCCTTCGTGCTCGTGTGGTTCAGCGCGCGATCGAGGACGATCCAGTGGCGGCGCGCGGGGGAGGCGGTGGTGCTGGGCGCGGTGCTCGTGAGCGTCAACGTCTACATCTTCGGTGGCACGACGTTAGGCGGCGCGGTCTCGCTCGAGCAGACGTACCTCGTCTTCCCCGCGCTCATTTTCGCCGCGCTCCGCTTTGGCCAGCGTGGTGCAGTGACAGCGGTCTTCGTCACGATGATAATCGCGGTGTGGGGGACCGTGGCGGGCAATGGTCCCTTCGCACGGCCGGTATTGAACGAGGGACTGTTCGCGCTCCAAACATTCATGGCCGTCGCCACGGCGACGTTTCTCGTGCTCGGGGCGTCGGTCACCGAACGGCAGCAAACCGAGGAATGGCTTCAGCGCGCGCGGATGCTCGCCGAGGAGGCGAATCGCGCCAAAGCTGAATTCCTCGCCGTGATGAGCCACGAGCTCCGCACGCCGCTGAACGCGATCTCGGGCTATGTCGACCTGCTCGAAATGGAGGTTGCCGGACCGGTCACCGACAAGCAACGCGAGTATCTCACACGGATCCAACGAAGCCAGAAGCATCTCCTCACTCTGCTCGAGGATGTACTCGGCTTCGCACGCCTGGAGACGGGGCGTCTCTCGCTGTCGCTGCAACCGGTGATCGTGTATGACGCGATCGTCGCGCTCGAAGGCATACTGGAGCACGAGCTGCAGAAGAAGCGATTGACATTCGATCGCCAGCTCTCCGACGCGTCGCTCCTTGCGCGCGCGGATCCGGAGCGCCTTCGTCAGATCTTACTCAACCTCGTCGTCAACGGAGTGAAGTTCACGCCCGACGGAGGCCGCATCAGCATTGGCGCAACGCGCGATAAGGATCGCGTGCGCGTGTGGGTGACCGATACAGGGATCGGCATTGCGTCGGATCAGCTCGCGAAGGTGTTCGATCCGTTCTTCCAGGTCGAGCATGGTCCGACGCGGAAATACCCAGGCATGGGCCTCGGCCTCGCGATCGCGCGCGATCTGGCGCGCGCGATGGATGGCGAGGTGTGGCTGGAGAGCACGCCTGGTACTGGTAGTACGGCGTGGTTGACGCTGCCGGCTGTTTGACCACGGGCGCTTGTACAGACAGAAATTGTCGCAATGCACGGTGCGAAAAGAAGCTATGATGACAGGTTCGGGTTATTGCGCGTTTCCACGTCGGGCAACGGGACGCATGTCAGATCGCTGTAGACCTGGCCCTTTCGATTGGTCCCGGTCTGGAACGGCAGGTTCTTGCGCAACATGTCCGCGTAGCGCTGGCCCTCGCTGAAGAGTTGTCGGCGCCGTTCTTCGAGCACGGCGTCCTCGAATGCCGCGGCGTCGTTGGGGTCCGCCATCACGAGCGGACCGATCTTGCTTGCGGCGCGGACGGCGTTGATCGCGTCGAGGCCAGCCTGACCACCCGTTGCTTCAGCATAGATCAACTGCGCTTCGGCCCAGGACGCGAGCGCCAATGGCGCCGTCGCCGTGTTGCCGATGAACTTCTGCTGGAGCCACAGCGGCGTCACGTTATCCTGGGCGATTTTCCCAGTATTGAGAACTGGCACGCGAGGGTCGGGCGCGCCGTTCACTGTCAGGTTCTGATAGTCCGGTGCAACGGAGAGGTAGCCTCCGCGAATCGTTAGGTCATAGAGGCGGTTCTCGCGCGTCTGGTTCGATTCCGAGAACTCGACGTTGCGGACGAATCCAGATGGGACCTGGCTCGCGTCGACCGCGGCGTCGGTCATGTTGCCGAGGTCGAGCCGTACACGCGCGCGCCCGACGAGCGACATGTTCTTCAGGCTCGTGTCGTTGAGCGCCGTTGCGCGCGAGATGGCGTCGGTGAAGCGCTGCTCGGCGAGCGCGAACACCTCGGCCTTCGTCATCGCCGGACCGCGATCGATTGTCATCTGACACATGCCCTCGCCGAGCAGCGTCAGCGCATAGCCGGCATACGCGCGCATCTCGGTGAGAATCTTGTCGCGCGTTGGCACCTGTTGAGGAGTGAATTTCTCGACGCGGGTGAAGGCGTCCTCGAGCTGAAAGCGCGCCTGTTGCAGCGGCGTGTAGAAGCCCATGGACGTCGTCGTGCGACCGTAGCTACACGATCCCGGCTCGCCCTTGATCTGAACGACGCCGCGCCACTCCCATGGGTGGTTGTTGACGAAACCGTTCGCCGACCAGTACTCGCCGGAGAGCATGCCGGCGGTGGCGGCAAAGTTGACCGCGCCGCATTCGAAGGTTTGGAGGGCGCCCGCTTCGAGTGCTGGCGCGAGCGCGGGATCGTCGAGCGCGTTGTCTGGTACGCGTCCGGGATTATCGACCGAGAGCAGGCTGTTGCAGGCGCCGGTCGCGGTTACACCTAACGCGATGAGCACCGCGCGAAGGCGGCGATGAGCATACTGTAATGACATCTCTTCATCTCCGCGATCAGAAGGTAAGCCGAAGCGTAGTCGTGAAGCTCGCCGTCGGCGGAAGAATGGTCTGGTAGCCGTTCGAGAGTTGGCCAATGGCGCGGATCTCAGGGTCCCACACGTGCTGATTATCGACGTCGACGTAGACTTCGCCGTCGCGCGACGTGTTCCAGCCTTGCTGCGCTGTCCAGAGCATCGCGAGGTTGCGTCCCGCGAGGCTGATCGACGCACCCGTCGCGCCCACCCGACTCACGAGTCGCGCCGGCACAGTGTACGTCGCCGAGAGCTCGCGCAGTCGCAGGAAGCCCGCCTTGTACGTACCCGGTGCGTCGGCCTCGATCTGACGATACTCCTGAAGCAATGGATCGTTCTGTTCGATGACTCCTAAAGTCGAGCCCTGGTTGTGCAGCGCGCGAATCTCCGTGTCCGACTGGAGGAACCCACCATTGCCATCGACGCGTGCGTACAGGCGGAGGTTCTGGTACAGCGTCACCGTCGTGTTGAAGCCCGCCTGCCACGTCGGCTGCGAGTGGCCCCAGTACACCCGAGGCGCTTGCGAGCACGCGACGTCAGGTCCCCCCTGCAGGAGGCCACCCGTGCCCGTGCCACCGTCGCATATCGCGGTGAGGACCTTTCCCGTTGGGTCGAGTGTCACCGAGCGAACCTTGTACAGGAAGAAGTCGGCGATTCCGAAGCCAACGCGATTCTGCGCCTGGCCGCCGCCGCCGACGGTGAGGAACTGTGAATCACCCATGTCCTCAATACGGCTGCCGTTGTTGGCGAGCTGCGTGCCGAGCTCCCAGGTGACCCGGCGGCCTTGGAAGATGCGTGCGCTCGCTGCCAGCTCGTCGCCCCAGCCGGCGACACGGCCGATGTTCACGACCTGGTTACCGGGAAATCCCTGCGACGGTGGCACCGGGACGTTGACGATCGCGTCGGTGATTTTCCGCGCGAAGTGAGTATACGAAAGATCCGCTCGGCCGTTGAGAACAGTCGTCTCGAAGCCCAGCTCGAGCTCGCGACTGCGTTCGGGCCGGAGCTGCGGATTACCGACGGATCCAGGTACGAGACCAGGATTATCCTGATAGCCGACGATCGGGTCGTACAGGCGGGAAGCGTCGAACGTGCCGGGCTGTGCGCCAGCGGCGCCTAACGCGGCACGAAGTCGGAGATCCTGAATCCCGCGGAGGTGGAACCACGGCTCCTCGCTCATGACCCACGAGCCGCTGACCTTCGGATAGTACGCGGCCTTGAAGTCCTTGCCGAAGGTGCTGTTGTCGTCGCCGCGTAGAGCCGCGACGAGGAAGAGGCGATTCTTGTACGCCGCCTGTTCCTGCACATACATGCCGACGGTCGCGTTGGCGAGATACGTCTCCGTACCGCTCGTCGAGGCGCCGCTGCTGATGGTTGTGAGTGGTGGCGCCGCGAACGTGTTCGCGTTGGCCCGGATCGAGCTCGTCTCCGCGCGATAGTGTTGGAGACCGACCGAGGTCGTGAGGTCTACCCAATCGCGAAAATTGTACTTGGCCGAGCCCGCATAGTCGAGCGTGAGGAAGTTTTGCGACGTCCGCGTCACGTTCTTGTTGCCAAGGCCGTTCGCGAGGAGTGGATCCTGATTACCCAACGGCTGGCGGGGATAGAGCATCCAGTTGTTCTCGGCGTTGACATCGATCCCCGTGGTGAAGCGGTTCGAGAACCAGGAGAACGGATTGAAGGTCGCGGTGAGGCTCGCCGTCGTGCGGTCGTTATCGGCGTGGCTTTCCGTCGTCGGCCATTCCTGTGGCGGCGAGAAGCCGAAACCGCGATTCGCTTTATTCGCCGTGAGCGGAGTTCCCCATACGAGATTGCTAAACGGATCGATGTCAATCGCCTGCTGCGCCAGCCGCGTGCGGTCGCGGATATAGCCGACGCTGCCCTGCAGCCGCAGCTTGTCGTTCGCCTGAACGTCGACATTCGCGCGGCCGTTGAACTTCTTGTCCCAGTTCCAGGAGACGATACCGACGTCATCATCGTATGCGCCGGAGAGATAGTAGCGGTTCGCATCAGTGCCGCCATTCAGGCTCGCGATGTATCCCTGATTCCGGCCATCCTGGAAGATCGGCTTGTTGCCGGCAGCGACATCGTATTGATAAAGATTAAAGCCAACGATTTGGCAGGGCGCGCCGACGCAGGTCGAGTTGAAGACCTCGCACGTCGTCCCCGAGCAGGGAACCGTCGCGTTCGCAGGGAGCTTGCCATAGAGGTATCCGGCGCGGCCAGCTGGATTCTGCATCCAATTCGTGCCTTGCCGCGTCGAAAAGTCCCAGTGCGCTTGGCCAGCGCGTCCGCGCTTTGTGATGATCTGGACGACGCCGTTCGATGCTTCGGTGCCGTAGAGCGTCGCCGCGGCCGGTCCCTTGATGATCTCGATGCTCTCGATGTTCTCTGGGTCGATGTCGTTGATGCGACTCGCGCCGCCGCCGCCACGCTGCACCGGACCCTGCGCCGCATCGCTGTTCATGCGCACGCCGTCGATGTAGACGATCGGATCATTGCTCAACGCGAGGCTGCTCGCGCCGCGCACACGAATTTGTGCTCCGGTCCCAACCTGACCCGACGAGGGCAGGACGATGACCCCAGGCGTGCGCTCGCCGACGAGCTGGTCGACGGTGCGCGCGGGTGCGACCTGCAGCACGTCGGGCGCCGCGATCGATTCGATGACGTTGCCGACGGCGCGCTTCTGAACGCTTCCTCCGGTTCCGGTGATGACGATCTGATCGAGCTGCAACGATCGTGGCATGAGCGCAAAGTCGATCGTCGCGGTCTGACCGTCCCGAACCGTCAAGCTCTGCTCCTTTGGGGCGTAGCCGACGAATCGAGCGCGAAGGCGGTGCTCGCCGAGTGCCACGTTCGCCATCACGAATCGGCCGGCGGCGTCGGTGCGCGCGCCGTGCAGCGTCGTGCCGCCGTCGCCGAGGATCACGACTTCGGCACCAGCGAGCGGTTGTTGGCCGGTCGAATCCGTGACCTGGCCGATGATTCTCCCGGGGGTCTGTGCAGTCACCGGCGTCGCGAGCAACACCAGGGCGAGCGAGACCGGGATAAGATGCCACAGGGCGCGAGCTTGCCTCGACATCGATCCTCCTGACGAGCGGAGTACATGGAAGCAGCGGGCTCTGAGCCAGCGTTAGGCTCAGGACCGCTGTGGAGCGCCGATTATGACGCAGGTTCCGACGACTGGCAAGACGATGAGGTGCGCAACGCGACGTTAAGGCCGGCCATCCACCGGGCCACCTCGTTCGGCGTTGAGCCCGCTTGGCCTCGCTCGGCGCGGCCTGGTCCCCGCGCCAACCCTAACAAATCCCAGTCGTCCGGATTGCGTTCCAAATTGTTCAGCGTTCTTGCAATAGAAGGTTCGAGCGGTGTTAGGAAAATCTGCGGGGCCTCCAACTATCGCCGAGGAAAGAGAGCGCGAAAGTCGCTGCGCGCTTGAATAGCGGCAAACGCGGGATCGCTCGCGAGACTCATCGGGCGAAATTGCTCGGGGATGCTTGCGATCCAGGCGATTGCCGCGTCGCCCTTGCCCGCTTGTGCGCACGCGCGCGACGCGGGAACGGCGAGGTCGCGAGCGCCGAGGCTCTTGCCCTTGAGAGAGTCGAGCAGCGTGCACGCGGTGGCGAATTGATGATCTGCGAGCAGCGCTTCGCCGTATGCGAGGCGGAGCCGTGCGTCGTCGCGACGGTTGCGAACCAAGTTCGCGTAGAGCGATGCGGCATCATGGTAGTCACCCGTCTCCATGGTTCCGGCGGCGGCGGCCTCGGGCAAGCCTAGCGCGAGCGCCGACCGATAGCCGGCCCAGGTTGCATGAACGACGAACGTGAGCGTTCGCGAAATCACGTCGTGCGTCGCGTCGTCGTCGTTGAACAGCTCGAAGCCATGATAGCCCGTCGCGTGATTGAGCAAAGTCACGGGCGCATTTTGCGTGATCGCACGCGACGCGAGCGTCAGGATCTCCTCGTTGACGTTAGGCCTATCGAGGCCGGCACGCACGTACAGGACCGGAAGATCGCGGCGGAAGGTCGTGATCGGCGCCGTTCCATAGTAGATGACGGCCGCCTTGATCGCAGTCTGTCGCGGGTCCTCGAGGAGTGGAAATGCGGTGGCGACGTTGCCCGATGCGGCGTAGACCGCGATCGCCGCCGTGTCGACGCCGATGTCGCCGCCGTGACGTGTCAGATATTCGATCAATGCCTCAAAATCCCGCGCTTCACTTCCGCTCCGCAGATCCGGCACGATGCCGGCAAGATCACGTGACGCCGCGCTGCGCGCCCATCCGACATAAAGGGGCGATTGCCGATCCGGGGCGCCGCTCGCGCGATTGAAGAAGACGAGAGCAGCCCGGAGCTTGCCCGCCTCGCGCGGGCGTTGATAGACATCCATCATCAGTGGGACGCCGCCGACGGTGCCGAACCGCACGTCACTCGCCACTGCCACGTCGGGCAAGGGTACCGGAAATGCCAGATGCGTCGCCTGCGCGAGCGCGGCGAGAGAACCGACGGTGGTCAACATCAGGGCACGGCTCACCGCTGCGAACATGGACACCTCGCTCGTGGTTCGGTGCTCAAATAGGGCTCACGGCTGCGTGAGATCAACGTTTACTTGTAGGCATGATGTACGCTTCCGGTTCGGCAATTGTCGCTGCGCTTTTCGGGCTGACATTCTGGCTCGCGCCGATCGGTTCGCTGTCAGCGCAACGATCCTTGTGCGACCCCGCGCCGGCGGGCGCCCTCGTGCCGAGTCGCGATCTGTATTGCCTCTCGCTGGTGGCGAGTCCGGACTTCGTGGGCGTGAGCGGCCGCGTCGAGCTCGGGCGACTGCCCGGGCCATTCACGATCGCAGTCACCGCCGACGGCCGGATTCGTTATGCGGCAACGATTCGGATCGCCGGCCTGCCCGAGCCGTCGAGCCTTGGGCGATACACGACGTACGTCGCCTGGCTCGCCACGCCCGTCATGTACCCGGTCGTTAGGCTCGGCGCGGTCAAGAATGGCGACACGAAGCTGCCGGAGATTGCGCTCGACAAATTCGTCGTGCTCGTCACGGCCGAGCGCTCGGCGATGGTCAAAGAACCTGGAGGACGCATCGTGCTTCGCGGTGAATCACCGAGCTCGCGTCTTCAGCCGCCCGATCTCATGCGCTTCGCGATTGGTGCCGCGGCCGTGCCAGCCGGCAAGGACAGCGAGCCGATGGAGCACATGAACCACGAGGTGAGCATGCAATCGGCCGGCGACTCGGTACGCTGGACGACCGTACCGATGCCTCCCAATCTCACGATGCTCCCTGGCGAGATGGCGCTCAGGCCGACTGTCGCGCCGTACCTTCCCCGGGGGGCGGGCGGCGCCGCCCCTACCGAGGCGCGCCCGTACCAGGTGGTTCGTCTTGCCGATGGGGATACACTCCGCCTAACGGCTGGCATGGTGACCCGCACCCTCAAGGGACATCGCGTGACGATGTTCGGCTTCAATGGCCAGTATCCAGGTCCGTTGATCTCGGTGCCGCAGGCGGCCACCGTTGTCGTGCAGCTCGAGAACGCGCTCGACCAGCCGACGTCGATTCATTGGCATGGGGTCCGTCTCGACAATCGCTTCGATGGCGTACCGAGATTCACCCAGGAGGCCGTGCCGCCCGGCGGACACTTCACGTACCACGTGCATTTTCCCGACGCCGGCATCTACTGGTACCATCCTCACGTCCGCGAGGACACGCAGCAGGAGCTCGGCCTCTACGGCAATTTGTTCGTGCACTCGCCGCGGCGAGACTACTTCGGGCCGGCGAATCGTGAGGAAACACTAATTCTCGACGACCTTCTCGTCGGAGAGGATGGTCAGCTGGTTCCCTTCGGCAAGGATCAGACGACACACGCCTTCATGGGCCGCTTCGGGAGTCTGTTTCTCGTGAATGGCGAGCCGGATTGGCGAATGGCCGCGAAGTGCGGCGAAGTGGTTCGCTTTCTGTTCACGAACGTCTCGAATACGCGAACGCTCAATCTGTCGTTTCCCGGCGCGAAGATGAAACTCGTTGGCAGTGACGCCGGGAACTACGAGCACGAGCAGTGGGTGGAGAGCGTCGTCATCGCGCCGGCGGAGCGATACATCGTTCACGTGCGTTTCGACAAAACCGGCGACGTCGCACTGGTGAACCGGGTCCAGGGACTCGATCACCTCTTCAGCAAGTTCTTCTACGAGACCGACACGCTCGGCGTGATCCACGTCGAGAAGGTGCCGGCGAAGCCCGATCTCGCCGCGGCATTCCGGCAGCTGCGAACGGACACTGCGGCAACGGCCGACATCGCGCGATACCGACGCTACTTCGACAAACCGGTGGATCATTCTCTCCTGCTCACGATCGAAGCGCACGACCTGCCGTTCGTGAGCCGTCAGCTGATGCTGCTCGATTCGGCATACTTCGTCCCCGTCGAGTGGACGGGAACGATGCCGACGATGAATTGGGCGTCGAGTAGCGACGAGGTCCGGTGGGTGCTGCGCGATCCCGACACGGGCAAGGAGAACATGGACATCGATTGGACCTTTCATCGCGGCGACGTGGTCAAGCTGCACCTCGCGAACGAACGCCGGTCGATGCACGCGATGCAGCACCCGATCCATCTCCACGGGCAACGATTCCTCGTGCTTGCGGTGAACGGAGTGCGTAACGATGATCTCGTGTGGAAGGACACGGCGCTCATTCCTGCGGGATCGACGGTCGACCTGCTCGTGGATCTATCGAACCCCGGCCGGTGGATGCTACACTGTCACATCGCCGAGCATCTGTCGGCGGGCATGATGATGGGATTTACGGTGAACTGACAACCAACCTTTAAGGGGGCAACACATGAAGAGAGCACTCTCGGTGATCGCGGTTGCCTTGCTCGCTACCAACAGCGCGGCCCAGTCAGTGAGCTCGATGTCGAAGACGACTCGAGACTTCGTGACGGTGAGCGAACCGGTCGTCGCGCTGACGAACGTCACCGTCATCGATGGGACGGGCGCCGCGGCGAAGCCGCATCAGACGATCGTCATTCGCGGCGAGAAGATCGCCGCGGTCGGCGCCGCGTCGAGTGTGACGGTGCCGCAAGGTGCGCGCACGATCGATCTCTCCGGCCAGACGGTCATCCCGGGGCTGATCGGAATGCACGATCATCTCTTCTACACCGCGGCCGGCGGTCGTGAGGTGTCGTTAGGCTACAGCGGACCGCGATTGTATCTCGGTTCCGGCGTGACGACGATCCGCACAACGGGCTCCCTGGCGCCATACGCCGACATCGATACCAAGCACGCCGTTGACGTGGGACAGATTCCCGGCCCGCACATCGTCCTCACCGCGCCGTACATCACTGGCGCGAACGGCGGGGGCGGCATGGCGGTCGTCGCGTCGCCGGAGGCGGCGCGACGGTTCGTCTCCTACTGGGCGCAGGAAGGCGCGACGTGGATCAAGGCATACACCGACATCAAGCGCGCCGATCTCAAAGCGGCGATCGACGAAGCACACAAGCGCGGCCTCAAAGTCACCGGGCATCTCTGCTCGGTGTCTTTTCAGGAAGCGGTCGACCTCGGGATCGACAACCTCGAGCACGGCTTCATGACCAATACGGATTTCGATCCGCAGAAAAAGCCGGACATGTGTCCGGCGAACAGCATGACTCGCGTTGGCATGGCAAACGCCTCGGGTGAGACGGCGCACCTAACGATCAAGAAGATGGTCGACCACAAAGTGCCGATGACGTCGACGCTCGCGGTGTTCGAGCCCTTCTTCAAGAATAGGCCGGTGAGCGACGAGCGTACGCTGGACGCGATGGCGCCGGAAGTGAAGACTGCGTATCTCAACGTTCGCTCGTTCATCGATACGTCGTCGACGTGGACGTTCACGTCGGAGATGCTGAAGAATCAGATGGCCTTCGAAAAAGAGTTCGTGGACGCGGGTGGAATGCTCGCGGCCGGCGTCGATCCGACGGGATTTGGTGGCGCACTACCTGGATTTGGTGATCAGCGGAATTACGAATTGTTCATCGAGGCGGGGTTCACGCCGGCACAGGCGGTGCAGATCATGTCCGCGAATGGTGCAAAGATCCTCGGCGTGTACGGAAAGACCGGTTCGCTCGAGACGGGGAAGGCGGCGGATCTCGTTGTGCTGAATGGTGATCTCGCGGCTGATCCGTCGACGATTCGGAAGGTGACAACGGTGTTCAAGGATGGTGTCGGTTACGACTCGGCGAAGTTGATTGCGTCGGTGAAGGGACAAGTGGGCATCCGTTGAGCGCGTCCGCTCCGATTTACGTTGGCCTTGACAGACCCACCAAACACGAATAGACTCGGTTCCCCTGGGAGTCGCGTCCCGATGTTCCCGAGTACTCACCGCCGAGCGATCGGTGGTGGCCACTCAGCCCCGAAGCGCGTTGTGCGCCGGGCGGATCATCGGACGCGACTTTCCTTTTTTCGGAGAATAGGATCAACCAAACGAACATGATTTCACCCGAGCTCAAACACTCACCAACGGAACTGTGGCAGCGCGGCGCGACGATGGTCGCGTTTAGCGACCGTAGTCCGTCGCGCATCGGCGCCGTCACGTACGGCGACGAGCTCGAGTGCCAAATCGGTGCAGGTTCCGGCAAAGGAGGGCGCGCTCAGTAAGCGCTGCGTATCCGAACCGGATCGGGGAACGAGAGCTCTCGCCCCACCTGCACTGAGCGCAGGTGGGGCGTTTTGCATGTGTTCGACGCTGTTTGACAAGTGATGGTCCGGGGAACGAAAGCAATTTGCTGTTCCACATGATCTAAACTGCCAGCCGGTGGTGCGTGTCGTCGAGCTCAGGAACGCGACTCCCGGAGCGAAGCACGCGCATTCGCCGGCTGGCAGCAAGAACTGGCACATATGTGCTCAATCGCGGGTCGAGGCTGCTTGGTTATCGGTTATCAACCTCTCATCGAGATAGCCCAGTCGTTAGGGCAACCAAGCGCGAATACTTATCCGCTTGTGAGCACGACACGTCCGACGATGCACCTGTAGCTCAGAGGCTAGAGCGCCATGCCTCGCTCAATACTTGTCCGCTCTGGCGGGCCGATTCGTGAGGATTATCGACTGATAATCGGGAGGTCGTAGGTTCGAATCCTACCAGGTGAATCGACGGCGACGTCAAGCAGAGGAATTAGGGCTGGGGAATAGAAGCTAGGGTCCGCCAAATCGGCGCCCGTTAGGCGCCCTAGCCCCACGCCCCTAACTCCTCTTCCAATTCAACCATCAACCAACGGAGGCGCCTCATGCAGCATCTTTCCAAGCACTTCGCGACTCGCCTCCGGCGTCTCGTGACGCCGCAGGCGGAACCGATTCCCAATAGCGCCCAGGTCCCCAACTCGGCCGGCGGATACGCGTGGGCCGTCGACAAGTGGGCGCGACTCGACCGGTTCCTGATTCTCGGTACCGAGGGCGGCACGTATTACATCGCCGAGCGCGCGCTCACACAGGAGAATGCGCGCGGCGTCGTCGAGTGCATTGCCGAGAATGGTCCGCGCGTCGTGAGCCGTGTGGTCGAGATCAGTCAGTTGGGACGCGCGCCGAAGAACGATCCGGCGTTGTTCGTCCTCGCGATGGCGGCTGGACTTGGTAACGACGTCACGCGTGCGCTCGCGCTCACCGCGTTGCCCGCAGTTGCACGGACGGGAATGCACTTGTTCCACTGGCTCGAGTACGTCAAGGCGTTCCGTGGTTGGGGACGTGGCGTACGGAACGCCGTGGCGCGCTGGTATACTCGTCAAGCGCCGTCGGACCTCGCGTATCAGCTGTTGAAGTACCAGACGCGGGACGGGTGGGCGCATCGCGACGCGCTGCGTCTTGCCCACCCGAAGGCTCTAACGGTGACGCACGAGCTGCTCTTCCGCTACGCGGTGAAGGGATGGGAGGGGGTAATCCAGCTCAAGGGCGGCGCCGACCTCGAGTTCATGGAGCGGATCGAGGCGGTGCAGGCGTTGCGTCACATGGCACCTAACGACGCGGCGCGAGTCATCCGGATCTATCGGTTGACGCGCGAAATGGTGCCGACGGAGCTGCTCCGGCACGCCGTCGTGTGGGAGGCATTGCTGGACCGGATGCCCCTCACCGCTCTCGTGCGGAACCTCGGCGTCATGAGCAAAGTTGGATTGCTCGTGCCGGGCAGCGATGCCGTACGGATGGTCGTGGCGCGGCTGAGCGAGCGCACCGCGATCCGCCGGGCGCGCGTGCATCCGCTGTCGCTGCTTGCCGCGCTCAAGACGTATGCAGGCGGGCACGGGGGACGCGGCACTGGGATCTGGAGTCCGGTGAGCCAGGTGGTGGACGTGCTGGATGGCGCCTTTTACCTGGCCTTCGAGAACGCGACGTCGACAGGCAAGCGCGTCATGCTTGCGCTGGACGTTTCGGGCTCGATGGTGACACCGGTGCACGGGATGCCGTTTCTGTCGTGTCGCGCGGCCTCGGCGGCGATGGCACTCGTGACGGCGGCGAACGAGCCAAATCATCTGGTTGTCGCATTTACGAATGGTCAGTATCCCTCGCTGCACTCGGCATTTGGCTACAATACTGGCCTAACGCCTGTCGTGATCTCGCCGCGGCAGCGGTTGGATGACGTCGTGCGGATGACGGAAGCGTTGCCGTTCGGCGGAACGGACTGCGCCCTCCCGATGGTGGAGGCGCTGAAGCACCGCTGGGAGGTGGACGTGTTCGTGATCTACACCGACAGCGAGACCTGGGCCGGGAGCATTCATCCGGCGCAGGCGCTGCGCGACTACCGCGAGCAAATGGGCATTCCCGCCAAGCTAGTTGTGGTTGGCATGACGTCGAACGGGTTCAGCATTGCAGACCCTAACGATTCAGGAATGCTCGACGTTGTCGGATTCGATACGGCGACGCCGGAAGTCATCGCCGGCTTTGCCGGAGCGACGAGGGGCTAGGGGTATAGGCGCTAGGGACACAATTCCTGGAACCTCCCTAGCCCTATACCTCTAGACCCTAACCCGTTGTTTTATGATTAAAGCCTTCTATTCCGACGGAGGTCTCAATGTCGAGACCTACGACGCCCGCACGTTCGGCTTTCCTGGCGAGATCGATTTCTGGATCGCGCGCGCGAAGGAGAGTGGCGCGCCCGTGCTCGAGCTCGCGTGTGGAACGGGACGCGTGAGCTGGCCGATTGCTCGTGCCGGCGTCGACATTGTCGGGATCGATCTGTCGCTGGCAATGCTCGAGCGGGCGGAGGGCAAGCGCGCCGGCGAACCAAAGGACGTAGCCGCGCGCGCACGGTTTCTGTCCGGTGACATGGCCAACTTCTCGCTCCCCGGACACTTTGCGCTCACGATCATCCCTGCCCGAGCGTTTCAGGCGCTCTTGACTGTCGAGGAGCAGCGGTCCTCGTTAGGCTGCATCTACCGTCACCTGAAACCGCAAGGTCGCCTGATCGTCGATATCTTCGATCCACGCTTGAACCTCCTGACTGAGGAGCGCTTCCTGCCGCAGCGCCAGTTCGCGCCCTATCGCAATCCGCTCACGGGCCATACGGTGAGCATCGATGTCCTCGAGCGCGTGAATGACCACGTGCAGCAGCGGCTCGCCGAGCGATGGCGATTCCGTGAGACTGCGGAGAACGGCAATGTCGTGCGTGACGAGGAGGAGCATCTCGAACTGCGCTGGATCTATCGGTACGAGATGCGGCATCTGCTCGAATTGAGCGGTTTCGCCATCGAGGAGGAGTTGTCAGATTTCAGCGGTGCGCGGCCCGCATACGGCCGCGAACAAATCGTACTCGCCAAGAAGACGGGTAATTAGCGTGCCTTGCTCAAGGTTCGACATATTGCATCGCGCGTGCAACGTACGGATCGCCCAGTGGCAAGAGCGACTGGCCGCGGGCGCGCCAGACGGCGGCAGCAGCTGTCAACCCGCCGACCATCAGCAGCGCCGCCACGTCGAGCCAGCTCGGCGCCATGCCTAACGGGTGCAGCGCGGGAAGGACGAGCCAGTAGCTGTCGAGAACGTGCGTGGCGAGCAGCAGCCACCCAATCGCGGCGAGGAATCGCGGCCGGCGCTTGGGTGCTCGTGGCAGGAGCAGCACGAACGGCAGCGCGAACTGGCCGATGACGACGATCAGCGCGAGCGTGCCCCAGCTCCCCGACGTTCGTGTCAGGTACCACGATGCATCGAGCGGTACGTCGCCGATCCAGATGATGAGAAACTGCGAAAAGGCGATGTACGCCCAGAAGATGACGAAGGTCAGCAGCAACTTTCCGAGTGCGCCGAAGTGCTCTGGCGTCACGACACCATCGAGTGCAACGCCGGCGCGAGAGGAGATCCGCGCGAGGATCGCGATGAGACCGAGTGCGGAGACGAAACCTCCGGCAAAGACGTACACACCGTAGACCGTCGAGTACCAGGTCGGCTCGAGCGACATCAGCCAGTCGAACGACGCAAAGGTCAGCGTCAGGCCCACGGCGACCAATCCGCCGGCACTGAAGCGCCGCAACCGCTGCGTCTCGCTCGCGGCGGCAAGGCCGCGCGTCTCGTCACGTCTCAGGGATCGACCTCGCAGAATCTCCGCGACCGCGAGCCAGACGCCGAGATAGACCACGCCGCGTACGATGAAAAAGGGCATGTTGAGCCACGCAACCTTCCGGTCGACGATCGCTCGCGTTGCCGCTGGCAGCATGGAGGGCGACGTCCAGGAATAAATAATCGCCGCGCCCGCAAAGAGCGGTATCGCGAGTATCACGAGCGCGGGCATTGCACCCGTGACATGGAGCGTGATGCGACGCATCACGGTGAACCACCGTGCGCCGGTGACATTGCTCATCATCACCTGAATGAGCGCTCCGAGCACCACGGTTGACATGGCGGCATAGGCGAAGACGTACGACGTCAGCGCTTGTCGTGGCTCGAGCACGACGCCGATGACGAATAACACGAGGCCAACGAAGCCCGTTATCGCCGCGATGGTCGCGATGCGATTCATCGCGAAGACAGTCGTGAAGAGTCAGCGCCCAACGGCCGTGACTGGAGCAAGCCAACGTACGCGACTATTGCCCATCGGTCCGGCGCGGACAACTCGGCCGCATACGACGGCATGTAGCCAAAGCCGTCGGTGATCACCTTGTACAACTGCTCAGCCGTGAGCCCGCGAATCGCTGGGTCGAGGAGCGACGGCGGTTTCTTCGGCTGCATGTTGTCGCCGACGACGCCGGCGCTGTCGCCGCGCTCGCCGTGGCACACGGCACAATAGATGGCAAAGCGATTGGCGCCTCGCCGCAGAGCGACCGAATCCGTCGCCATGTTCCGGGCCATCTGGGCCTCTCGTGGAATCGTCCCGGCTGGAGGGGAGCGCATTGCTTTTCCATCGGGGAAGAATGCGCTCGCGCCGAAGGGCGTATATCGCGGCTGCGTGCGCATACGCTTCCAGTCGAAGCCGCTGCCCATGCGGTCGGAGCACCCGTTCGCGCCGATCACGAGCGCGATTAGGAGACCGAGTGGCCTAACGAGTGACGCCCACTGCGGTCCGAGGCGCGTGATGGTCCGGAGTGCGCCCGCGTCCCGGAGCAGTCCCTCGGCGTGCGCGCGATCGCGCTCACTCGCAAATGTGCGCATCGCGATCCAGAAGCGATCGATCGATGCACGCTGAAAGTCCTCGACGTCGTCCTCGATCGACCAGAGGCGCGGCAGTCGCAACACCAGAAGCACGCCGAAGAACACACCGAGCGATGCGGCGAGAACGGTGCCTTCGAACGTCGCGAGCAGAAATGCCGGGACGGCGTGCTGTGGCCGGCCGCCAACGTTCAGTGGATACGAATGGACGTTCGCCCACCACTGAATGCCGTAGCTCGCAATCAGGCCGATGCTGCCGGCGGTAAGCGCGAGCCAGCCAAGTCGGGAACGTGAGAGGCCGAGTGGCTCATCCAGCTCCGGGATGTCGAACGGGGCGTACGTCTCGAGGTCGTGATACTTCTCGCGCCGCAGTGCCTCGATGGCGTGGAGCAAGTCCGTCGCGTTCGCAAATTCGGCGAGGAGTCGAATGTCGCGGCTCATGTCGATGTCACCCTTCGCTCGGAATGATGGCATGGCTGCGCGACAACTCATAGCGCAGTTTCTTCACCTCGCTGAGTGGGATGAAGGGCACCCAGCGGAGGAAGGTCAGAAACAGCAAAGAGAACAGTCCGACGCTCCCGATGAGCAAACTCCAATCGACCCACGTGGGCGCATAGTTGTGCCAACTCGATGGCAGGAAATCCCGACTCAGCGAGCCGACGATGATGACGAAGCGCTCGATCCACATGCCGACCCAGATTGCAGCCCCAGCGACAAAGAGCGCAAAGGGGCTCGAGCGAACCCGTGACGACCAGAAGAACTGCGGCGTGACGACGTTCGCCGCGATCATCACCCAGAAGAGGATCGCGTACGGCCCGAGCGGGCGCGCGATGAGCATTGCATAACGCTCGAACGGGTCGCCGCTATACCACGCAATGAAGGCTTCGCATATGTACGCGTACGCGACCATCGATCCGGTGACGAGCAGCAGCTTACCGAGATTGTCGAGATGTTGCGTCGTGATGATGTCTTGGAGTCCGAATGCGCGCCTGATGGGCAGCATGAGCATCAACACCATCGCGAATCCCGAGTAGATCGCGCCGACGACGAAGTACGGTGGAAAGATCGTCGAGTGCCAGCCGGGAAGCTGCGTGATCGAGAAGTCGAGACTCACGATGCTGTGCACGGAGATCACGAGCGGCGTCGCGAGGCCAGCAAGTAGCGTGTATGCGACGCGATAGTGACGCCACTCGCTCGCGCGCCCACGCCAGCCGAGCGCGAAGATGCCGTATAGCTGTCGACGCAGCCGGCCGGGGGCGCGATCTCTCGCCGCGGCGAGATCGGGCACGAGACCGAGATACCAGAAGAGCAGTGAGACCGTGAAGTAGGTCGAGATGGCGGCGACGTCCCACGGCAGAGAGCTCTTGAAATTCGGCCAGACACCCATCGTGGCCGGATACGGAATCAGCCAGTAGAAGAACCAGGGGCGACCAAGGTGGAGCACCGGGAAGAGCGATGCATTCACCAGCGCGAACAGCGTCATCGCCTCGGCAATGCGATTGATCGACGCGCGCCAGTGCTGGTTCAGCAACAGCAGAAACGCCGAGATGAACGTCCCGGCGTGGCCGATCCCGATCCACCAGACGAAGTTGACGATACCGTAGGCCCACGCGACGGGAATGTTGTTTCCCCAGGCACCGATGCCGCGCATGAACGTCTCGACAATTCCGACGATGAACAGCAGCGTGAGCGCTCCCGATATCGCGAACAGCGGCCACCATCGTGGCTTTGCCGTCCAGCTGCTCGCAAGGAGGCGTGTG
This sequence comes from Gemmatimonadaceae bacterium, assembly GCA_036496605.1. NCBI lineage: Bacteria > Pseudomonadati > Gemmatimonadota > Gemmatimonadia > Gemmatimonadales > Gemmatimonadaceae > Gemmatimonadaceae bacterium. The sequence goes on along the minus strand of DASXKV010000054.1, from coordinate 276,031 downwards.
GAGAGCGTGCCGTCGTCCAGCAGCTCGTGGAGGACGGGATGCGGCTCGAGAGCGCGCTGGGCTTCTTCGTCGTCGCGAATGCGGGCGGCCGCCGACGCGTCAGCGCGCATTCTCTGCCTCACGACGCTCGTTGCCGTCGTTCCGGCGACGGAGGTAGCGCACGCGCGGGACAGTGCCCAGGTCCTCGAGCGCGCTGAAGGCACGCGGGTCCCGCGCAAGTCGTACGACGTCGCTCGTCGGATCGGTGAGCGAGCCGAATACGATCGCGTGCGTCGGGCAGGCTTGCTGGCACGCGGTTACCACGGGACCTGTACGCGGCTCGCCTGCCTCCTCGGCGTCAATCTGCGCACGACGGATACGCTGCACACAGAACGTGCACTTCTCCATCACGCCGCGCTGCCTAACGGTGACCGACGGGTTCTTCGCCATGCGGACCGTTTCCGCGAGCTCGTCGTTGTAGTCGAACCAATTGAATCGACGAACTTTGTACGGGCAGTTATTCGAGCAGAAGCGCGTGCCGACGCAGCGATTATAGACCATCTCGTTCAGGCCGTCATCGCTGTGAACGGTCGCATTCACCGGGCAGACGTACTCACACGGTGCCTTCTCACAATGCTGACAGAGCATCGGCTGCGTCTCAACGCGATCCGGCGACGCCTCATCGACGTATCGGTCGATGCGCAACCAGTGCATTTCCCGGCTCTCGAGCACGCCCTTTCTCCCGACGGTGGGCACGTTGTTCTCCGCCTGGCACGCGACGACGCAGGCGCTGCACCCCGTACAGAGATCGAGATCGATCGTCATCGCCCACTGGTCCGCACCGAAGCCCGTCGACGACGGCGCGTTCGGCTCGTACAGCGTCAGCGGCCGGCGGTGGTTGCCCGATCGCACGCTGTCCGGGACGTCGAACGGCTCGCCCCCAGCAAGGATCTCCTTCGAGCGGCCCTCGATGTCCCAGTGCGATTGTGTGGTCGCGAGCGCTCGTTGACGACCCGTGAACGTTAGGCGAAGGCCCGTCGCGGCGAACGGCTCGCGTACCGTGCGGAGCACATTGGCATTGACGCCGACGCCACGAGCAGCTGCCTCGGCACCCGAGCGACCGTAACCGATTGGAAGTGAAACGGCACCGTCGGCGTGTCCGACGACGACGAGCGCGGGCACTTCAATCGAGCGCGCGTCCAGCGTGAGCCTAATGACGTCACCGGTGCCGATGTGGGCGGAGGCGGCGAATGCCGGCGACACCAGGGCGGCGTTGTCCCACGTGAGCTTCGTGATCGGATCCGGGAGCTCCTGGAGCCACACATTATTCGCGAAGCGCCCATCGTGCACGGTGGCACTCCGCACGAAGGCGATATCGATGGAATCGGCGGCCGCCGTACTCGCGATCGATCGCAGCGCATCGGTTGCGGCGGCCATTGGCGCCGCCGGTATAACGCGCGGCAACTCGGAACCCGGGATCACTCCTCGACGCAATACGTCCTCCCACGCGGCGCCCCCGCGAGCGGCGTCACTCTGTGTCAACAGATCATGCACGTTCGCGACTCCAAGTCCGGCGAGCGCAGCGAGGACTTCGGCAGTGCTCAGGCTCTCATATAGCGGCGCGATGAGAGGTTGAACGAGCGAGACGGTGCCGTCGTACGCGCGCGCATCGCCCCAAAGCTCGAGATAGTGAGACGCGGGTACGTGCCATGCGCTCGACCGCGCCGTCTCGTCGTCATAGGCACCCAGGTAAAACGCGTTAGGCACGGAACGGATGCGGCGCTCGAGATCCAGGTCGGCCGGCGCACCATAGCACACATTGACGTCGAGGATAACGAGCGTGTCCGTATTCGTCTGTATCTTTGCGGCGATCATCCCGAGGTCGTGGCTCGGCTCTCCCGGTTCGATGAGCGGTGACGCCGTGAACCACGTCGTCTGCCCGACGTTTCCAAGCGCGCTGTTGAGCACATACGTGATGGTGTGCACTGCGGCCGCCTGCTCCGGCCCCGCGATGACGATCGAGCGGCCGCGGTTGGCGGCGAGGTCCCGGGCGACCGCTTCGACCCAGGCGCGGGCCGCTGGTGGTAGATCAGGTGTCGCGGAGCCTAACGACGAACCATTGTCGCCGGAAGCTGCCGCGACCGCGTCGAAGAGTGCCGTCGCGGCCCGCCCAATCAGGCTGGGCGCGAGCGCGATACGACGGTCGGCGAGGGTACTGGTCGGGGACGGTTGTGTCTCGGCGACGTATAACCTCGCGGCAGGCGCATGCGAGCGCCGCGTCGCGAAGTCCGCCGCGTGTCGGAGGCGAAATGGACCTGCGGCGAGGAAGTCAGCGCTGAGTGAAACGACGACGTCGGCCTTGCTGAAGTCGTACTGGGGAACGAGCGCTGCGCGGAAAAGCGTGCGTGCGGCTTCGAGCGGTGCGGCGCTCGCGAGCGGCGCATAAAACGACACCGCGGCGTCGGGATATTGCGCGCGTACACGTGCGATCAACTCGGCGACGAGGGGCGAACCGGTTGGTTCGAGCAAGACATGCAGTCCGGCCCCGCGTGCGCCGATGCGTCGCGAGAGCGCTGCTGGTGCCAGCGCGGCCCGAGCGGCATCGAGCGTTGCGCGACGGCGGCCCGCGCGCGGTACTCTTGCACGATGTGGATCGTAGAGCTGTAGCACCGATGCTTGCTCGAGAATGCCGGCGGCACCGAGACTCGCCGGATGATCCGGATTGCCCTCGACTTTTGTCGGCCGTCCTTCATGGCTCTCGACGATCAATCCAGTCGCATAGCCGTCGATCGTCATCGACGTCGCGTAATGCAGCGGCTTCCCGGGAACAACGTCACCTGGCGCTTCGACGTACGGGAGGATCTCGCGATCCGGAGCGCGGACGCATCCACTCAGTCCGGCGAGCGCGACGCTCGCGCCAAGGAGCGTGACGAAATCGCGGCGGGAGAGACCATCTAGCGGCGTTGCGGCGCCTTCGGGAAATTCCGCTTGGGAGTCGTGTCGTGACATGGACGCTAACGGTGGCAGGTCGAGCAATTGACCAACGATCGGACGTGGTTCCGCGCGAGGAGCACCACACCTAACGAGTCGACCGCGCTCGGCCTCGTCCATCCCATCACGGTGACGTCGCGCACAGGACGAAGTCGGCGGCCCGGATCGCGATGACAGTCGACGCACCATGTCATCGTCAGCGGCGCGACCTGACGAACCTGCGCCATCTGATCGACGCGGCCGTGGCAGGTCTCACAGCCAACGCCCTTGCTGATGTGAATCGAGTGATCGAAGTAGACGAAGTCAGGAAGTTGCGTTACGCGCTGCCACGGAATCGGGCGGCCAGTGGCGATGCTCTGTCGCACGGGAGCCATCGGCGCGCTCGACATCCAGAGCGGCGTATGGCAGGTCACGCACTGTCGCGTCGATGGCAGACCGGCGGACGCGCTGCGATCGGCGCCTGCGTGGCAATAACGGCAGTCGATCCGCAATGGGCCCGCGTGCAAGCGATGATCGAACGGAATTGGTTGCACGATCGCCGCGTGCTCGCCGCGCGCCCAGGGTGTACGAACCCAGAGCATCGCGAACGCTGGTACTGCGATCGGAAGCGCGATCAACCCCACCAACGCACTTCGCGCGATAGTAGTCGCGCGGGGCGAGAAGAGTGCAGGCATCAATTGAGCGAATGCGAAGTCTCCCGCTCTGAGCGGAGAGCGTTCGAAGGCTGCAATGACTCCGCATACATCGCGCCGGAGCACGCCCCTCGCTTCGGCCATTCGTGCAGTAATCGCGGGAAGGACGTCGACTCATGAGCGCTCACGACGCGATCGTCGTTGGGGCAGGACCAAACGGGCTCGCGGCAGCTATCGTCCTCGCGCATGCGGGGCTCTCGGTCCTTGTCATCGAGGGCGCGCCAAGAATCGGCGGGGGCGCTCGCACCGAGGAGCTTACGCTGCCCGGTTTCATGCACGACGTCTGTTCCGCCGTGCATCCGCTCGCGGCCGCGTCGCCACTGTTTGCGGCGCTGCCACTCGCCGATCATGGCCTCGAGTTTATCGAGCCGCCGATCGCGCTGGCGCATCCATTCGACGACGCCGCGCCAGCGCTGCTCGCCCGCGATCTCGGCGTCACGGGGCGTTCACTCGGCGTCGATGCGGACGCCTATGAATCACTTCTCGGACCATTAGCGCGCGCGTGGCAGAAGCTCGCGATCGACGTGCTTGCGCCGCTCCACATCCCGAAACATCCGATGCTGCTCGCCCGATTTGCGGCGAGCGGCGGACAGTCCGTGCAGCGGCTCGTCGAGCATCGCTTCGCCGGAGGTCAGGCGAGAGGCCTCATCGGGGGTATCGCCGGTCACGCATTGCAACCCTTCTCTCACGCCGGCACGGCGGCGATCGCCCTCATGCTTGCCGCGGCCGGTCACCGCGTCGGCTGGCCGATAGCGCGCGGCGGTGCGCGCTGCATTGCTTCTGCCCTCGGTTCATACTTCACTAAACTTGGGGGTCAGGTCGAGACTGGCACATTCGTGAAATCGCTCGATGAACTGCCCGCTGCTCGCGTCGTGCTTCTGGATCTCACACCGCGGCAAGTACTCCGGGTTGCCGAGCGTCGGCTTCCATCGCGGTACAAACGGGCGCTGGGTCGTTTCCGCTACGGCCCTGGTGTCTTCAAGGTCGACTGGGCGCTCGCCGATGCCGTTCCGTGGCGCGCGGACGAATGTCGTCAGGCAGGGACGCTGCACCTTGGCGGAACGATCGACGAGCTGGCCGCGAACGAGGCAGCAGTCGCGCGCGGCGAGCATCCGGAACGCCCGACCGTCCTCATCTCGCAGCCGACGCTCTTCGACACAATGCGGGCGCCGTCAGGGGCGCACATTTTGTGGGGATACTGCCACGTGCCCAACGGTTCGACCATCGACATGCTGCCGCGCATCGAAGCGCAGATCGAACGCTTCGCGCCGGGCTTTCGCGAGCGCGTCCTCGCGCGACACGTCATGACAACGGCGGATCTCGAAGCACGGAATCCGAATCTCGTCGGAGGCGACATTGGTGAAGGCGCGAACACCTTGCGTCAACTCTTTCTCCGGCCTGTCGCGCGATGGCATCCGTGCAGGACGCCCTTCAAAGGACTCTACCTCTGTTCAGCGTCGACACCTCCTGGCGGGGGCGTCCATGGCATGTGCGGCTATCACGCCGCGAAGACCGCCCTCGAGGACATCTTCGACATTCCCATCCACAAGGTGATCGATATCAACGTGCGACGTTAGGCAAGCTCGACGAGCTCGCGCAGAATGTGGTGCGCCGTGGCCTGCGCTTCCTGGATGCGCGGAATGTATTCCGACGGTACGACGAAGATGTAATCGGCAAGATCTCGGGTCATGATCTCGCCACCATCGTACCCAACGAAGGCGATCGTCGCGAGACCGCGGCGTCGCGCTTCCTCCAGCGCCTGCACGATGTTGCGTGAGTTGCCGCTCGTCGTGAACGCCATCGCGACGTCGCCGCGACGGCCGTAGGCGATGATCTGCCGAAGAAAGATCGCGTCCGCGCCGATGTCATTGGCGATTGCCGTGATGATCGCCGTGTCTTCGGTGAGGTCGATCGTCTTGCGAGCGCGCCAGCCTGGGGGCGGAAATCGATAATCCGCCGCGGCGTCCATCGCGTCTGTCGCCGAGCCGCCGTTGCCGAGGACGAGAAGCCCAGCGCCATTCTCGAACGCCGACCGCAGCGCTCGAGCTGCCGAGCAGAGCGTCGCGTCGCCCTCGCTCATTGCGCGAATGCGAAGATTGGTGATTTCCTCGGCTTTCATGACTGCAGACCGGCGAACATCCTCGAGCACGCGCTCGAGGTCGGTCTCTCGTCGATCGAGAAAAGGATAGAGAAAGCTCGATGCGCCAGCGTCATGCGTGGCCCCCGTCGCGTCAGCGAGTAAGCCCTTGTGCTCGAAGAAGACGTGCACGAGCTCCCAGAGCACGTGGTAGACCGTCTCCACGATCTCTTGAGCGACGAAGGGATCGTCCGCGGACGGCTCGATCTCCCATTCGGCGCCGGCATCGGTGAATGCGACCGTTAGGCAGCCTCGCTGGCGCGCAAAGGCGATGGCGGCGCGCGTCTCGTCCGATTCCGCGGCCAAGAAGGCGTCCCGTGAGGCGCCGGGAAATGCGACGGCGATATCACTTGGTTCGGCGATCTGGGCGAGCTGCGCTTCCAATCGCCCCTTCGCGGCAATGAGCCCCATCGCCGGCAAGGCGCGCTTCCCGACAATCACCGGATGGACGAACTCGACCGCGATATGGCGAACGTCGGAGAGCGCAGCCGGCGAGTGACCGAACGCCATGAGTCGTCCGCCGCGCGCGAACCGCTCGGCCATTCGATGACACAGGCGCGCGAGCCGTCCTGCCTGGCCGTCGAAGAAGGGCCTAACGAGCCGCGTGCGACGCTCGAGCAGTAGCTGCGCCTGCGACGCGAGCGGGTCGCTCGCGGTCGTCGTGGCCGAGCGCTGCGCCGGCGCTTCGGATACCGTTGGCGACGCGCTGCCGATGCTCACATCGACTTCATCTTGAGGTACCGCCGCAGATCCGGCAGCTGCTTCACCGCCATCGCCGCGACACCGATCGCGACGCCGACCAGAATCAAGCGCTTGAGCGAGAGACCACCATTGGAGTCTGCTTGATGCTGCAGGGAGTGCGTCTCATGTGACGGGTTGTTCGCCATGGCCTTTCTCCAAGTGTGTTATGCGGTCGCTGCGTGGTTGTCTCGACGCAGCTCGTCAACGAGCCGATCAATGACTGAATGCACAAGTTCGACGGCCCTTGGTATCGAGCGAGTCACCGCCTCGCTCATGGTGCCATCCATCTCGTCCCATTGCTCGGGGCTGATGATGCGCTCCGGCTCGCAAGCGACGACGAGTACTCGCGCGGGTACGCGTCCAAGCGCGCGAGCGAGTGCGAGAACCCGCACGGGATCCATCCCATGCGTCTCGATCGCCGGCGGACCCTCGAGGTCGGCGCTGGCGTCAATCACCGAAAGCGTTCCTGCCGGTTCCCCGCGTGGTGCGGCGTCGACGAAGACGACTGCGTCGTAGTCCTTTTGCATGGCGTACGCGAGATCCATTCCGCGTATGCCGAAATCACGCACCTCGACGCCAGCACGCCGAGGAAGCGCGGCAAGCCGCTGCGCGACGGCGACACCGAAGCCGTCGTCGGCGAGGAAGATGTTTCCGATCCCCGCAACCAGGATGCGCGCCTGCGCCCTGAGTGCTTGCGCTGTATCGAGCGGCTCGATCTCGTCGAGCGCGAAGAAGAATCGATGGCCGGGGTATCGACTCTCGCCGAGGTCGCGGCCCGGATCCTCTTCGATGGTGACGGCGACGTGAATCACGCCGTCGAGACTCTCGTCGAGCCCTTCGACGATCGCCGATCGGCCGGCGAGCATCTGATCGAGAATGTCCCCCCGCGCGCGGGGATGCAGGCGCACGCGGCTTCCGGCGCGCAGCGTGTGATCGCCGAGCGTCACCGATTCCGGCGCGGGGCGGCGCAGCTCCTGCCAGATCTCGCTCATCGCCGCAGTTCTCGCAGCGAGCGAATCGCGCCGTGCAGCGCGCCGAGGTCGGCCGACGAGAGTGCCTCGCACCGCTCGAGAATCTCCCGCGCCTTCGGGTCTGTCGCCCGCATCTCGTCCCTCTCTTCCTCGCTCATCGTCATGATATTGAGGATGAGCAATTGATCGACCTCGCCACCGTCGAAGAAATCTCCAGGGCTCTCTGGCGCGACGTGCGGGTAGTCGTAGAGAATGATCGGCGACGCCAGCATCGCGTCATGCGATCCGTCTTCGCCGACAAGCACGGGCCACAACCCTTCGCTGTGACACGCCGACGCAGCGTCGGCGTGTGGCGAGGGTGGATCGAGCAGCGAGACGAAGCGTCCATGGTCGATCCGCAGCGCTGCGTGCGCCGATGCGAATGTTCGGCGCATCGCTGACTCTCGCTCGAGCCCGGCAAAGGCCGTCGTGTTCGCGACCTCGACGGTGAGACGCTGCAATCCAGGCGCGAGCTCCTCCACCTTGAGTCTAATCAGACCTTCGAGCCGCTCCCATCGCCGCTCGATCGCTCCGACGAGCGTGCCATGCTGGTCGCGCAGCTCCTCGCGCGCACCACCGGCTTCGAGCTCGATCGGCGTACTGATCGAGGGCAGGTGCGAGTCGAGTGAAAGCGCAAGTGCGACCTCTCGCTCCATCGCCTCGTCCCAGGAGAGAATACGGTCGCGCTCGACCGTGATCTCGTCGACCGGTACGAAACCGTCATCGATTGCGCGAAGGGTGCGTCGCGCCACGACCTGGAGAAAGCGTACGGCAACGTCGACGCGCGCACCGTCTGTCGTTTCGACGAGGCACTGGACTCGCACCTCCGCGCGATCGACACCACCGCTTGCGAGCGAGAAGGGACGCGGGTAGATGCCGCCGAAGGTCCAGCGCTGGCGATTCTTGAGCGCGCTGCGGCGGTACGGCCACAGGATGTAGCCCTCATACAAGACGGCACGGGCGATATCGGAGAGCGCGTCCATCGTCACGCCTTGCCCGGCTTCGCCGTGCGGAGCAGGAAATCGATTGCCTCTTCCCAGGTCGTTATCGCGCGTTCGGCCTTGAACGAGTACAACTGATCGAACGTATCGCGGCGCAGACGCAGCCACGCACTCTGAGGGAAGTACTGATCGATCAGCTCCTTCCACACCTTCACCGGCAGCCGATAGGCCGACTCCAATTCCCAGCTCACGCGCGATGTCTTGAGCAGTCCCTCATCATCGAGGTAAAAGAGACTGCCGCTGAACAGGAAATCGAGCGGGATATGCCCGTCCTGCACGGCGTGGAGATACTTTGCCGCCACGACGTCGAAGTCATATGTGCAGGGTACGAGCAGCGCGGCACCCGTGCGATCGTCGAAAGGCGGCAGCACGAAGGTGGCGTGCGTCCAGTACAGGCTGCGCAGTGTCGTGCCCCAGCGCTCGACGCCGCCGAAGAGTTCGGCCAGGCGAGACTGTTCGTCGCGATCGTAGCCACGCCGCGGAGCGGCTATGCGAATCTGCGCCACGAGCATTGCCGTACGAATCGGAACGCGATAACGGCTCTCGACCTCGAGCGTGAAGCGTAGCGTCGGCACGGCTGCATGTGACTCGACCGCGCCATCGATGACGCTGACGGCGAGGTCCGGCAGTGCCGAGTGCCGTGCCGCACCTGGACGCACGACGTCGACGCTCATGCGCTCACGCCGGCGAGAGATTCGGCATGCGTGGATCGATCGGATCTTTTCCGCGGTGATGTATTCCCGTCGAACGCTCGGCGGTCGAGCGTCCGTCGGCGAGATGTCCGCGCATCTTCTCGTAGTGGCCGGGAGCGTTGCCCTCGCGCGTCCCCTTCGTGTGCGACGGCGTCGCGGTGCGGACCATGGGTTTGCCAACGGGAACATTCCTGGCGGGAAGATTGCGATCGCTCATTGTCTGTCTCCTTCAGTGATCTGATAGGTCATCGTTAGGCTCGGCGTGCGCCGCGCAGTTCGTCAAAGAACGCCTCCACGTGCTTCCACACCTCATCGCCACCGCCGAGGCCTTTCCAGTGCTGGCGAATCAATCCGGCGAGGCGATAGCAGCGATCGATAGGCACGGCCCATTCCTCGCGCGCGCCACGCGTGCGATTCACGAGCAGCGCCTCGACATCTGGCTCGAGCGATGCGATCGTCGGACTCCGCATCGCGATCGCGCCCCATGTGTCGAGCGAGAGACGCGATTCCGTGACGCCGACGGCGCTTGGGTACAACGCGACGGTCCGCCCGGCGGCGGTATCCTGGAAGAAAAAAGCGATGTCGACGGGAATTGCCAATTCGGCCCACGCGACGTCGTTCAGCTCGACGTCCTCGAGCCGGCGAACACGATCGGGAATGAGCCGGTATTGGTGACCACCTGCATTCCGCCCAGGGAACAGCGTGGCGCACGCCGGACACGCACAGACGAGCCGTCGCTCCGACACGTTCAAGAGGTGCCGGTGCGTTGGCGCGATCGGCGTTGCACACAGGTCGCAGCGCTCCGAGTCATCGCGTTGCCGGCTGCCAGTCCCGTTCGGCGCCGGAGCCGCCGTCGGCGGCTGACGCCTCGTCTGCGCCAGCCGGAAAAGACGCGTCGACGACACGTCAACGGGCGAGTAATCGCTCATCCCGCGGCGCTCGCGACCGCCTGATTGTCGCGGCCATTTCGCGAACGGACGAGTGGCACCAGAGGCATGTCCGTGTCGTGACTCGCCACATCGTCGGTCTCGATTCGCAGAATCTCCGGCGCGTTCTCCAGAATCGCGTCTTCGACCGTCGTTCTGAGCGTCGCCGCTGACGACGGACAACCGTGACAACTCCCCTGAAGCCGCAGGCGGACGGTGCTTCCTTTGACAGCGACCAACGCGACGTTGCCGCCGTGCGACGTCAGATACGGCCGCACCTGCTCGAGCGCTTCCTCGACCCGACGCCGCACGTCCTCCGGATGCAGGCCGTGCAGCATGAGCAGATGCGAAACAAGATCGTCTCCCGCGAGCGCGGTAGCGAGGCGCTCCTCGCCGGCGGCATCGCACTGCTCGGCCACGTGGCCGACGATGCGCGCCAATCCCTCCCCATACAGGTCGAGGAGCGCCTGGACCGATGCGACCGCCGTCTCGCGCACCCGGCGGTCGCCAATCGCGTCGATCTGCTCGAGCAACGACTCGACGCGGGCGACACGTTCGCGTGCTTCGCGATCAGTCAGCGGCATAGACATCGATCACCGCGGCACGCCGAACATCGGCGAGTGTCTGAGCTCGAGCGTCTTCCCCTTGCCGAGATACATGTGCACGCCGCAAGGGAGGCATGGATCGAAGCTCCGAACCGTGCGCATGATGTCGATTCCCTTGAAGTGATCGCGATCGTTTTCTTCGAAGATTCTCAACCCTTCCACGGCGTCTTCGTACGGGCCCGGCGTGCCGAAGCTGTCGCGCGGGCTCGCGTTCCAGGGCGTCGGCGGATACGGGTGATAGTTCGCAATCTTCTTATCGCGGATCACGAGGTGGTGCGAGAGTACGCCACGCACGGCTTCGTGGAAGCCGCAGCCGATCGCGTCGTCCGGCACGCTGAAGTCGGAGAAGACCTTCGTGTGGCCGGCGCGAATCTCGGTCATCGCCTTCTCGAGGAAATAGAAGGCGAGCGCCGCCGAGTAGGCGACGAAGTAGATGCGCGCGCGGTCGCGCTCGATCGTGTTCGACCACTTCGGGACCTTCCACTCCAGCGTCGTCTCGGGGAGCTGCGCGCTGCGCGGCAGGTTGATCTGGACGCTCGATCCGGTCGCCTTCACCTGTGGCAGGTCGACGAGACCACTAAGCGCTGTTGCCCAGAGACGCGCGAGCGCACCGCCGCCAGTATCGAGTGCGAGATGGTTGCCAGTGCGCTTATCCAGCCAGCGAGGGCTCATCACCCAGCTGTAGTTCCCTTCGAAATCACGCTTCTGGGGCTTTGGCAGCGTCGTCTGGTTCCACGGATGGCGCTTGTCGATCGGGTTGCCGAGCGGATCGCGGTCGACGAAGACCTGCTCGTCTTCCCAATCATCATAGAAGGAGCTGCCGAGCAGAATCCGGATGCCGAGGTTGATGTCGATGAGATTGTTCGTAACGATCTTCCCATCGACGACAACGCCCGGCGTTACGTACATCGCTCGGCCCCAGTCGTTCATCGTCTGATAGCGATAATCACAGACGTCGGGATTCTGGAACGAGCCCCAGCAACCGAGCATAATACGACGATTGCCAACCTGTTCGTAGCCAGGCACGGCGTCGTAGAAGAAGTCGAAGAGGTCGTCGTTCATCGGCACGGCCTTCTTCACGAAGTCGAGCACGTGCATGAGACGCACGAGATAATCCGTGAAGAGCTGCGGCGTCGCGACGGTGCCGACGCCTCCCGGGTACAGCGTCGACGGATGGACGTGGCGTCCTTCCATCAGGCAGAACATCTCGCGCGTGGTCCGGCTGATGTGCAGTGCCTCCTTGTACATCGATCCCTCGAAGGGATTGAACGCGCGCATGATGTCGCCAATCGTCTTCATGCCATGGACGTCGGCGTGAGGTGCTTCGGTCTTGTTGGCCTTGGCGAGGAGGCTCGGGTTGGTCTCCTTCACCATCTGCTCGCACCAATCCACGAACACCAGGTTGTCCTGGAAAATCGTGTGATCGAACATGTACTCCGCCGCTTCACCGAGATTGATGATCCACTCGGCGAGCGCCGGCGGCTTCACGCCGTAAGCCATGTTCTGCGCATAGATCGAGCAGGTCGCATGATTGTCGCCGCAGATGCCGCAGATGCGACTCGTTATGAAATGCGCGTCACGCGGGTCCTTCCCCTTCATGAAGACGCTGTAGCCGCGAAACAGCGACGATGTGCTGTGGCATTCGACAACCTCGCGGTTGTCGAAATCGATTTTGGTGTAGATGCCGAGATTGCCGATGATACGGGTGATCGGATCCCAGTGCATCTCGACGAGATTGCCGGACTTCGGTTCGGCATGCTGAAGCGTTGCCATCGATGAGTCTCCTTTAACGCTGCGGATATCGCGGCTGATAGCCGGTGGTGAGTTCGGTTCGGTTGTGGCGCCATTTCGGCTCCTTATCCACCGTGTCGTTCGTCAAGCTGCGTAATCGGCGAATCATGTTGCCGTACACGCCGGTCAACGACGACGAGATGACTCCACCTGGCGGCTCGTCCATGAAAGGCATGAACTTGTCTGGGAAGCCCGGCATCGTGCACCCGATGCAGATGCCGCCGACATTCGGGCAGCCACCAATGCCCGCCATCCAGCCACGCTTCGGCACGTTGCAGTTCACCACGGGCCCCCAGCACCCCGTTTTCACGAGGCACTTTGGAGAGTTGTAATCGAGCGCGAAATCGCCCTGCTCATAGTAGCCGGCGCGATCGCAGCCCTCGTGCACCGTCTTGCCGAAGAGCCACGTTGGCCGGAGCTTGTCGTCGAGCGGGATCATTGGTGAAAGACCCGCGGCTTGATACAAGAGCCAGGTCAACGTCTCCATGAAGTTGTCAGGCTGCACCGGACATCCCGGCACATTGACGATTGGTAAACCGCCCGCCGACCGAAAATCCCAACCGAGATAGTCGGCGAGTCCCATGCAACCGGTCGGATTGCCAGCCATCGCGTGAATGCCGCCGTACGCTGCGCAGGTTCCAATCGCAAGCACCGCCCACGCCTGTGGCGCGAGCTCGTCGATCCAGTCATTGAGAGGCTTTGGTTGGCCGCGTTCATCGTTGCCGAAGCCGGTCCAGAAACCTTCACCGCTCAAGTGCTCGTTGGGAATCGAGCCCTCGATGACGAGGACGAACGGCCCGAGCGTACCGGCCGCACCCTTGCGAAAGGCCTCGAGGAAATCCTCGTCGCCCTTGGCGTTCGTTCCGCCTAACGAATACGCCAGCACCTTGTTGTGGAGATGCACCTTCGGCAGCCCCGGGATGAGGCCGAGTAGCACGTCCTCCAGACTCGGCTGCGTCGCGGCAGTGATCGATACCGAGTCGCCGTCGCAGCTCATTCCCTCGGAGATCCACAGAATGTGAACTTCGTCAACACCGCCGTTCTTTCCGGCCATCTCACACCTCCAGCGTTATTCCCACATTCCCTACCATCATGAGGAGCGAAGCGACGAAGGATCTACTATCTCTCGTTAGAAAGTTGCCGCTTAGCGGGCCATGCTAGATCCTTCGCTTCGCTCATCAACAAATCCGCGGCAGCGGATCGCCGACGAGGAGATCCATCACACGCCGGCCACCGAATGCCGTTTGCACCAACACCATGCCGTGCGGTTCGCGATGCACCGTGCCGATCTCGGCGGCATCCTCGCAACCGGGAATCGCCCGCAGCGCCTCCAGTGCCCGCGCCGACGTTTCCTCGCTCACCACCGCCACCAGCTGGCCCTCGTTCGCGACATACATCGGATCGATGCCTAACAGCTCGCACGCGCCCGCGACCGCGGGATCCACCGGAACGGCGCGCTCGTTCACGAGCACCGAAACGCCGGATGCCACCGCGAGCTCGTTCAGCACCGAAGCGACACCACCGCGCGTCGCGTCGCGCATGCAGCGAAGCGCCGCGCCGGCCGTGTCGAGCAGCGCATTGGCGACCGGCCACAGCGAGCGCGTGTCCGATGTGATCTCGGCGTCGAGCTCGAATTCGCCGCGAGCGAGCATGATCGCGGTGCCATGCGCGCCGATGCGCCCCGAAACGAGGATGCGATCTCCGGGACGCATCGACGCCGGGGAGAGCGACGCTCGCGCGTCCACTCGCCCGATGCCGGTCGTACAGATGTACATGCCGTCCGCGTGCCCTCGCTCGACGACCTTGGTGTCCCCCGCCACCACGCGAACGCCCGCCGCCGCCGCGGCGCGCGCGATTGCCTCGATCTCTCGCGTCAATGCTTCCGCCGAGAGCCCCTCCTCGAGAACGAGCGCGAGCGTCAGGGCGAGCGGTCGGGCGCCACTCACCGCGAGATCATTCACCGTCCCATTCACCGCCAGCTCTCCGATCGAGCCGCCGGGGAACACTAGAGGCCTAACGACGAAGGAGTCCGTCGTGATCGCGAGATTCATGTCGCCGAGTGCCACAATGCCCGCATCACCCAGCTCTTCGAGCGCGGCGGACGCAAACGCCGGGACGAACAAGCCGCGTACGAGTGTCGCGCTTGCTTTGCCGCCAGCGCCGTGCGCCATCGTGATGTGCTCGTCGCGAAAGCGCGGCGGCCGGGAACGCACCTGCTCGATCCTGTCGAGCGCTTCACGCTCGCGCTTCGCGCGGTGGTCGTTGTCGCGACCGAGCGCTGGCTCGCTCTCGAACCGGGTGTGATCGATCGCCTTCATACGACCACTCGCTCCCGCGCGACCCGTCCAAAGTTATAGTACGCCGCGCATGCACCTTCGCTCGAGACCATGCACGTGCCGATCGGATGCTCAGGTGTGCATGCCGTACCGAAGACCTTACACTCCCACGGCTTGATGACGCCCTTGAGCACCTCGCCGCACTGACAGGCTTTCGGATCGGCGACGCGCACGCCTGGCACCGTGAACCGCTCTTCGCTGTCGAACTCCGCGAACGCCGGGGCAAGCTTCAACGCGCTCTGCGAGATGAAGCCGAGTCCACGCCACTCGAAATGCGGCCGCAACTCGAAGACAGTTGAGAGAACGCGCAAGGCCTGAAGGTTGCCCTCGTAGGGAACGACACGGGCATACTGATTCTCAACCAGACAACGACCTTCGTCGAGCTGCTTGAGAATCATGTAAACCGACTGCAGCATGTCGAGCGGCTCGAAGCCCGACACCGCGACCGGCTTGCCATACTCGCGGCAAATGAATTCGAACGGTCGAGCGCCAACGACAGTGCAGACGTGACCTGGCCCTATGAACCCATCCAATCTGAGATCGGGCGATTCGAGGAGCGCGCGCAGTGGTGGCACGATCGTGACGTGATTGCACATCACGGAGAAATTCTTCACCTGCTCCGCCTGCGCGCGGAGGATCGTGAGCGCCGTCGACGGTGCGGTCGTCTCGAAGCCAATCGCAAAGAAGACCACCTGCCGATCGGGATGCTGCTTCGCAATTCGCAGCGCATCCAGCGGGGAGTACACCATGCGGATATCGGCCCCTGCTGCGCGCGCGTCGAGGAAGCTTCCATCGCCCCCCGGCACGCGCATCATGTCGCCGAAGCAGGTGAGTGTGACGCCCGCGTTGCGCGCGACGGCGATGCCGTCGTCGACGCGCCCCATCGGTATCACGCACACCGGGCAGCCGGGTCCATGCACCAGCTCGACGTTGGACGGAAGCAGGTCGTCGACGCCGTAGCGATAGATCGTGTGCGTATGTCCCCCGCACACTTCCATGAACTTGTAATGTCGCCGCGGCTCGACGAGGCTCGCGATCTGTCGCGAGAGTCGCTGCCCCAAATCCGCATCGCGAAATTCGTCGACGAATTTCATACGCGTTCGGTCCGGTTGGTGTCAAGCCGCGTCAGCGCGGTGGCCGCGTGAACGAGCAACGTGTCTCCGACTCGAGCATCCGGAACGAGCGCGATCATCACCTCAGTCTCCTGATCCGCGGCGTCGAGGCAGCGAGCGAGGCCGACGGTGTGATCGAGTGACGCAACGCGCATTGGCACGCCCTCGTCGGAGCACGTAATGCAGTGATCCGAGCCGCACTGGGCCACGACGTCGGTCTCGTTCTCGCGCTTCATTGAATCGCACTCGCTTTGAACTCTTCCATTTCCGTCGTGTACTCGGCGCCCATTCGCTCGAGTAGTTCGAGCGTCGCGGCGGCTTCGGCTTCGTCGACGCGCGAGATCGCAAAACCGACGTGAATCAGCACCCAGTCGCCGGGCTCGACTGGCCGGTCGGCGCCGTCGAGCAGTCCGACGTTCACCGTGCGCTGCACGCCCGTCACGCTCACGCGTGCAAGACGATTCGTCGCGTCGACGATCTGTACGACCTGGCCCGGAATGGCGAGACACATCGGCGATGAGGTCCTCGTTAGGTTATCGGAATCGCGGTCGATGACGCGGCGCGCGCCGCCGCGATCGCCGCCTGGCCGAACGCGATGCCGCCGTCGTTCGGCGGTACGCGTTGTGGAACGAGCACGCGGAGCCCCGCCGCGAGCAGCGCCTCGGCGGTGCGCTCGATCAAGAGAACGTTCTGAAAGACGCCGCCGGACAGCACGACCGTGTTCACGTCGCGCTGTTCGGCAACGAGGTGACAGATTCGCGTCGTGGCGTCGACAATACCATTGTGAACGCGAGCGGCGACGGTTGCGGCAGGCACGTTTGCGTCGAGGTCAGCAATCGCGCCACGCACGAGAGGCCGCGCATCCATCATCAGTGCTCCGTCCTCGCCACACAGCTGCACATCATACCGCCCCACCTCCTCCTCATCCGCCATCATCTCGAGCTCGATCGCCGCCTGACCCTCGTACGACACGTCGGGAGGGCCGCCGCACAGGACCGACAGCGCATCGAACAAACGGCCCATGCTCGTCGTGTACGGTGAAGCAATTCCTCCGCGAACGAGCCGCGCGACCGACCGCCATTTCGCATCGCGCACTTGCCCAACGAGCGCGCCGGGGAGTGCCGGCGTCACGCCAGGCGATAACTCGGACAGCCATGCGCACGTCATGCGCCACGGCTCGCGAATCGCTGCTTCTCCACCAGGCATTCGAACCGCTCGCAGGTGGCCGACTCGCTCAAATCTCGTTAGGTCACCGAGCAGAACCTCACCGCCCCAGAGCGTACCGTCGAGGCCGTAACCGATACCGTCGAAGATCACGCCGATCGCGGGGCCGCATTCACCGTGCTCAGCTAGGCACGCAGCCAGATGCGCATGATGATGCTGCACGCCAAGCGACAGCTGCTCGGGCGAGGCATCGATGCGCGCTCGTGCGTACTTGGTGGAGAGATACTCAGGATGATCATCGAACGCGACGTGACGCGGCGTTACCGAGAAGAGCGCCTCGTGATGGGTCACGCCATCAATGAACGATTGTAGAGTCTCGTAATTGGCCAGGTCGCCGACATGCGGGCCCAACCACGCATCCCGCTCCCGGACGAGACAGAAGCTGTTTTTGAGTTGAGCACCGCATGCGAGGAGAGGCTCCGGCGTCGCAACCGGCAGCCTCAACGTCGTTGGTGCGAAACCTCGTGAACGACGGAGCATCTGCGCTTGGTGCTGGCCACCGATCGCAATCGTGCGCACGATGGAATCGTCGACGCGACATTCGATCGGCCGATCGTGCAGCAAGAGAAAATCGGCGATCGTCGCGAGCCCGGCAATCGCAGTCCCGTTCTCGTAGACGATCGGCTCGTCGCTGACGTTGCCACTTGTCATCACGAGTGGATTGCCGACATCGGCGAGCAGGAGGTGGTGCAGCGGGCTGTACGGCAGCATCAATCCGAGGCAGCGTTGTCTCGGCGCAACGAGGTCAGCGACGCGAGCTTCGTGACGGCGCCGAGCCAGAACGATGGGCCGTTCGCGGCCGTTCAAAAGTTGCTCATCGAGTGCAGCGAGCTCGACGAGACAGTGTGCAGCCGCGAGGTCGGGCACCATGAGCGCGAACGGCTTCTCCTCCCGCACCTTTCGTGCACGCAGACGTTGCACGGCAACGTCGTTATCGGCGCGACAGGCGAGATGAAAACCGCCGAGGCCTTTGACGGCGATGATTGCCCCGTTCAATAACGCGACAGCCGCCGCCTCGATCGCGTCGCGCGCGTCGCCGAGTGGCGCGACGTGCCCAGCGGCGTCGACGAACCAAGCCCGCGGACCACATCGGGGACACGCGTTAGGCTGCGCGTGAAAGCGGCGGTTCCGCGGGTCGTCGTATTCGGCGCGGCAGTCCGCGCACATGACGAAGGCCGCCATGGTGGTCAACGGCCTGTCATATGGTATGCCGCGCACGATGGTGAAGCGCGGCCCACAATTCGTGCAGTTGACGAACGGATAGCGATACCGACGATCCATTGGATCGAAGAGCTCGCGGAGACACTCGTCGCACGTCGCGCTATCGGGGACGACCTGCGCGCGAACCTCTCTGGACGGAACGCTTTCATCGATCGTGAATTCGCGTGAGCCCAGTGGCGCGATGTCTTCGCGGACGATGTCGCCGCATGAGGCGAGCGGGGGTGCGTCTTTCGGTAGCCGCTGAATGAAGCGCTCAAGCGCGCGCGTCGATCCTTCGACCTCAACAACGACTCCGCGGGCATCATTGCGCACGAAGCCATGCAACTCGAGCGCGTGCGCGAGCCGGTACACGTACGGTCGAAAGCCAACACCTTGCACGCTGCCGTCGACAGTCAGTCGAACACGCCGCGAATTCATTTCGTCAATTCCACGGCATTCCACTCCTGGCGCCGTGCGCGTGAGAGTCGCACGCGCGGCGCGTTTCATGACTTCAAACCGGGGTGGCGTTCGTGCAAGTTGGGTACCCATCGCGGGAATCGGCGGGAGTTTTCCGCCTCGAATCGCGGGCGCAGCGCACCAATGTGCTTCTTTGGGCGCACATGATGCAGGTACAGGCGACTACATGCACGAACTGTCGATTGCAATGAGCCTCGTGGACCTTGCGGCCGAGGAGGCCGAGCGCCGCGGCGCGCAACGCGTGAACGCAGTGCATCTGCGTCTCGGCCCGCTCTCCGGCGTGGTCGGCGACGCGCTGCGTTTCTCGTTCGAGATTGCCGCGAACGGAACAGCGATCGATGGCGCGCGACTCATCATCGTCGAGACGCCGATCGTCGCCCACTGTTCGCGTTGCGCCGTCGACCGGGAGATTCCCTCGGCGCAGATGTTGTGCTGTCCAGCATGCGGCACGCCGACGCCTAACGTGATTCGCGGCTCCGAGCTGGAGCTCTTTGCGATGGAGCTCGAGGGAGATGTCGCCACGCATCGTTGAGATCCGACAGAACATCTTGAAGCAGAACGATCTGCTCGCGCGCGAGCTCCGGCGACGCTACGCGGAGGCGGGCGTCTACGTCGTGAATCTCGTGTCGGGTCCCGGATCGGGAAAGACGGCGTTGCTCGAGGCGACGCTCTCGGCGCTGAAGCGTGATCACGCCGTTGCCGCACTTACGGGCGACCTCGCGACAGACAATGACGCACGCCGCCTCGCCCGCTCGGGCGCGCCCGTGCGACAGATCTGTACCGGAACCGTGTGCCATCTCGACGCGAAGATGATCGAGGAATCACTCGCGGAATGGGAGCTCGATGCCCTTCGATTCTTGTTCATCGAAAACGTCGGCAATCTGGTGTGCCCGGCCAGCTATGACCTTGGTGAGAGTCTTCGCGTTGTCCTTCTCTCAGTGACCGAGGGCGAAGACAAGCCGCTCAAGTATCCGACCCTCTTTCATTCCGCCGACGTTGCCGTGATCACAAAATGCGATCTCGCGGACGCCGTCGGCTTCGATCGCTCGGTGGCCTACGACAATCTCGGCCGCGTCTCGCCCACGATCCGCGTGTTTGAAACGTCGGCGCGGACGGGCGAGGGCGTTGCTCAATGGCTTCAGTATCTGGAGTCCTGTGCCCAGCTCGTCGGCAGGCCGCTCTCGAGTGCGCCAGCCGAGCAATGAGTAAACACTAAAATATGGCGAGCGCCTGGCGACGCGGCACAAGGCATGTTGTATGCGTACTCCATACAACTTCGGGAGCCATCGGGCTCGGCGGCGAAATCGCGATCAGGAGTGAAGGACTATGGCGACATCGACAGCCACGCTGCTTGTCGAGCGGCTCAGTGCGTGGGGCGTGGACACCATATTTGGCCTCCCGGGTGACGGCGTCAACGGAATCTTCGAGGCCCTTCGCACGCACGAGAAACGGATCCGCTTTGTGCAGGTCAGGCACGAAGAGGCTGCTGCATTTGCTGCGTGCGGCTACGCCAAATACACCGGGCGCCTCGGTGTCTGTCTCGCGACATCGGGTCCCGGCGGTATCCATCTTCTGAACGGATTGTACGACGCCAAGTGCGATGGCCAACCGGTACTCGCGATTACCGGGCACACGTTTCACGATCTCATCGGTACGCACTATCAGCAGGATGTCGATCTCGACAAGCTCTTCATCGACGTGGCAGCGTACAATCAGCGCGTGATGGGGCCGGCTCACGTCGTCAACGTTGTCGACGAAGCGATCAAGACCGCGCTCGCGCGTCGCACCGTCGCGCACATTACGATCCCGAAGGACGTTCAGGATTGGTCGCTCGATGATCAGCCGCGGTCGAGTGCCAACGTCATGAAGCACAGCGCCGATCTCTTCGCGGGGGCGTTCCCCGTCCCACCGGAACAACTGCTCCGCCGCGCGGCCGACATCATCAACGATGGAAAGCGCGTCGCTATTCTCGCCGGACGCGGATGCCTCGGCGCGCGCGACGAGGTGCTCGAACTCGCCGAGAAGATCGGCGCGCCGATCGTCAAGCCATTGTTGGGCAAAGCGGTCGTGCCGGACGATAGCCCGTACACGACTGGCGGTATCGGCTTGCTCGGCACCGCGCCGTCGCAGGATGCTTTAACAGAGTGTGACACGCTGCTTATCGCCGGCACCAGCTTTCCTTATATCGAGTTCTATCCGAAGCCCGGCGAGGCGCAGGCGATCCAGATCGACATCGACCCGAGCCGCATCGGCGTTCGCTATCCGGTGGAGGTCGGTCTCGTCGGCGACTGTCGCACGGTACTCGCCGCGCTCACGCCGTGCGTCGAGCGCAAGCGTCATCGCGGGTTCCTCGAGGAGTCGCAGAAGAGAATGAAGGATTGGCGGAAGCTCATGAAGGACCGCGGCACGCGCTCCGACATGCCGATGAAGCCGCAGGTCGTGACGTACGAGCTGAATAAACTGCTCGACGACGACGCGATCGTCTCCGCCGACAGTGGCACGATAGCGACATGGGCAGCGCGTTACATCGACGTGCGCGATCGCATGCAGTTCTCGCTCTCGGGATCGCTCGCGACGATGGCGAACGGCCTGCCGTACAGCATCGGCGCGGCCATCGCGTATCCGCAGCGCCAAGTCGTCTGTGTCGTCGGCGATGGCGGCTTCACGATGCTCATGGGCGAGCTGGCTACTCTGGTCAAGTACGATCTGCGGGTCAAGGTGATCATCATCAAGAACAACGTGCTTGGCGAGATCAAGTGGGAGCAGTTGGTAATGGAAGGAAATCCGCAGTTCGGCGTCGAGCTGCAACCGATCGATTTCGCGGCATACGCCAAGGCGTGCGGCGCTGGAGGTTTCACAATCGAGAAACCGAAGGAAGCGGCATCGGTGCTGCGTGAGGCACTCGAGTACGCGGGGCCGGCGGTCGTGCAGGCGGTAGTCGACCCTAACGAGCCTCCGTTCCCGGGAAAGATCTCGACCAAGCAAGCGCTCCACTTCGCTGAGGCGCTCGCGCGGGGCGAACGCAAGCGATGGGACATCATCAAAACGGTGCTCGAGGACAAAGTGCGGGAGGTCACGTAGCAATGTTCACGGTCGGCGCGGCGAGTGGTGCTGCGGTCGAGCAGGTGGCCGTGTCCGCGTACCGCATCCCGACCGACCAGCCTAACGAATCAGACGGGACGCTGGTGTGGGACGCGACGACGCTCGTGCTCGTCGAGGTCAAGAGCGGCGGCGTCACTGGTCTGGGCTATACCTACGCCGACGAAGCCACCGCGCGGCTCATCGATGACACGCTTGCCGACTTGGTGCGCGGAATGGACGCGATGGCAACCGCCGCGAACTGGAAATGTCTCGTTGCCAAGGTGCGAAATCTTGGACGCTCCGGCGTCGCCTCGATGGCGATCTCCGCCATCGACAATGCACTCTGGGACCTGAAAGCACGCCTCCTCGATCAGCCCCTGGTCACGCTGGTCGGTGCCGCGCGCGACAGTGCACCCGTGTATGGGAGTGGCGGCTTCACATCGTATTCGATCGAGCAGTTGCTGCGGCAATTGGGTGATTGGCTGAAGGAGGGCATCCTCAGGGCGAAGATCAAAGTCGGTCGCGACGCGATCGACGATGTCGTTCGCGTTCGCGCCGCACGTGCGGCGATTGGCGAGCAAGCCGAACTGTTCGTCGACGCCAACGGCGCCTACGATCGCAAGCAGGCCCTCGCCCAGGCCGAGCGATTCGCCGAGTACGGAGTGAGTTGGTTCGAGGAGCCCGTCCCGTACTGGGACATCGACGGACTTCGCCTGTGCCGTGACCGCGCGCCCGCCGGAATGGAGATCTCCGTGGGAGAGTACGCCTACGAGCCGAACGATCTCGCGCGTCTCCTCGATGCGCAGGCGGTGGATGTGCTGCAGGCCGACGCGTCGCGCTGTGAAGGTATTACTGGTTTACTCATCGCTGATGCGCTCTGCGAGGCCCGCGCGGTCCCGCTCTCGACACACTGCGCCCCATCGCTGCACGCGCATCCGGCTTGCGCGCTCAAGCGACTTCGGCACATCGAATACTTCCACGATCATGTGCGGATCGAGCACATGCTCTTTGACGGCGCGTTGACCCCGCGAGACGGCGCGCTGTATCCGGACCTCGGTCGGCCGGGATGCGGACTCGAGTTCAAGCACGTCGACGCGCGCAAGTTCGCGATCTGAACGACAACCTGATGTACCAAATGCCAGAGATTCCGAAGTCCCCCGACGTCAGGCGCGCAGTTGGCCGTGCTGCTCCGCCGCCGACAGCGGCCCGACCCGATGCGATCGATGGTCGCAAGCTCGTCATCGATATCCGGAAGCTCGTGGCATTGCTTGCGCGAAACGTCCGCGGTGAGGTCAACGCGCGAGCGGCTGCGCGCAGAACGACCGGGCGTGAGACGCTCCACCCCGCACAACTCCTGAATCTCGCGCTCGACAGGGCCTCATGGGGACGGAAAAATGCCTAACGCTGATGGAAGACGCGACGTCATCGTCGTCACCGGCGCCTCTGCCGGGCTCGGACGCGCCATCGTCGAGCGATTCGCACGAGACGGCGCCGCGATCGGGCTCATCGCTCGCGGACGCCCGCGCCTCGAGAGCGCCCGCGAAGCAGTCGAGGCTGTTGGTGGACGTGGGCTCGTGTTGCCCCTCGACGTTGCCAACGCCGAGGCCGTCGAGCAAGCGGCGCAGACCGTGGAAGACGAGTTCGGACCGATCGATGCCTGGATCAACAACGCGATGGTCTCCGTCTACTCGCCGATCAGGGAGATGTCCGCGGACGAGTTCCGTCGCGTCACCGAAGTAACGTACCTCGGCTACGTGCACGGAACGCTCGCGGCGCTTCGACGAATGCTGCCGCGCGATCGCGGCATCATCATCCAGGTTGGATCGGCCCTCGCGCACCGCAGCATCCCGCTCCAGTCGGCGTACTGCGCCGCCAAGCACGCGATCATGGGCTTTCATGAGTCCTTGTTGAGCGAGCTCGTACACGACGGCAGCCACGTTCGCTCGACGATGGTGCAAATGCCGGCGATGAACACGCCGCAGTTCGAGTGGGCCAAGAGCCGGTTGCCGCACAAGACACAGCCGGTGCCCCCGATCTTTCAGCCCGAGGTCGGTGCGGACGCCGTGCATTACGCCGTACGCACGAATGTCGGTCGGGAACTGCTCGTCGCCTGGCCGACGGTGAAAGCCGTGATCGGGGAGAAGCTCGTGCCCGGCTACATCGATCGACGTCTCGGGCGCACCGGCTACGCCAGCGAACAGAGTGGCGAGCCGGCTGATCCAACTCGGCCGAATAACCTGTGGGAGCCGGTGGCCGGACCGTACGGAGCGCACGGTCGCTTCGACGACCGCGCGAAGCGCGCGAGCGCGGAGCTCCGCCTCGTCAAGCTCCGTCCATGGCTCGCGCTCGCCGGCGCTGCGCTCACGGGCGTTGCGCTCGGCGCGTTCTCGAAGCGCGAGCGCTGAACAGTCTCACGCTTCCCGTCTCACCGCTAGAACTGGGCCGACAGCCTGCCTCGCCCGGCTGGAATGCGCCGTGGCAGAAATCATCGGAAAATTGTCATTGCAGCCAACGCCGATCTGATGCCACATTGCGACATGACCCGTCGTATCGGATTTCTTGGCTTCGAGGGAATCCAGGCCACGGACCTCGTGGGGCCGGCCGACGCGTTCCGCTCGGACGCCTTTGCCACGGCAGGCATCGAGGGCAACGGGAGCACGGCATATGAAGTCGTCGTCATCGGACTGTCGAAGCGGCAGTTCACCAGCTCGAGCGGCATCACGTTCCGCGCGGACACGACGATTCCAACGGCGATGGCGTTGGACACGCTCATCGTTCCTGGGGGCACCGGTCTCCGCCGACATGGTGTCGCCGAACGCGCGGCGCAGTGGATCGCAAGTCGTGCTCGCGACATTCGACGGATCGCCACGGTGTGCACGGGCATTTACGGCGTCGCGCCAACCGGACTCCTCGACGGCAGGCGCGTCACGACCCATTGGAGCGCGTGCGCCGATATCGCGCGGCGCTTCCCCGCGCTGCGAGTCGACGCGGACGCGCTGTACATCAAAGATGAGAAGTTCTACACCTCGGCCGGTATCACGGCCGGTGTCGATCTCGCCTTAGCGCTGATCGAGGAAGATCACGGCGCGGAGGCGGCTCTCAGCGTCGCGCGCGAGATGGTCGTGTTCCTGAAACGACCCGGAGGACAGAGCCAATTCTCGGATCTGCTCCAGTTTCAAACACGTGCGTCCGATCGCTTTCGCGACATCGGTGCATGGATTCAGACACATCTGGCGAACGATCTATCGGTTGAAACCTTGGCCGCGCGAGCCTATCTCAGCCCGCGGCAGTTTGCGCGCGCTTTCCGTGACGAGTTTGGCACCACGCCTGGCGCTTTCGTCGAGGCGGCTCGCCTGTCGGAGGCGAGCCGCCGCCTAACGAATGGCGGCCGCCGACTGAGCATCGAAGCCATCGGCCGCTCTGTTGGATACGCGAGCGAGGATGTCTTTCGCCGCGCATTCGAACGCTGCTTTGGTGTCACCCCAACGAGCTACCGGAGCCGCTTCGCCTCTTCGGCCACGCGGCGTCCGCATTCCTGATTTCGACGAGGATCCACGCCATGTTCACGCTCGAGAGTCTCCGATACGATCTTCGCTACGCAGCGCGCGCACTCCGCACGGCGCCCGGGTACACGTTCGCCGTCATCATCACACTGGCGATCGGAATTGGGGCGAGTACGGCCATCTTCAGCATGGTGAATGGCGTCCTCCTGCGCCGGCTCCCGGTTGGTGTCGGCAATCGGCTCGTACACATCACGCAACCCTCGGCGCAATCCGAAGACGATGGCTTCAGCGTGCTCGAGGTCAAGGACCTCAACGAGCAGGTGCGCACGATGAGCGCTGTTGCCGAATACCACAGCATGTTCTTTCAGCTGTACGGCCACGGTGATCCGCTCCGTGTGCAGACCGGCGTCGTCTCCGATCGATTCTTCACGATGCTCGGCGTCAAACCACTGCTCGGTCGCACATTCGTGCCGGGCGAAGACGCCGTCGGGGCGCCACCAGTCGTCGTCCTGAGTTACAAGTTTTGGATGGACCAGTTCTTCGGCGATCCCTCGATTGTCGGCGCGACGTTCACGATGAACGATAAGATACACCGCGTCGTCGGCGTCCTGCCGCCCCTCCCGAGTTATCCTAACGAGAACGACATCTGGATGCCTGCCGGTGCCTGTCCGTTTCGCTCGTCACCAATGATGATGAATACGCGCGATCATCGGATGGTGGGCGCGTTCGCGGTGCTGAAACCGGGTATGACGCTCGAGCGCGCGCAAGCCGAGGTCGCGGCCCTCAGCGCGCGGTTCCACGGCGCCTATCCAGCGGACTATCCTGCCCAGCAGCGGCTGCACTTCGCGTTGATCGACGCGCGCGACGAGATGACGAATCGGGCGAAGCCAATTCTTTACCTCCTCTTTGCGACGGCAGGTTTTCTTCTCCTGGCGGCGATGGCCAACGTCGCTAATCTGAGTCTCGCACGGCAGCTGAGACGCGCACGCGAAATGGCGCTCCGCGTCGCGCTCGGCGCGGATCAAGCACGGCTCTATCGGCAGCTGAGCTTCGAGAGCCTGGTCCTTGCCCTAGCCGGCGGCGGACTCGGTGTGGCGCTCGCGACGAGTGGCATCGGCATGCTGCGTTCGATAGCGACGCGACTCACGCCACGCGCGGACGAGATTCACATCGATGCGACGGCACTCGCGTTTGCCCTCGCGCTGTCACTCGTAATTGCCCTCGCGGTGGCCGCGGTGCCCTTCCTCCGGGTCCTTCGACAAAACCGCTTCGCCGCCGCGCTTCGTCAGGGCAACACTGCCTCCGTGGGATCGCGTGGTGATCTCAGGATGAGGAATATGCTCGTCGTCGGCCAGGTGGCGATCGCGTTCGTCATGCTTGTCGGCGCGGGCCTCATTGGCCGCAGTCTCTTCGAGCTCGAGCGCGTCGACGCCGGAATCGACGTGCACAACGTGCTGACGGCACAACTGTCGTTCAATTTCTCCAGGTACAACACTGGGGCGAAGGTGAGCGCGGTGGACGAAGCGTTGTTGCGGCGCGTGGACGGACTGCCGAGCGTCTCGTCCGTCGCGATGGCGAGCACGCTGCCTCTCAACGGGGCCCAACAAACGCAGCTCAGCTTCGAAATCGAGGGCATCGCCCCCTCCAGTGGCGTGCAGCTCCCTCACGCCGAGGCGATCGCGATCAGCCCGGGATACTTCCGTACCGTCGGCATACCGTTGCTGCGAGGGAGGGATTTCACGCTCGCGGACCGCGACACGCTCGCGCCGCCCGTCCTCCTGGGCGCCCGACTCGTGCAGACGTATTGGGGTGGCCACGACCCGATCGGGACGCGCATCTCGCCCGATAGCGGGAAACACTGGCTCACGGTGATCGGCGTCGTCGGCGACGTGCGGCAGCGTCGATTGGACGCGGACATCACCGACGAGATCTACGCACCGATGCTCGGCAGCCCGACGGGGAACGTTCGCATCTTCCTGCGCACGTTGGGGCCCCGGCCGGCGATTCTCGCGGCGCTTCGGGCAGCCGTGCGTGATGTCGATGCCCAAACGCCGATTTCGAATGTACAAACGCTCGAGGAGATTCGGGGTGCTCAGCTCGCCGAGCCGCGCCTAACGACGACCCTCATCGCCGCGTTCGCCGCCTTCGCGCTGTTGCTCACCGCGACCGGGCTCGCCGGCGTCATCGGCTACTCGGTGACGCAACGCTTACCAGAGATTGCGGTTCGGATGGCGTTAGGCGCCGATGCCCCCCGCGTGCTCAGGCTCGTTATGCGACAGGGCCTCGCGATCGTCGTCATCGGTGTCGTAGTCGGGTGCGGCGTGGCCCTCCTCGCAAGCCGCCTCGTGACGAATCTCCTATTTCACGTCCAGCCGACTGACGCCGCGACGTACTCGCTGGTGGCCGGCGTGCTGCTGCTCGCAGCCAGTGCTTCGTGCTGGCTGCCCTCGCGTCGTGCGCTGCGAGTCGACCCCGCACAGCTTCTTCGCGCCGGAGGCTGAGGTCGAGACACCGACGTGAACGAGCACTAATGTTTAGATATCGAAGCGTGCTGGGTGCGTCGAGGGTTGAGCGCTATGCGCTGCACGCGCCAATTCAGAAGCTCGGCCACGTACAGCTCGTTGTCGGAAGGGCAGGCGATCTCGTGAATCCAGCCAAACTGCTTCGGCTCTTTTCCCGCGTCGCCGAGTACGCCGAGGACCTTGCCGTCCAATGAGAGCTTGTAAATCCGGCCCGGCACGGCGTCAGCGCTGAACAGCACCTGATTCGGACCCGGCGTGATACAGATCGCCCACGGCGCGCCGGAAACCGAAAGCGGATTGCTGCTGGCGCCGGGCATTGCGCCGACCATCACGTTAGGCTCCTTGTCGTAGGGGACGTCGATGGTGAATTGGCGGAGGAAGGCACCGTCGTGATCGAACACCTGAATGCGTCGGTTGGTCCGATCGGCGACATAGATGTTGCCCGCAATGTCGCTCGCAATCGAATGCAGGATGTTGAACTGACCGGGGCTCGTGCCGCGCTCGCCCCAGGTTTTCACCCAGCGGCCGTGCTTGTCGATCTTTACGACGCGCGAATTGTTGTAACCATCGGCGACAAAGACATTGCCTTCACGATCCCAGGTGACGTCCGTCGGGCGATTGAAGGTGCCCCAGCCGGGCCGCGCCTGTGTCCCCGGCAATGGCTGCGCTGGCGGTGCTTCGACCGCCTCCGCGCGACGGCCGAGGACCATCAGCACACGTCCCGCCGGATTGAACTCGACGATCATGTTCGTGCCTTCGTCCGTCGCCCACAGATTGCCGTTCGCGTCGACACGCACGGTGTGAGCAAACGCAAAACCATATAGGTCCTTGCCGATCTCGCGAATGAATGCGCCGTCGGGTCCGAACTCGAAGAGCTGCGCCGCGCTGGCGCCGTGGACGGTGCTGCGCGAGCCGGTTCGGCTGAACACGTACAGGTGACGCCGGGCATCGATTGCGACGCCGGCCACCTCGCCGAAATTCATCCCGGCGGGGAGCTTGAGAAAGTCCACGCTCGCGTCGAAGGGGATTTCGGGAACTTGCTGCGCGGATAGCGACACGGCAGCGAGCAAAAGCAGGACGGTCAGATGAATGCGCATGAATGATTCTCCGCTGTCACCCTGTGCGCAGCGCCTGCGCTCGAGGAGCCCACGCGGTGAAGGGAAGGATTTAGTTGCATTGCTCGTGACAGCCTCTAACAATGAACGCGTACATCCTTCGTCGCTGCGCTACTCAGGATGACAAATTGGCTCGTGGCGATCATACCCTCCGCAGCTATAATTCGGAATGACCCCGACCACGCGACTTCACGCCGTCACCGCCGAAATCGAGACGCCGATCGGTCCGATGATTGCCGCGGCGTCGGACTCGCATCTCCTCCTGTTCGAGTTTCCTCACCGGCGGATGATCGACACGCAGCTCGACCGCGTGCGACGCGCCCACGACTGTGAGCTCGCGCCCGGCGAGTCCCCCATCTTCGCGACGCTGCGAGCCCAACTCGACGAATACTTCCACGGCGACCGACGGGAGTTCAGCCTGCCCCTCGACGTGCCGGGCACGCCCTTCCAGACGCGGGTCTGGTCGGCGCTGCTGCGGATCCCCTGCGGGACGACGACGAGCTACGCGCGTCTCGCCGAATCGATCGGACAGCCTAACGCGGTGCGCGCCGTGGCGCGGGCGAATGGCGATAACCGCATCGCGATCATCATCCCCTGTCATCGCGTGATCGGCTCGACCGGAGACCTCGTCGGCTACGGCGGCGGCGTGTGGCGTAAGAAGAAATTGCTCGACCTGGAGGCCCGCGCCGAGGCCCTCTCCCTTTTCTAGCTGTTACGCGGGCGGCCCCTCATTCGCCCTATAGACATGAGGCGCTACCTGGTTTTCCTCGTGCTCGCGTTCGCGCGACCGCTACACGCACAGTTTCACTTTACGCACCGCGATACGCTGCCGCAGAAGGTCGTGCAGCGTGCCCTCGACGGCTACAATCATCACGACGTCGTCGCCATCGAGGCGGAGTATCCGCCGAGCTATCTGTACCAGAACCTGTCGGATTCGGCAGGGCCGCGCCTCGTCTCTCGCGTCGACGTGCGCGACAGTCTCATCGTGCTCTTCCAGCGCACCAAGGATGCGAAGCTCACGCTCTCGAAGCGTGTCCTCACCGGCTCGATGGTCACTGACTTCTATGTCGCAAAGGGGAACGGGCGGAAGCAGAAGCACGTGAACATCTACGAGGTGCGCCGCGGCAAGATCGTGCGTCAGTGGGGGTATTGACCTCGCACTCGGCATCCTGAGCGACACGCGTCGGGCCACTCGCATAGCGCGCAGCCAGCATACATTCGGACCAGCAACCGTCTGGTGTCACGCGGTCGAGCTTCTCATATTCCGCGCGCTTCCAACACAGGTCAGATCCACGGTGCCACGCAGCGTTCTCACGGTCATAGCCGCGTTTCTCCCCGCGGCGCTTCACGCACAATCGCCCTTCGATTCTCTCCACTTCCGTTCAATCGGACCCGCCGCGACCGGCGGTCGCATTCACGACATCGAAGTCGACCCGAAGGATCCGTCCACGATCTACGTCGCGAGTGCCTCGGGCGGCATCTGGAAGACGACGAATAAGGGGACGTTGTGGACGCCGATCTTCGACGGTCTGCCCGACAATACCTTCGGCGATCTCGCGATCTGTGAGGCCGACCCGCGTGTGATCTGGGCGGGAACGGGAGAGCAGAACAATCGACAGAGCTCGTCGTGGGGCGGCGGCATGTACCGGTCGACAGACGCTGGCCGCACCTGGACGCAAGTCGGTCTGACGAGTACGGCCAGTATCGGCCGCGTGCGCGTGAACCCAATGGACTGCAGCGTCGCGTATGTCGCCGCCGTCGGTAATCTCTGGAAA
Organism: Gemmatimonadaceae bacterium; assembly: GCA_036496605.1. NCBI lineage: Bacteria > Pseudomonadati > Gemmatimonadota > Gemmatimonadia > Gemmatimonadales > Gemmatimonadaceae > Gemmatimonadaceae bacterium. Next base: position 245,121 of record DASXKV010000054.1, on the reverse strand, counting down.
GCGACCACCGAGCGTGGCGTGTTCAAGACAACCGACGGCGGCAAGAGCTGGAACAGGATTCTCTACGTCGATAGCCTAACGGGTGCAACGGATATCGCGATGGATCCGCGCGATCCCAATACGCTCTACGCCGCGACGTACCAACGCCTGCGCAGCGCCTTCGGCTTCAACGGCGGTGGCGCGGGCAGCGCGATCTACAAAACGAGCGACGGCGGCGCCACCTGGAAAAAACTCGAGGTGGGAATTCCCACCGGTGACAAGGGGCGCATCGGCCTGGCGATCGGCGCGTCGAATCCGAAGGCCCTCGTCGCGACCGTCGAGCATCCGACCGAAGGCGGCATCTATCGCTCCGACGACGCAGGCCTGACGTGGCGCCGCACGAGCCGCGTCAATCCACGTCCGATGTATTACAGCGCGCCATTCATCGATCCCACGAACGACAAGCGCATCTGGCTGCTTGGCACCGTCATCGTGAAGAGTGAGGATGGCGGCGTCACATTCGAGGGCCAACCGACGTCGCCGGCATACGACATCGGTCTCAAGACCGATCACCACACGATGTGGATCGATCCACGCGACTCGCGTCACATTCTGGTCGGCGGTGACGGCGGATTGAACGAAAGCTGGGATCTCGGGATGACGTACATTCGCATAAACAACATCCCGATCGGGCAGTTCTATCATATTGCCGTCGACGATCGCGATCCGTATTGGATATACGGCGGTTTGCAGGACAACCACTCGTGGATGGGGCCGAGTGCGACGCGCCACTGGTTAGGCATCCTCAATCAGGACTGGAGGCAGATCGGTTTGAGCGACGGCACGGGCCAGCAGGTGGATAAGGGCGGCTATCGGACGCTTTACACGTCGTCGACCAACGGCAACGTCCAACGCGTCGATCCCGAGACGGGCGATCGTCTCGACATCAAGCCGCAAGCGCCAAAGGGCGATTCGGCGTATCGGTGGGACTGGAATTCTCCGCTCGTCGCCTCGACGCACACGCCGGGCACGGTGTACATCGGCGCGAACCGTCTCTTCGTCTCGCGCGACCGCGGCACGACGTGGACACGCACCGCCGATCTCACGCGCAATATCAATCGCGACACACTCACCTTGATGGGTATCAAGGATCGCGAGATCAAGATCTCGCGCAACGACGGCGAATCGAGCTACAGCGAGCTCACCGCGATCGCTGAGTCACCGCTCGACGGCCACGTTCTATGGATCGGTACGGATGACGGTAATGTGCAGCTCTCGACCGACGGTGGAACGACGTGGCACGAGTTGAGCACCGCGATCAGCACGTCGACCGGAATTGCGAATGGTACCTACGTCGGACGCATTGTTGCCTCGTCGGCCGCGCGTGCCACGGCCTACGTTGCCTTCGACGCGCATCGCAGTGGGGACTTCGCGCCGTACATCGTCCGCACGACGGACTTCGGCAAGACGTGGAAATCGATCAGCGCCGGCCTTCCCGGCGACGCGTCGGTACGCAGCATCGCCGAGTACCCGGGGAAGCCCAGCGTCCTCTTCGCGGGCACGGAGCGCTTCCTCTTCGTGACGCTCGATACGGGCGCGCACTGGACACGCCTAACGAGCAACCTGCCGACGACGATCTACGACGACATTCTGATCCATCCGCGGACGAAGGACCTGCTCCTCGCCACGCACGGCCGCAGCCTCTGGCTCCTCGACGACGCGTCCCCGATCGGCGAGTGGTCGGACATGATCGCGGCGCGAGGGTCCCATCTCTTTCCAACGCGCCGCGCGACGCTCATGCAGTATTGGGACGACGTCTCGAACATGGCGCAAGGCTTTTACGCCGCGGAGAATCCCGCCGACGGCGCGGCGCTCACCTACTATCTCTCGCGTCCGGCGCAGAAGGTCCGCCTCACGATTCGCCGCGCGAATGGGAAAGTCGTTCGTGTGCTGTTGGGCAGCACGACGGCCGGCGTCATTCACCGCGTGACGTGGGATCTCCGGCATGAGCCGCCGCCATCGACCGTCGGTGCGGGTGTGGTCGCTGAAGAGGGCGGCGGTGAAGGTGGCGGCCGGCGCGTCGAGCCGCAGCAACAATTGCCGGTGCCGATGCACGACATCGGCGTGCGCGGGCCATTCGTCGCCCCGGGAGCATTTACTGTCACGCTCGATGTCGATGGCGACACGAGCTCGCGTCCTCTCGAGGTGCGCGCGGATCCGATGAGTACTTATACGTTGGCGCAGCAGCGCACGCGTGAGTCGTTCTTGCTGGATATCCAGGCGGCGCAGGTCGAGGTCGAGCGGGTCGTCGCCGATCTGCGCTCGCGGCGCTCGTCGGCGACGGGTGCGGACTCGGCGCGATACGTCGCTCTGGAGCGGCGCCTAACGGTTGGACGGAACGCAACGCGTGCCAAGCTCGGTGCCGTGGCGCGGGCGTTCAACGGTCAGGGCGCGCAGCAGGGAAGCTTCGCGCCGCCCACGGCGATGAACCGGCAGGCATTGATTGAGAGCCGCGCCGAGCTGGCCGCCGTCAAGAAGGAGGTCAGCGGATTGGCGGATCAGCGTTAGGGAGCGGCCGCCGCAGGCGGCTGGAACCCAGGAGACTTCGGCGCCAGTATCGACGAGCACGCCATGCAAGGCGCGCCGTACGCCTCGCCGTGCTGGGTTCTCGATTTCGACCGTCGTTCGGAAGGTGCCGCATGTCGCCCGTCATAGTGGCTCATCGAGTAGGGCCGCTTGGTACCGTTTCGACAGGTAGTGTGTCAATGCTCTTGCCCGGCGGAATGTTTCCCCAGGCGGCCCGCCAAGGAGCCAGAGCCCATCGCTTCCCTGATTTCTCCGCGTGTCGATTTCCGATCTCGCCGCTCGACGTGTTGGCAGAGGACAGAAAACCCAAGCCAACCCGAACTCGGAGACACGACCATGACCTCGATCAGTCTGAGCCAGCGCGACCGGTCCACCACCCGCATGTGGATCGCCCAGGGCCTTTTGGCCGCGATCTTTCTTTTTGCGGGTGGAATGAAGCTGGTGCTACCTGCCGCCGTGCTCGCCGAACAGTCCCACCTTCCCGGCGGCTTCATCAAGTTCATCGGCATCTGCGAGACCTTGGGTGCCCTCGGCGTGGTTCTGCCCGGCCTGTTTCACATTCAGGAGCGCCTAACGCCGGTCGCCGCGCGGGGTTTGGTGATTATCATGATCGGCGCCGTGGTGACGACACTGATCCAGGGTCAGGGTGCCATGGCGGTCATTCCCGCGATCGTCGGCCTCCTCGCGACCTACGTCGCGCGCAGATAGCGGCTTTGGAGGGCCAATTGCGCCCGCTGGCAGATTACTCTGAGATGTTCACCTTCTCGATCTGCTGGAGGCCGTCATGCGCATCGGCATCGTTGGCGCGGGGATGATCGGTTCGACTCTCGCGAAGCTGTGGGTCGACGCTGGACACGACGTGCGACTTGCGTCGCGTCACCCTAACGAGCTCGAGTCCCTCGTCAAGAAGCTTGGCGAGCGCGCCTCCGCCGGTTCGCCCGCGGAGGCGTCGCAATTCGGTGACGCCGTCCTGGTCACCGTGCCGCTCAAGGCGATGCCGGAACTGGCGCGAGACATCGGACCATTGCTGGCCGGCAAGATCGTCCTCGACACGGGCAATGCCTACGAGCAGCGGGACGGCAGCTTCGCCCGCGAGGCGACGCGCGATCCGCGCGGATCCGCGGGCTGGACTGCCTCGATGTTCCCGCGGGCGCGCTGGGTGAAGGCGTTCAATACCGTTTATTACAAGACACTCGAGACGGAGGCGCATCGGAAGGGTGAGCAAGTCGGCATCCCGCTGGCCAGTGACGACCGCGAGGCGCTGGATGTCGTCGCACGGCTGGTCCGGGACGCCGGCTTCGAGCCTGTGGTTGTTGGAGAACTCGTTCGGGGGAAGGAGTTCGAGCCTGGAGCGCAGGTTTATAACACCGGAATGAGCGGGCGCGAATTGAGGGAACGGCTTCCCGAGCGGCGCAACTACAAGCCGGCGCAACTGGGCAGGGACGCGACGGATCAACCCCGGAGCTGAGGATCGAGCCGCCGTCGTCGTTTGGTCTTGCGTCATCACAAGTCCGACCGTACGCTAGTCTCGCCATCCGCAAGGCGGAGGACAGTCCGGCGTGTTGAGGCTTCGGACGCTCGGTGGCCTTTCGATCGAGCAAAGCGACGGTAGAGCGTCGCCGTCTGCCGCAACATCGGCACGGCGGCGCTTGGCCCTGCTCGCTGTTCTCGCCGTGAGTGCGCCCCGTGGCGTGCCGCGCGACAAGCTCCTCGCACTGTTCTGGCCAGAGAGCGACACCGACCGCGCGCGCCATGCCCTCGATCAGACTCTCTACTCGCTCAAGAAAGATCTCGGGGCTGAGGCACTCGTCATCGGTCGCGAAGAACCATCACTCAATCCGGCTGCAATAACGAGCGACGTCGAAGACTTCCAGGCGGCGCTGGCACGCGGCGATCGCATCGGCGCGGCGGAGCTCTATAGGGGGCCGTTCCTCGACGGCGTGTTCATCACGGGCGCGCCGGGATTCGATCGCTGGGTCGACGAGGAGCGTGCGCGCCTAACGAGAGAGGTGGAATTCGCGCTCGAATCCCTCGCCACGGAGGCGGCCGGGAAGGGCGACCACGCGGGCGCGGTGCAACGCTGGCAACGGCTCGCCGTCATGGAGCCGCGGAAGACGCGAGTCGTCCTCTCGCTCATGACGGAGCTTGCCGCGACCGGTGACCGCGCCAGCGCGTTGCGCCATGCCGAGATCTATCACACGCTCGTTCGCGACGATCTCGAAGCCGAGCCCAATCCCGCGGTCGCCGCACTCGCCGACAAGCTGCGTCGACAGCCGGTGAAGACGGACGCCCCTCGACGTTCGACCGAGCCCCGCGTCGTCCCGCCGACGACGGCGCCAGTCGCGCCAGCTACTCCGCGGACGTTCGCGTCAGCCCCGGCGCCGACAGTCGAAGCCGCGGCGGCGCCACGCCGCGCGACGCCGTTCCGCCTCGTTACACAGAAGACGAAGCCCTACCGAGTCGCCGGATTTGCCGCCGGCTTGATCGTGCTGCTCGCGCTCATCCTCTCTCGGATGTACACGAATCGCGGCCGCGACGCCGAACGAGCATGGATTCTTGCCGCGGACTTCGACAACCGCACGCGCGATTCGATCTTCGATCGTGCGCTCGATGCGGCGCTGGCGACGGGTCTTCAGCAGTCTGCCTATGTGAGCGTGTTCCCCCGCGCACGGATTGAGCAAACCCTCGCGCGCATGGGCCGCCCGCACGGGGCAGCAACAACAATGCATCTCGACGAGACGTCGGCTCGCGAAGTGGCGCAGCGCGAGGGCATCAATTCGGTGGTCGTCGCGGCCATCGACCGCGTCGACAGCAGCTACATGCTCACGGCACAGATCGTCGACGCGTCGAGTGGCCGCGCGCTCGCCGCCGAGACGCGCCTCGCCAATCGGCGGTCGGACGTGATCGCCGCCGTCGACGATCTGGTGCGACGGCTGCGTCGCGACATCGGCGAATCCGCGGGTGCCATTGCGAAGCACGACCTTCCCCTGCCGCAGGCGACGACCGCCTCGCTCGAAGCCCTTCATAAATACGCCGACGGCCTCGCCGCCTGGAAAGCAGGACAGCGAAAGCCCGCCGTCGAGCTCTATGAGGAAGCCGTCGCGATCGACTCCGACTTCGCCCTCGCGCACGCAGAGCTCGGCGGCGCGTATTACTGGACCAACGACCGTCCCAACGGCGACGCGCACTTTGACCATGCACTGCGTCTGCTCGACCGCCTCACCGATCGAGAGCGCCTAACGGTGCGGGCCGCCGCGGAGAGCTGGAGAGGAAATCGCTTGCACGCAATCGAGCTCCGTCGTGCGCTGCTGGCGGTGTACCCCGGTGACCGCAGCGCGTGGGGGAAGATCGGCTACGACTACATGCGTCTCGGGCACGCGCAGGAGGCCGTTGCCGCTTTGCGCACCCAGCTGTCGCGCGATTCCAGCAGCGCCGGCGATTACATCAATCTCGCCACGGCACACAAGGAACTCGCCGCATACGACTCCGCCATCGTGAACTACAAGCGTGCCTTCCGGCTGCAGCCAAACCTGCTCACGCTCGAGAACTTGAATCACGAGTATGGCGAGACGCTCGTGCTGGCCGGCAAGCACGACGAAGCGCGAGCCGTGTACGACTCGATGCTCGTCGGCGATCCCGATCAGCAGGCGCGCGGTAATCGCTCGTTAGGCCTCCTCGCGATGTCGCAGGGGCACTACGCCGAAGCGATCGATCGCTTTCGCCAGGCGACGCTGCTCAGTGAGGCGCCGAATCGCGAGCTGACGGAGGCGCGCAATCGCCTCTTCCTCGCGTCGGCCGAGCAAGAGAAAGGCTGGCGCGACTCGGCGAGCGCGGAGATCCGCTCGGCGTATGGGCTGTTCAGGAAGGCCTACTTCGAGCCGCGGTTCCTCGTCTATCTCGGCAAGGCACTCGTGCGAGACGGGCAGCTGCCGCTCGCTGTCGAGGTGCTCGACACGCTCCGCCGACGCGCCCGCGCTGACAACCCCGGGGATCGCTCGAATGTGCAGGTTCTGAGCGGCGAGGTCGCGCTCGCGCAGGGTCACCCCGACAGCGCCGTGAGCGTCCTTCGACTCGCTTACGCCACGGACTCCACCGAGTACATCCGGGAATCCCTCGCGCGTGCCGTCGGCCAGAGCGGCGATCTCCACGGCGCCGCACGCTTGTACGAGTCCCTCGCGGGCGCGACTGGTGGCTGGTACGGCTACGAGGCCGAGCAGTACGGATTGATCGCGCCGGTGAGCGCCGCCGACAGCTACGAACGCATCGGCGATCAGGCACGTGTCCGCAGCTTGTACGAGCGATTCCTCGCGCAATGGCCGAAAGCCGACACCGATCTCGTATCGGTCCGTAAGGCGCGCGATGGCCTGAGTAAGCTCAAAAGCTTCCAGCTGCAGCGAGAGAGTCGCCGCTGACCTCTCCATGCTCGAGGTGGCGATAGGTTTCGCGCGAACCTTCGTCGACTGGACCGTGTCTGACCTCTCATGATCGACTCCTTCCTGCAGGATCTGTCCTACGCCCTTCGCGGCCTGCGCGCGAAGCCCGCGTTCACGACCGCGATTGTCCTCACGCTCGCGCTCGGTATCGGCGCCAATGCGGCGATGTTCTCGCTCGTCGATCGGATGCTCTTTCGGCCGCCGCCGCTCCTCGTTAATCCGGACGCCGTTCATCGCGTCTATGGATTCCAGACCTATCGCGGCAAGGAGCGTGTGGGCTTGGGTGGCCAGTATGCGCGATACGTCGACATGTCGAAGTACACCACGTCGTTCGATCGGACGTCCGGCTTCACGGAGAGAGATTTGGCGGTTGGTATCGGCGAGGCTGCCCGCGAGATGCGCATCGGGATCGTAAGCTCGAGCTTCTTCGGCTTCTTCGACGCGCCGCCGGCGCTCGGGCGCTACTTCCTCCCGAGCGAAGATGCGCCCCCGAGCGGCACCAACGTGGCCGTCGCGAGCTATGCACGCTGGCAGACCGAGTACGGCGGCAGAAAGGAAATTCTCGGCACGAAGGTGCAGATCGGCTCGGACATCTACACGATCATTGGCGTTTCGGCGCCGGGCTTCGTGGGTCTCTGGCCCAATGAGCCGCCCGCGTACTTCATCCCGATCGTGACGTACGGCGCCTCACAGGCCCGCGGCGGATTCATTGGGAAGAACGAGTCATGGTGGACGACGTACCACTGGGGATGGATGGACATGATCGCCCGCACGAAGCCGGCTGTCAGCGAGGCAACGGCGAACGCGGACGTCACGCAGGCATTCCTCAAGAGCATCGAAGCTGAGCGCGTCGGCTCGCCGCGAATGCCATCGAACAAATTGATGCGTCCCCGAGCGCAGATCGGGTCGATCCTCAGCGAACGGGGGCCGAATGCATCCGGCTTCGCAAAGGTTGCGGCATGGCTGGGTGGTGTGGCCGTGGTCGTGCTGCTGATTGCCTGCGCCAATGTCGCGAATCTGCTCTTCGCCCGCGCGCTGCGCCGCCGGCGCGAGATCGCAGTTCGCCTCGCGTTAGGCGTGAGCCGTGGCCGCCTGCTTTCGCAGCTGCTCACTGAGAGCGTGCTGTTGGCGCTTGCTGGTGGCGTCGCGGGGGTGCTCGTGGCGCAATGGAGCGGCGCCGGTCTGCGCATGGCCTTTCTCCCTGGCAGCGTCTCGCAATCGGTGCTCAGGGACCAGCGGACACTGCTCTTCGCTGGCGCTGCCGCGTTGATCGTGGGATTGCTCACGGGTCTCGCGCCCATCCTCCAGGCAAGCCGCGCCGATCTCACGGGCGACCTCAAGGCTGGCGCGCGCGAGGGGACATACCAGCGCTCGCGATTGCGTATTGGGCTGCTGCTCGTTCAGGGCGCGCTATCCGTGACGTTACTCGTCGGCGCCGGCTTGTTCGTCCGAAGCCTAACGAATGTGCGTAACATCCGCCTCGGCTTCGACACCGATCCCGTGCTCATCGTCGACCTGAATATGCGCGGCGTCCAACTCGATAGCGCGCAGCAGGTCGATCTCCGCCGTCGCTTGCTCGAGCGCGCGCAGACAACGCCGAATGTGAGGAGCGCCACGCTCCAAATCGGAATCCCGTTCTGGAGTACATGGAGCACGAGCCTGTTCGTGAGCGGCATCGACACTGTATCGCGACTCGGCCGCTTCGACTTGAGCGCGGTGTCGCCGGATTACTTCAAGACGATGGGGACGCGCATCCTCCGCGGCCGAGGAATTCAGGCAACGGACCTCGAGCACTCCCAGCTCGTGATGGTCGTGAGCCAGGCGATGGCGCACACGCTCTGGCCTAACGATGATGCGATCGGCAAGTGCATCCGTATGAACGCCGATACGGCGCCCTGCCGCTATGTCGTCGGTATCGCCGAGGACATCAAGTCGCACCAGTTGAGCAACGAGACAGAGATGTACTACTATCTCCCGGCGACGCAATTCAATCCCAATCGGACGGGCCTCTTCGTTCGCGTGCGGGGCGATGCGGCGAAGAACGCCGACGCCGTGCGTCGCTCGCTTCAGCATGAGATGCCTGGAGCGTCGTATATCACCACGACGCCGCTTTCCGAGGTCCTGGGACAGGAAACACGATCGTGGCGTCTCGGCGCGTCGATGTTCAGTGCGTTCGGCGCGCTCGCGCTCGTGCTGGCGGCGATCGGCCTATACAGCGTGATCGCCTACAATGTGGCCCAGCGCACGCACGAAATGGGCGTGCGGATGGCGTTAGGCGCTCAGGCGAGTGACGTGATTCGGCTCATCGTGAAGGAAGGAGTGGCCTTCGGCATCGCAGGCGTCGTCATCGGCGGGGCGATCGCGCTCGGGGCGGGCAAATGGCTTGCGCCACTCCTCTTCGACGAGTCGCCCCGCGATCCCGCAGTGTTCGTGGTCGTGGCCGTGTCGCTGCTTGCCGTCGCGCTCGCGGCGAGCTGGCTGCCGGCGTTGCGGGCCGCACGCGTTGAGCCGACCAAAGCCCTCCGGTACGAGTGAGTCTCACGGCACCACGCGTTTCGAGTCCGGTAACTGGTTCAAGAAGAACGCGTACTCGAACGCGATCTCCTTGAGTCGGTCGTACCGGCCGGATGACCCGCCGTGTCCCGCACCAAGATTGGCTTTGAGCAGCAGTGCATTGGAATCGGTCTTGGTGGCGCGCAGCTTGGCCACGAGCTTGGTTCCTTCCCAGTACGGCACCTGGCTGTCGTTGAACGAAACCTCGACGAGCATCGCCGGATAGCGCTGTGCCTTCACGTTGTCGTAGGGCGAGTACTGCATCATGTAATCGTAGGCTGGCTTCTCGTTAGGATTGCCCCACTCGATGTACTCGCTCGTCGTCAGTGGGAGCGACGCGTCGAGCATCGTGTTCATGACGTCGACGAACGGGACGCCGGCGTTGACGGCCTTGAAGAGATCTGGTCGCATGTTCGTGACCGCGCCCATGAGCAATCCACCGGCTGAGGCGCCTTGAATCATCAGCCGATCGGTGGACGTGTATTTGTTGTCGACCAGGTACTGCGCGACATCGATGAAGTCGGTGAAGGTGTTCATCTTCTTCATCATTCGGCCAGCCTCGCGCCATTCCTCCCCGAGCTCACCACCGCCGCGAATGCTGGCGAGCGCATAGATGAATCCGCGATCGAGCAGGCTGACTCGATTGGACGTGAACGATGGATCGATCGACGCACCGTACGAACCGTAGGCATAGAGCAAGAGCGGTGCGGTCCCGTCGACCGACGTCCCTTTCTTGTACACGATGGCGACGGGCACCTTGGTACCGTCGCGAGCTGTTGCCCAGAGTCGCCGCGACTCGTAGTTCACCGGGTCGTAGCCGAAGACCGGCTGCTGCTTGAGCAACTTTCTCTCGCGCGTTCGAACGTCGTAGTCGAACGTCGACGCCGGTGTCACCAGCGACGTGTAGAAGAACTGGATGCGCTTCGCGTCGTACTCGTGATTGTTGCCCAGGCTAATGAGGTACGCTGGCTCCGGCGTCGCGACGCGATGCGACGCGCCCGTCTTCTTGTCGATAATTCGTAGGTACGGGAGTCCGTCTTCGCGCTCGCTGAGAACGAGAAAATTCCTGAACGGCGTGAAGTCGTCGAGCTTGACGTGCGGGTCGTGCGGAACGACTTCCTTCCACTGCGTCGGCGCCTTGATCGGAGCTGAGACGAGCCGGAAGTTCTTCGCGCCCTTGTTCGTGCGAATCAGCAGCTTTCCGTCGTCGAAATCCGGGTAGTACTCGTGCCCGGGCTCCCGCGGCAGTAGCAGGGTGAGCGACGCCAGCGGATGATCGGCGCGAACATAGCGGGCTTCGGTCATTGTCTTCGCGAACGAGATGAGAATGACGGTCGTTCGGTCTTCCGAGCGCAGACCGAATACGTCGAACAGCTCGTCGGGCTCATGGTAGACCAGCTTTGTATCGTTGGAGCCGACGGTGTGTCGCCAGAAATTGTCGCTTCGCTTCGTGACGGAATCCTCCGTCGTCACGAAGAGCGTGTGGTCATCGGTGGACCACACGACGCTGCCGACACGAACGATGCGATCGGGGAGAAATTGACCGGAGCGGAGATCCTTGATGTGGAGCGTGTATTGCCGATACCCGGTCGTGTCCGTTGTGAACGCGAGCAGATTGCCGTCGTTGCTGACGGTCGCGGTCCCGACAGAAAAGAAACCGAGCCCCTTCGCCATCTCGTTCTCGTCAACCAGTACTTGCTCAACGTCGCTGCCGGCACGCTTCCGGCACAGAATCGGGTACTCCTTTCCTTCTTCAGTCCGCGAGTAGTACAGAAAGCCGTTTTCGGGGTATGGCGCGCTCTCGTCAGTCTGCTTGATGCGGCGCAGCATCTCGTCGTAGAGTTGGTGCTGCAGCGCTTCGGTTGGCTTCATCGCCGCGTCGGTATACGCGTTCTCCGCCTCGAGGTAGGCGCGGACGGCGGGATTGCTCTTCTCACGGAGCCAGAAATAGTTGTCGGTGCGCGTGTAGCCGTGAATGTGCGTGACGTACGGTTGAGCGTTGGCGACCGGCGCCAGCGCCGTGCCCTGTTGCGCGGCCGGAGTCTGCGCGCGAAGAGGAACGATCGCGGCGACGAAGGCCACCGCACCGAGAAAACGCGAGATGCGCTGCATGACACCCTCGGGAAGGATCGGACGCCTGCCGCGGAGCCCCCGCGACGCATGGGATTCACGAGGCTTCTATGATGCGCCGCGTCCACGGCACTGGCAAGCACGGGCGCCATAGGCGGGTCGTATCATGCGGTTGCCTGTAATGAATGTGTCTTCAAGCCCCGCCTCACTTCGGTCGACCTTAGCTTTCCGGCATGCGAACTCACGTCACAGCGCTGCTTGCCGCGCTCGCAGTGCTCGCCGCAACGGCCCGAGCCCAGAACCCTAATCTCGAGAGCATCGCCAACGACCGCTACACGCGCTCGCACGATTATGATCTCGTGCACCAGCGCATCGTCGTTCACGATTTCAATTGGGACTCCCTGTCGTTCGGCGGCAATGTTTCCACTACGCTTATCGCCCTGCGGCCGGCGTTCGATTCCGTTGTGTTCGACGCCGGAGCACTCCTCGGTATCAAGCGAGTCTCGAGCGGAACCGTTACGCTGAGGACGAGTCGCCATGGCGACACGCTCGTCGTGTATCTCCCACGACCAGTCGCTTTTCACGATACTGTCCGCTTCACCATCGACTACGCAGGCAAGATCGAGAACGGTCACGGCCTCACATTCATCGACGAGCGACCGCACACGCCGCGACAGATCTGGAGCATGGGTGAGTCGTACGACAATCACTACTGGTTCCCGACCTATGATTACCCGAACGACAAGATGACGTGGGAGCTCGAGGCGACGGTCCCCGCGGGCTTCATGGCGGTGTCGAACGGCGCGCTCGTGAGCGACACGAAAGACGCGAGCGGAGCACGCACGTTGCGCTGGCGCGAGGACCGGCCCAGCGCGACTTACCTGGTCTCGATCGTCGTCGCGCCGCTCGCCAGGATTCACGATGCATGGAAGAGCGTGCCGGTGGACTACTACGTCTACCACGCAGACAGCGCGCTCGCCTGGCGTCTCTTCCACGTGACCCCCGACATGATCGATGTGTACTCGAGACTCACCGGCGTCGAGTATCCGTGGCCGAAGTACGCCCAAACGACCGTCGCCGATTTCTTTGGCGGAATGGAAAATGTCAGCGCGACCACGCTCGTCGATTGGTTGCCCGACGCAAGAGCCTACCAGGATCGACCCTGGTATCAGCATATACTCATCCCACACGAGCTCGCGCACCAATGGTTCGGCGACTACGTCACCACCGCGAACTGGGCGAATATGTTCCTGAACGAGGGCTTCGCCGAATTCATGCCGGGTCAGTACTGGCGCGAGAAGAAGGGCGCGCACCTCGAGGAGGATTACTACCTCGACGAGTACCGCCAGTTCATGCAGATCGACGCGCGGCGCCGTATGCCCCTCGTCTCGCAGGGGTCGAACAACATGTACCCGAAAGGCGCGCTCGTTCTCGAGATGCTCAAGAACTATCTCGGCGAGCAGCGCTTCTGGTCGGCGATCCATCGGTACCTTACGACGCACGCCTTCGGCAACGCCGTCACCGACGACCTCCGTCAATCGGTGCTCGAAGCGACCGGCGAGAACCTCGCCTGGTTCTGGAACGAGTGGATGTACAGCGCCGGCTATCCGGATTTCACGGTCACGTCGGCGTACGACGCCTCCGCGAAGCGACTGACACTCGTCGCAAAACAGACGCAACGTGACACGCTCAAGCCGGACAGCGCCGGCATGCGCTATGTCGTTCCCGAAGTGTTCCGGATGCCAGTCACCGTGCGCGTCGGCGTCACCGGCAGTGCGGATATCGTGCGCAGGAGCTGGATCGATCAGCGTGAGGACACGATCGTCGTCGACGGCGTGCCGAGCGCACCCGCAATGATCGTCTTCGACGACGGAAATCGAATTCTCAAAACGCTCACATTCGATCAGCCGAGCGCGCAGCTTGCGACGCAGCTACGCCTCGACACCAATTTGTGGAATCGCTCGTGGGTGATCGATCAGCTTGCCGATCGGCCAACCGATGCCGACGCGCAGGTGGCGCTCGCGCTGGCGGCGACGAGCAGCGACTACTTCCTCACGCGTGCGCAGGCGGCAGGAGCGTTAGGCGAGATGCCTGCGCCGGCCGCGGTGCCGGCGTTGACGAAGGCGTTGCGAGACACCTCGAGCCAGGTTCGCCAAGCGGCCGTTCAATCGCTCGGCCGCCTGGGCGGCACGGAGGCGCTGACGCTCGCCCGATCCGCATGGAAGAGCGACGACAGCTACGCCGTGCGCGCGGCGGCGTACTCCGCGCTCGTCAGACTCGACACCGCGAATCGCCGGGTCCTTATTCTCGAAGGCTTGCGCACGCCGTCGTACCGGGACGCGATACAGAACGCGGCGTTGGGTGCGGCCGTGCGCGCGGGCGATTCGACGCTCGTTGCACCGGTCCACGATCTCGTGAGCGAGCGGAATTTGCCATCCTCCGCGCTCGCGGTAATGGCCGGCCGTGGAAGCCGGTACGCCCTCGATCTGCTCGTCTCCGACTTGAACGACGCGCACCCCTATGTCCGCGATTGGACGCTCGAGGCCATTGGTCGATCGTTAGGCCGGGAGCGCGGGCTGGCGGCGCTCAAGAGCGCGCTGCCGACGCTCAAGTACGCCGAGACGCGCACGGCGGTAGACCGCATCGTCAAGCATTGGGAGGAGCAACCGGAAAAGCCAGGTCGGTGAGAGGCCCCAGCCCTGGCCCTAGTGCACGATCCGGATAAACCACGTCCCGATCATCGGGCCGCGTGGTCCGCGACGCCCAGGCTCGGGGGCCGGCGTGCCGGCGGGCGGTGGCCCGTACTCCGGCGTGAACGCGTACGCGACGTGACGCGTGTCGTCCACCGAGATCGTCTTCGCGCCGACCATGGTGGGCACCATCGCGATGACCGTGTACTTGTCCGGTGAGTCTTCGTGAACGACCGTGACGTTCCCGTCACGCCCGGCCGGAATGTAGATCAGCTTCTGCGCTTGATCCCAGCCTAACGCGTCGACCCCATTTCCATTCGCGATCTGAGCGACGACTTTTCCAGTGGCGGCGTCGACGACGACCGAGGTTCGGCTGCATCCCGAAAAGATGCGGTTCGTCGTGCGATCCATCGCGATCCCAGTCGGTCCCTCGCACGGCGCGATGGACCAAGTGGTCGTCACCTTCCAAGTTTTCGTGTCGATAACGTCGATGGCGGCCTTGTCCTCGAGGTTGATGAAGATCCGACCCTTGCCATCGCTCACGCCCCCTTCGGGTCCGTTGCCGGTCAACTCCACCCGCGCAACGATATCGCCAGTCTTCGGATCGATCACGACCGCGGTGCCCGTCGGATGACTGTGGTCGATCGTGAGGACCTTGTCGGTCGCGTCATCGTACATGATCCCGTCCAGACCATCGACACCGGCGTGCACTTTTTTGATGACGGCCATCGTTTTGAGATCGAACATCGTCGAGGTGGAATCGCCGGCGTTCGTCGTGAAGCCATGGCCGTCCTTCTGCGCCAGCGCAATGCCGTGCGTGCGAGGCGCGTCCGGTATGTCTCCAACAACCTTACCGGTGGCCTGATCGACGATCATGACGTGCGTACCACGGGAGATGTAGACACGACCCGTTATCGGATCTGCGGTCAGATAGTCGGTGCCGCCTTCACCGCCAGTGGTGTACTTCTCGACCTTGAACGTCTGCGCCGCCAACACTCCTGGAAGCGCCAGCAGTGCCAGGGCGAGTGCACGAATCTGTGGCATATCGACCTCGGGTGAGTTAGGATCACGCTGACTATGGACCGGGGCACCTTACGGCACGATGACAACGTCCTGACGACGTCGTGACCACACATCTGATCGGCGAATCGACGGTACCGCTGTTCCTAGCACCCACGCTGGTGCCGTCGCCGTCACAGCGTGAGGCGATCGAGGCCGGACGCGAGCCACTCCTCGTCCTCGCCGGACCAGGCGCCGGGAAGACCTTCTGTCTCATCGAGCGCATTCGTTACCTCATCGGGACGCTCGCGCTTCGGCCCGAGCGACTCTGCGCCTTCACCTTTACCAACAAGGCCGCGGGTGAGATCGCCGAGCGACTCGCTCGCTCGTTAGGGAACTCCGCCGCGACGGTCAAGACCGGTACCATTCACGCCTTCTGCGCCGAGCTGCTGCGCGAATTTGGCGATCGAGTCGGACTCGAGCGCGGCTTCGGGATCGTCGACGATCGCCAGCAGCGCGCCGTGTTGCGCCGGCTTGGCGTTCCAAACCGCTGGCACGGCCGGCTCCTCACGCGGTTTGCGACGCACCGTTTCTGCAGCGCATCCTTCGAGTACTCGCGCGACGGCGACATCTTCGATCGCTATCAACGGTTTCTCGACGATCGCAATCTCGTCGATTTCGACCAGCTCGTGCTCAGGACGGCCGAGCTTCTCGGCGATGCCAACGTGGTGACGCGCATTGCCGCCCGCTGGGACTGCATTCTCGTCGACGAGTTTCAGGACCTCAATCCTGTTCAGTACTCGGTGATTCGCGATATCGGCCGCGCGCACCGGCACGTCTTCGCCGTGGGCGACGACGATCAGTCGATCTACTCGTGGGCGGGAGCGGACCCACGAGTGTTTCTGACTTTCATGAACGACTTCTCACTCCGTCGTCACGTCCAGCTGCGCGAGAATCGCCGGTGCCCGCGCACGATCGTCAATCGCGCGCATCGGCTCATCGAGATCAACGCGCCGCTCCTCGGCCGGAAGGAGCTCGCCGTCGATCGCGATTCTCCCTTCGATGTCATGGCGCGCACGTTCCCCGATGAGGACAGCGAGATCGCATGGGTTATCGAAGATTTGCGTCGCGACCGCACGCGCCACGGGCTCTCCTGGGGCGACTACGCGCTACTGTACCGCAAGCACCAGATCGGCGATCTCGCCGAGGCGGGTTTGCTCAGCGCTGGATTGCCCTGCCGGCTCGCTCAGGGGCGTGCGCTCGGCGAGGACCCGGTGTGCGAGTATGTCGTTGCCGCGCTCCGGGTCATCGCGCATCGCGATGACCTGCAGGACGACGGCTTTCTCGAAGTCGTCCTGCCTGGGCCACTGGTCGACGATGCGCGGGCGAAAGCG
Organism: Gemmatimonadaceae bacterium; assembly: GCA_036496605.1. Lineage (NCBI taxonomy): Bacteria > Pseudomonadati > Gemmatimonadota > Gemmatimonadia > Gemmatimonadales > Gemmatimonadaceae > Gemmatimonadaceae bacterium. Next base: position 228,417 of record DASXKV010000054.1, on the reverse strand, counting down.
GGAACGACGCGTTCGCTCGTCGCTCAACTACAGCTGGCCGCCAACGCGTTGCCGCGCGAGCACGGCGACGCGAAAAAGATCAAGCGTGCGCTCTACACGCTGCGCAACCTCGCTGCGTTAGGCAGACGGCATGCGGCGGTCGGCTCACTCGTCGAGGAGATCCTCTCGCAGCGCGTCGGGGTCTATCGCACGACGCTCGAGGAGCATCATGATGCGCTCACGGATCCGGCGGGCGATCCAGCGGTGGTAGAGCTGGCGGACCACCTCGGTCGCGCCGTGCGCACGCGGACCCCGATCGTGCTCCCCCGTCTCGGCGGCGCCGAGATCGCTCTCAAGGGCATGCTCGCCGAGGTGGGCGTGGCGGTTTGTCATCCCGGGGAGGGCAACGACTCCCCTTGTCATCCTTCGCTCGAGACGACAAGCCCCGTCGCGCTATTCAAAGCGGCACAGCTCCTTCGCATGGGGAGTTTCCGGAACGAATTCCGCGACTTCACCGCGATCGATCTCGAGACGACCGACACCAACGTTGCCAGCGCGGAGATCGTCGAGATCGCGGCCGTGCGCGTCCGCGACGGGGTGATTCGCGACGAGCTCTCGATGCTCGTTAGGCCGCGGTGTCCAATCACGCCGGGCGCGGCGCGTGCGCACCAGATCACGGAGCGCGACGTTGCCCACGCACCGTACCTGGAAGAAGTCTGGCCGCGGGTCGCGGAATTCTGTGGGTCCGACGTGCTCGTCGCGCACAATGGGTACCAGTTCGACTTCCCGCTGCTGCGCCGGCTCACGGGCGCGGAACACTGCACGTATGATACACTACCCCTCGCGCGCGAGCTGCATTCCGGCAGCGCGAAGCTTTCCGATCTTGCGGCGCGCTTCGGCATCGATCCCGGCATCTCGCACCGCGCGCTCGACGACGCGCGCACACTCGGTCATGTCTTTCTCGCACTGGGCGAATCCAAGATCGTCCGGGCGCGGAAGACGTCCCTCGTCCACGTCCTCGATTATCTCGGCGTCGCGCTCGCGCTCTGGAACGGCGACCTCGATGACGAGGGTCAGCTGCTGCGCCGTCTCTGCCGGCCTTTCTCCCTCGGCCGCTACAGCGACTGCCTCGAGTTCTATCGTGCGGAGCGCGAGCTCGCCGGCGACCCAACGCTGCCCACCGCTCGCGTTCTCATCCAGCTGCTGGGCGGGGAAGAGGCGATGCGGCGCGTTCGGGCCGAGCGGAAGGCGTCCGAGCGATATCCGGTGGCGATGGGGCGACTTCGCCGATTGATGCAAGCGTGCACCACTGAATCTTTAGGCGACCAGATCGACGAGCTACTCGAACGTGTGGCGCTATCGAGCAAGGATGGCGTTGTGCCGGCGCGCGAACGTGTGAACTTGCTGACTCTGCATTCGACCAAAGGACTCGAATTCTCGCGTGTGTACATCCTCGGCGTCGAAGACGGTCAGCTGCCCGGCGGCACTCGGCTTCATCCGGCGACGCAGAAGGAGATAGAAGAAGCGCGACGTCTGCTATACGTCGGCATGACGCGCGCCCGCGACCGGCTGGTGTTGACGCGCGCCGAGCGCCGTGGCGGACAGCGCACCGGTGGTCACCGCTTTCTCGACGAGATGGGATTGCTCGTGCAATGAACAAGAGTTGGAAGGTACGGATCGAGGATGAGGTCGAAGTCTCGGTGCTCCACGAGTCGGCGACCTCGGGCGACGCTGTCGGCACCTTCGTGTGCGCACACGGCGCTGGCGGCAACATGCACGATCGCGGCATTCAAGCCGTGGCGAAGGAGTTTCGCGGACGTGGACTGGATGTGGTGCGATTCAACTTCCCGTATTCCGAGAAGAAGAGTGGCCGGCCGGATCCGATGCCGGTCCTGCGGGCCTGCATCGAAGCGGTGATGTCCGAGGTGGAGCACAAGGGCCGTTTGATCATCGGCGGCCGTTCGATGGGCGGCCGCGCCGCATCGATGCTCGCTGCCGACAAGATCCAGTGCGACGCGCTGCTGCTACTCGCGTATCCACTGCATCCCGCGGGCAAGCCAGACCGACTCCGCGATGCGCATTTGCCGAGCATAACGATGCCGGCAATCTGCTTCAATGGAACGCGCGATCCTTTGTGCCGTCGCGATCTCATGGAGGCAGTGCTCCCGCGGCTCGGATCGAATTTCCGAATGCACTGGCTCGAGGGCGCGGATCATTCGTTTCACGTCCTCAAGTCGTCAGGACGAACCGACGCCGAGGTTCTCGCGGAGGTTGGTGCCGCGACGCGCGCCTGGATCGAAGGTCGTTAGGATGCAGGCCCGGCTCGTGTTCGGTTGTCATAGTGTCCGGAGCGGCCCCGGTCCTGCGAGCCTGGCGCGAGCGCTAAACTGCAGCGCTCGCCTGCAGGAACGCGCCGACCGCGGGCGGGCCCGAGCCCACGCCCTCGTCGTGTTTGAAATACACGTACGCATCGCTCCAGCCCTGTCCGCCGATGCATGACGCCCACCTGCCTAACGTCGCAGCGTCGTAATCCAATCGATGCAAACGCACGTAGCCCCACGATGCGGTCGCGTGGATCGGGCACGCGAAGTCCTCTTGCTCGTTGAGACACATGGCGACGTCGTGCTCGCGCAGCGCCGCGTAGACCTCGTTGTCGAACCAGCTCTCGTGACGGAACTCGATCGTGAAGCGACGATTCGGCGGCAGCAACCCGAGAAAACCACGCAGCCGCTGAAGATCCTTCTCCATGTTCGGCGGCAACTGAAAGAGAATCGGCCCGAGACGGTCGCCCAGTACCGACGTGTTGTGCAACAAGAAGTCGAGCGCCGATGCGCACTCCGGCTTGAGCCTCGCATGATGCGTAATGCGCATGCTGGCCTTGATCGAGAACGTGAACTGCTCCGGGACCTGCGCCGCCCACTCCTGGAGCACCGGCTGCCTGGGCAGCCGGTAGAAGGTGTTATTGATCTCGACCGTCGGGAATTGGCCGGCGTAATAGCGTAACCACGCATCATCGCCGATTTCGGGCGGATAGAAGACGCCCTTCCACTCCTTGAACGCGTACCCGCTGGTGCCGGCGAGGAGCCTCACGACACCTTGCGCGCCGGCGCTTCCTCCCCCCCCTCCGATCGCGCGAGGCTGGCCTTGAGCGCTTCCATGAGGTCGACGATCTTGCCGCCGGAATCCGGCGCGACGTCGGACGACGTGATGTCCTGGCCATCGACCTTACGCTGAATCGTCTCGAGCACGCGCTCGCGCACCGTGTCCTTGTACTTCTGCGGCTCGAAGTTGTCGTTTGCCGTCTGATCGATGAGCTGCTTCGCGAGCGCGAGCTCCGCCGGCTTGATGTCGCCCGTCGGAATCGGCACTTCCGCCGTTGCGCGCACCTCGTCCGCGTAATGCAGCTGCTCCATCACGAGGCAGTTGTTATACGGTCGAAGCAGAATCAGATACTGCTGTCCGCGCGCCGAGTACTGGCCGAGCGCGGCGCGGCCTGTCTCCTCGAGGGCCTTGCACAAGAGGCGATAGGCGCGATCGCCACCCTTTTCCGGCCCGAGATAGTACACCTTCTCGAGATACTCGCGCTGGACCTTGGCGAGTGGTACGAACTCGACGACCTCGATCATCCCCGTCGCCTTCTCCTCGAGCGCCTTGAGCTCCTCGGGGGTGAAGACGACATACTGATCTTTAGCGAATTCGTAACCCTTGACGGTATCCTCTCGACCGACGATCTCGCTGTCCTTCTGACAGATGTACTGCTGCTTGAGGCGGGTGTTGCACTTCTTGTGCAGCATGTTGAACGAGACGCTTGTCTTCGATTCCGCGGACGAGTAGAGATTGACCGGAACGGAGACGAGCCCGAAGGAGATCGTGGCCGAAGCGATCGAGCGCGCAGGCATGAGCAGTCGGGTTATGGGGTACGTTCTCGAAGGTACAAGCCGTCGATCATGTTTTCCACTTCAATCACGCGAGAATCACATTTGTGATGCCAGCCTGTGCTCGCATCTAGCACCCGGCACCTCACTGGACGAACATGACGGATCGAAGTGACTCCGATGCGCCCGACGCACCGGCCGAGTCCGCCGATAGTCTCAGCACCTATCGAGCGAAGCGCTCGCCGGATCGCACGACCGAGCCGTTCGGTGGGGACGTGTCGCCCGCCATCGGCCGACTATTCGTGGTGCACAAACACGCCGCGCGCCAGTTGCACTTCGATCTCCGCCTCGAGATGGAAGGCGTCCTGCGATCGTGGGCCGTGCCGAAAGGGCCGTCATATGACATGAACGACAAGCGACTCGCCGTGAAGGTGGAGGATCACCCACTCGAGTACGGCGACTTCGAAGGCATCATACCGAAGGGGAATTACGGTGCTGGCGGCGTGATCGTGTGGGACCGCGGCGAATGGGTGCCACTCGAGGATTGGCGCGAAGGCTTGGAGAAGGGCAAGCTCCTCTTCGAGCTCAAGGGCTACAAACTGCACGGGAAATGGACGCTCGTGAAGATCAAGAAGAGCGAGCGCGATTGGCTCCTCATCAAGGAGCGCGACGCCTGGGTCAAGAGCCCCGGCGATCAGTTTCCCGAGGAATCCGTACTGTCGGGCCTCACCGTCGACGAGGTGAAGGCCGGGATCACGCCGGCGACGCGTCTCCGGACCGCCGTCGACGCGGCGGGCGCCGTTAGGCAACACGTCGACGCCGCCACGGTGAAGCCGATGCTCGCCGAAGCGCAGAACGCGGCGTTCACCCGCGATGGATGGATATTCGAGCTGAAGCTCGACGGCTATCGTCTGATTGCCGGCAAGCAGCGTGGTGAAGCGCGCCTCCTCACGCGCAACGGCAACGATTACACCGACGTGTTCCCGGAAGTGGCGCGCGCAATCAAGGCGCTCCCGGTCGACGACATCGTCGTCGACGGCGAGGTCGTGGTGCTGGACGAGCAGGGCATCCCGCGCTTCTCGCGACTGCAGCAGCGTGGTCGCCTCACGTCGCCGATCGACGTCAAGCGCGCGGCCGTCGAGCTGCCCGCGACGTATTACGCATTCGATCTGCTTGCGTTGGACGGGTTCGATCTGCGATCGTTGCCACTCGTTAGGCGCAAGGAGTTTCTCAAGGAAGCGCTCCCGAAGTTGGGCCCCGTCCGAATGCTCGATCACATCGAGCGTGAGGGCGAGGCGTTTCTCGACCAGGTGGCCAAGCTCGGGCTCGAGGGCGTCATCGCCAAGAAGGCCGACGCGCCGTATCGCGCTGGTCGGACCGAGAAGTGGATCAAGATCAAGCGAGAACCGACGAGCGACTTCGTCGTCGTTGGCTTCACCGCCCCGAAAGGCGGCCGGAGTCACCTCGGCGCGCTCCAACTCGCCGATTACGTCGGCGATGCCCTTGTCTACGCCGGTCGCGTGGGGACGGGCTTCGATGAGAATATGCTCACAAAGCTCGATAGCGAGCTCGCGGCACTCGTGCGCGACACGCCGCCGTGCACCGGTCCGCTCGTCGGCGGCGGCGTCACGCAGGACGTGCCGGACGCCAAGACGACGACGTGGGTCGAGCCGGTGACGGTGGTCGAGGTGCGCTTCCGCGAATGGACTCCGGATGGCTTGCTGCGTCACTCGACCTTCGAGCGCCTCAGGACTGACAAGCCGCCGCGGGACTGCGTGCGACAAGGTCATTCCGAGGCAGGCGACCAACGTCATCCGGCGGAAAGCGAGGGATCTGCCTTGGACGAGCCCGGCGAAAAGCAGGTCCCTCGCTCCGCTCGGGATGACAGCCTTGCCCCCAGCCCCAAGCCCCTGGCCCCTGTCCGCAAGACCATCAATTTCTCGAACCTGAAGAAAGTCTATTGGCCTAACGAGCGATACACCAAGGGCGATCTGATCGAGTACTACAAGTCGATCGCGCCATGGATGCTGCCCTATCTGCGCAACCGCCCGCTCGTGATGACGCGCTATCCCGACGGCATCGATGGCAAATCGTTCTATCAGAAGGACGCGCCCGAGTTTGCCCCCGAATGGATCCGCACGATCCACATCTGGAGCGAGGACACGCAGCGCGAGATCCGCTACTTCGTGTGCGACGACGAGGACTCACTCCAATACATCGCCAACCTCGGTTCGATCCCGCTTCACATCTGGGCGAGTCGCGTCGGCTCGCTCGAGCTTCCCGACTGGTGCGTCATCGATCTCGATCCCAAGGAAGCGCCCTTCGGCGACGTCATTCGCACGGCGCAGGTACTTCACCGGCTGTGCGAAATGATCGAGCTGCCGAACTACGTGAAGACGACGGGGAAGACCGGCCTCCACATCCTTCTCCCGTTAGGCAGGCAGTGCACGTACGCGCAGTCGCGAACGCTTGGCGAGCTGCTCGCCCGCTGCGTTCTGCGCGAGCTCGGCGACATCGGCACGATCGTCCGGCATGTCACCAGACGCGGCGACAAGGTGTATCTGGATTACTTACAGAATCGTCACGGCCAGACGATCGTCGCGCCGTTCAGCGTACGGCCCTTGCCCGGCGCAACGGTGTCGATGCCCTTACGTTGGGAAGAAGTCGAGGAGGCACTCGATCCCAGGAACTTCACGATCAAGAATGCCGTCGCGCGGATGCAGAGCCTAACGATTGACCCTGGCGTCGGGGTCCTCCAGGAAAACCCGGATCTCCAGGCGGTCCTTCAGCGGTTGGCCCGTGAGCTCGGCGCATGAGCGCGGGCGGCGCAGTGCTTTACTTCGAACGCGAGCAGGACGGCGCCGGCCGTTGGTAGCGCCATCATGATCGTCGCCGCACGTGGGCCAACCAGGGCCATGCGATCCGCGGCCGTGCCCACCCAGGGCGCGAGTATCACGACGCCGATGAACTGCGCGAAGTTCGCGACGCCCACCCAGAACGACGACTTCGTGAGTCGATAGACGAGCAGCGCAGCGCGATGTTCTGAAACCACGTGGCGACTCTAGCGAAACCCGGCGAGATGTGCTTTCGTCTCACATACCGATGAATTCCCCCACCTCCTCTCCGCCAGCGGTCGTCCCGCCTCGACTGCATCCGACGCTCGAGGCGCATCAGGTTCCGGAGCGCCGGGGCACCGTCGCAATACTCTCGAACACGCGCCGCGACGCCGATTGGATCCTCCCGCGGCTCTTTCGTGTTTTCACATTCTGGGGAAACGTCGAGCTGGATCTCACACACGCCCTTCTCGGCGCCGGGACTTCGGTGATCGACATCCGCTGCATCATGGCGAACGTGGAGATCAAAGTGCCGCCGGGCCTGCGGGTCGAGAGCGAAGTCGATGCAGTCCTCGGCAGCGCCGACGTGCGCCGCGAGATCGCGAGCACGACGTCGTTGGACGCGCCGCGCGTTCGCATCATCGGCTCGACGCTTCTTGGGTCAATCGAGATCAAGGTGATCGATCCGAATGCACCAAGTCTCGGCGAACGGATTCGACGTCGAATTTTCGGGCGAGCGAAGAGCGGCGCCGAGCGGTGAGTGGCGCGGGTGCGTTGATCTACGATGATGTTCGCGCCATCGCGCTGGCGCTTCCGGGCGTGGAGGAAGGCACATCATACGGCACTGCGGCGCTCAAGGTCAAAGGCAAGCTATTCGTTAGGCTCAAGGAGGACGGCGAGACGATCGTTCTCCGCACCGATGAGTTCGAGCGGTCGCACCTGATGCAATCGCATCCGAAGATCTTCTACATCACCGACCATTACCGCGATTATCCATGGGTGCTCGTGCGGCTCACGGCCGTCCGGCGACCGATGCTGAAGGAGCTCGTCCATGGCGCATGGCAGCGCGTTGCGCCGAAGACGTTACGTGAATCCTAATCACCGCGAAGGAGTGTGATAGAAATGCGCTTTCCCCGTGCGACCATCGCGTTGGCATTGAGTTGCCTCGGCGTATCGTCTGCGCTCGCGCAGGCGTCGAAGGGCCGCCCCGAAGACACCGAAGTATGGACTCCCGTTCCGCCGATCGTCACACCGGGCCGAACGGATGCCGCCCCGCCGTCCGACGCGATCATACTCTTCGACGGACGAAACCTCGACCAATGGGTCTCGGTGAAGGACCGCGGGCCCGCCGCCTGGCCGGTTGCCGATGGCATTCTCACGGTGAACAAGTCCGCCGGCAACATCGAGACGAAGCGGAGTTTCACGAACTATCAACTTCATCTCGAGTGGCGCATCCCCGAGGCGGTCACCGGCGAGGGCCAGGCGCGCGGCAACAGCGGTGTCTTCCTCGCGTCCACCGGGCCTGGCGACGCGGGCTACGAGATCCAGGTTCTCGATTCGTACAACAACAAGACCTACGTGAATGGCCAGGCCGCGGCCATCTACAAGCAATATCCGCCGCTCGTGAACTCGATGCGGAAGCCGGGCGAGTGGCAGACGTACGATATCATCTGGACCGCGCCGACCTTCCACGAGGACGGCTCCATGGCAACGCCGGCGTTCGTGACGGCCTTGCAGAATGGCGTGCTCGTTCAGAATCACGTCGAGCTGAAAGGCGAGACACTCTACATCGGCACGCCGTCGTACAAGAAGCACGGTCCGGCACCGATCAAGCTACAGGCGCATGGCGATCCGAGCGCGCCGATCAGTTTTCGGAATATCTGGGTGAGGGATCTCGGCCAGAAATAGCTGATCGTGTCGTTGGTGCGTGGTGATTAGGTCGTGATTAGTCGTTGGTGCTTGGTCACGCGCAACCAACCACCAAATACGAACCACTACGACGCTCATTGCTTGGGATGCGCCGCGAAGAACTTCCACAAAATCTCATCGGTCGTGACGCCCGTCGATGAGCTCAGATCGGGATTGTACGGCATCTGCCCGGAGACATTCATCGGCGCCGTGTACCAGAGATGGATCCCGCCTTCGAGACGATAGTACTGCACCTCACTCCCGCCATTGCAACCGGTCGCGCGCTTTTCGATTGCTACCGCATTCCCCTCCGTGTCGCAGATCGGCTGCGTCGTGTCGACGGTCGCGCACGAATTTGCTGATGGGCCGGACCAGTAGTTGAAAGTCTCCTCCTGCGACGCGACCGGCGGTGCCGAGCAGCAGGGCACGGTGGTGTCCGAATCGCCGTGGAGAATCAACACGGAGACCGGAGCGGCGGCTCTCGGAACGCTGGACACGGAACCCGGAGACACGAGCGTTCCTTCGACGACGCCGATTGCTGCGACCAGCGACGACAGCTCGACACCGACGCGGTGCGCCATCATGCCGCCGTTCGAGAGACCCGTCACGTAGATGCGCTTGGGGTCGGGACCGATCTGCGCCTGCAAGTCGAGAATGACCTGGCGAATGAAGCCGACGTCGTCCGGCGGATTGCTGCCGTATGAGTGATTGTAGAACTCGTTCCATTCGGTGAATCCTGCGCCAGGCGATACGAGCGAAAACGGATACGCGACTGCGAAACCCATCGCATCCGACTCGGCGTTCAAGCCGCTCGTGCTCATGAGTCGCAGGCCGGAGCCCTGTGATCCGTGCAGCGCGACGACAAGCCCGCTCGTCCCCGCGTGAAAGTTCGCGGGCACGTGGAGCAAGTACGCGCGTGTCACGCCGCCGAACTGCAACGTGTGGCAGTTCGGGTCTGCGACGCCTTCGTCACAGGCGGCGGCGATGGTGTCGTGGCTGTCGCTGGACGTTGTGCGACCGCAGGAGACCGCCAGGAACCAGGCTGCCGATGTTGACGCGAGACGGAATCGGGAACGCATCAGCTCTGCCCCCATCCTCAGCTGACAATCGAATTCAGTGAAACGACCCTGCGTTCCCAAGGCCGGGTCACCGGCCTAGCGGCGTGCCGGTGCAGCGGTGATTTTCCTGGCGCCAACCATCGGATCGGGAGATTCCCCATGCAGGATGACGCGAATCGGTCGCGCCGCCGAGAGTTCCTCGAACAGCTCGGTGTGATGGCTCTTGCGGCGGCCGCGCCGACGAGGGTGTTGACGAGCGTGTCACGACGGCCCGAGTCGACTCCTTCGCCGTGGGACATGTCGTGGGTCGAGCGAATTACCGCAGCGCCATACAAGGTGGTGCTCGACTCGCAGAACCTCGACGATGGCGCGGCGCTTGATTACGCCGCCGACATCATGAACACGTTCCGCGAGGTCTACAACGGACCCGACACGCAGACGCGCGTTGTGGTCGTCATGCGCAGGCTGGGCGTGCCGATGGCGTTCAAGGACGAGCTCTGGGATCATTACGCTATCGGCGAAGACCGCAAGGTCAATGATCCGATCACGAAGGCGCCGGCGAAGCGCAATCCCTGGCTCCGCGCCGCGCCGAACGCGCCGAGCTACGAGGTCGATTCGAAGCTCGAATCACTCTTGCCGCACGGCCTCACGATACTCGTGTGCAACCGTGCGGCGATGAACTGGGCGCAGGGGTTCGCCGAGAAATTCAAGCGTGACGTGGAGCAAGTGCGCAATGACGTCCGGACGGGGCTGGTCCCTGGCGCTCTGCTCATGCCTAACGGTATCTTCGCCATTGTTCGAGCTCAGAACGCCGGGTGTGCTTACCTGAAATACTGAGGACAATGAGAACGAGTCGATTGCTTGCCGCCGCTGTCGTCGTCATCACGACGCCGACCCTTCGCGCCCAACAGGTCTCCTTTCCACCGGCGCTCGAGGTCCGGGTCCCGAAGCCGCCGACGGTGATGCACGGCGGCGGGCAGACGGTGCTACCGTACGAGCTGCACATCACCAACTTCACCAATCAGCCGATCACGCTGCAGAAGATCGAAGTATTCGGCGCCGACGTCGTCGGCAACGGTCAGCCGACGCTCGCGAGCAGCAGCGCGCCGCTCTTCACGCTCGCGGACAGCGCGCTGTTGCGGTCGGTGGCGCGTCCCGGCACGCGCATGCCACCCGCCGAGCGCGTGCACGTCGCGCCCGGGCTGCGCGCGGTCGTCTACATGTGGGTGCCCGTGAGTGCAACGCCCCCGAAGGCCATCCGCCACCGCCTAACGGCTACTGCCGATACGGGGAGTGCGGGACCGTTCGTTCTCGAGACGTCGGCGGTACCCGTGAGCAACGATCTCGTCGTCATCGCGTCTCCGCTCAGGGGCAGCGGCTGGCTCGCGGCGAATGGCCCGTCGGCGGAAAGCGGCCATCGGCGCGCGATGATTCCGCTCAATGGCGCGTTCTACATCGCGCAGCGCTTCGCGATCGACTGGGTGAAGCTCGACTCGCACAACAAGACCTACAGCGGCGACTCCCTCAAGAACAGCAGCTACTACGCGTACGGGAACAATGCCCTTGCCGTCGCCGACGGGATCGTGACCGAGGTGAAGGACAGCATCCCGGAGAACGTGCCGGGGCTGAACTCACGTGCCGTGCCGATCACGCTCGAGACGGTCGGCGGGAATCATGTCATCATCGAGATCGGGGGCGGACGGTACGCGTTCTACGCCCATCTCCAGCCTCACTCGATCCGAGTGAAGCGTGGCGATCACGTCAAGCGCGGTCAGGTGCTGGGTCTCGTCGGCAACAGCGGCAACTCGACCGAGCCGCATCTGCACTTTCATATGAGCGACGGGAGCTCCCCGTTAGGCTCGGAGGGTATACCATATGCCTTCGAGACGCTCTACGTCATCGGCCAGTGTCAGTCACTCGGCGAGACCTGTACGATGGCCGCGACACCAACCGTTATGCGGCTATCGATGCCAGTGGCGAACGAGATCGTGAGATTTCCGTAAGGGCTGAATGGTGAGTGGAGAGGTTCCGTACCTCGCCACTCGGCACTCGTCACTGGTCTCTTGCCGCGGTCACAACCGTCCCACTCGGCGCTCGCTTCCACTGCTTGTACCAACTCATCATGTAGAGCTGCGTGCGCAGGAAGTTGGAGGGTTTGGAACTCGTACCATGAAACTCGCCTTCGAAGCGCAATAAAGCTGTCGGCACACCGCGCATCTTGAGCGCCGCGTAAAACTCCTCACTCTGCGGCATCGGCGTACGACGATCCAGCTCACCGGTCATGACAACGGTAGGCGTCGTCACGTTGCCCACGTACATCAACGACGATTGCTTCAGCCACGGCGTCGGATCTTCCCAGAAGGGTTTGTCAAAGAAGTTGTAGGTGAAGAGAGGCACGTCGGTCTGACCCGCGAAGCTCAGCCAATCGATCACCGGACAGCGCACCGCCGCCGCCGCGAAGCGATTCGTGTGGCCAATTACCCAGCTCGAGAGGACGCCGCCGCCTGAGCAGCCGCCCACATACATGCTCTGCGTGTCGATATATCCTCGGCCAACGAGGCTGTCCACGCCGGCCATGAGATCGTCGTAATCGACGCCAGGGTAGCGGTGCATGATCGCGTTGCCGAAGGCGCTGCCGTAGCCGGTCGAGCCACGCGGGTTCGTGTACAGCACTACGTATCCATTTGCGGCGAAATTCTGATACTGAAAACCGAAGCCAACGTTGTACGCGCCGTGCGGGCCGCCGTGAATCTCCATGATGAGTGGATACTTCTTCGCGGGATCGAAACCCGGCGGCTTCACGATCCAACCGTCGACCTTCGTACCGCTCGCCGACGCGTACGTGATCCGCTCGACGTCGCCGAGCTTGATGCGAGCGAGCAGATCCTCGTTCACATGCGTGAGTTGCGTGACCGTCGCGCCGCCGCCTCTCAGCGCGAGTCGCACGACGTCGTTCGGCTGCCTGTACGTCGATCGCGTCGCGACGCCCACGAGACCGGTCTTCTCGCGGGCCAGACGGAAGCTCGTGAGCATCTGATCACCGGTCGTCACCGGCTTCGCTCCGCCTGACGACGCGACCCAATAGAGGTTCGACGCGCCATGATCGTCGGCGGTGACATAGAGCCCACTGCCATCGGGCGTCCACGTCACGTCGCCGACATCGCGGTCGAGATCGCCTGTGAGCTTCCGCGCGCCCGAGCCATCGGCGTTCATGAGATACAGCTCCGACGCGTGGTAGCTGTCGCGCACCTGCGTGTAGCCGCGGTAGGCCACCTTCCTGCCATCCGGCGAGACAACCGGCCCCGACCACGAGCCATCTTGAGCCGTTAGGCGGCGCATCGCGCCGGTGGTGACGTCGACGGTATAGATGTTCGAGCTGCGATAATTCGTGTCCGACGTGCTGTCGGCGAAGCCGTCGAACACGATCGTGCGAGCGTCCGGCGTCCAGTCCCAGCCCACGCCGCCGTCCAATGCGTCGAACCGGCTGCCGACGCTCCACTCGCCGCGCGTGATCTGTCGCGGCGAGCCGCCGTCCGACGGCACGACAAAGAGATGACGCCGCCCGGTTTCCATGAACCCGACGCGATCCTGCTTGAAATGCAGCGACGTCTCGTATCGTGGCGCCGCCGTCCAGTGCGAACCTTTCGGCGCCTCGGGCATGTCGATCTTCCAGGTCTTCGTCGAAGGTACGAACATGCTAAACCCGAGCCACTTTGAATCGGGCGACCAACGAACGTCAGCCGGACTCTCATCCAAGTGGGTGATCTGCGACGAAGCGCCTTCGGCGTCCATGTAGCGCACAAAAAGCTGGGTACCACGCGGTTCACCTTCCTTGAGGAAGGCAAGCCGCGTCCCGTCCGGCGACCAGATCGGGCTCGCGCCCTTGCCCAGCATGCGGTTATGCGACCCGTCGGCGTTCATGATCCAGAGCGCCGAGTCCCACCGGTCGTCGATCTTATTGACGTAACGGCGGGCGTAGACGATCTGTTTGCCGTCGGGTGAGATTTGCGGATCGCCGACCTGCTCGAGATCGAGGTAATGATCGACCGTGAGCAGGGTGTCCGAGTGTTTCTCTTGTGCGCCAGCGAATGTCGCGGCGGCAAGGAGCGGCAGCAGCGCGAACGAGAGGCGTCGCATCGGCTCTCCTGGGTGGAAGGCAGACGCGGAATATGGCGGCGTGTGCCCCTGCTCGCGAGTACCGCCATTGCTGTTACGTGGCCGGTAGACCGATGCCTGGGTCCTTACGAGTGAACCCTCCGGAGACAACAATGCGCCTCACCGAGTCGATCCGAGTCTTGCTCGTCGTCGCCGCGTTGGCTGCACCGGCAACGCTTTGCGCGCAACAGAGCGCCGCGAAGCCGGCCAAGGAGAAGAACGAGCTGCGCATGCCGAAGAAGGCGACGGCGCGTTGCGGGGACAACACCTGGTCGAAGGCCGAGACGCAGCAAGGCGCCTGCTCGAGCCACGGCGGTGTTGCGAAGTGGTTTGGCAAGGCTCCGAGTAACGTGACCGCGCGCTGCACCGACGGCGAGTATTGGACAACCGCAGAACGCCGCGGCGCCTGCTCTCAGCACGGCGGCGTGGCGTTCTGGGTGAAGGAGAAAAAGTCGAAGAAGGGATGAGGTGGGGGTTGGTCATTGGTGGTTGGTAGCTCGCGAATTCGGACTCACCAACCACCGACAACCAACATCACCCAGTGAGCGGTGTGCACGAACCTGACTTGCCGCGCGCTGCACACTCGGCTGACGGAATCGGCATTACCGTCGGCACATTGCCACCCGGCGACACACCGACCGGAATCGTCGTTAGGAGATTGAATCGCCGCGCGTCGATCCAGGTCGTGCCTTGCTCCCACAGCAATGAGAACTCACGCTCGTACAGGAGCGCGTCGATAAAGGCGGCGTTGGTGGCGAACGCTCCATAGGGCGCCAGGCGGCCGGAATTCACACGCACGTAATTCAGGTCGCTCAGCCCGCCCGCCGCATTCCCCGTCAGATATCGCGCCTCGGCGCGCAACAGGATCAGCTCCTCGTTCCTGATGATCGGAATCGAGTGCGCCGCGTCCGACTGTCCATTGGTGAAGTAGCGCGTGAACTTGAGGGTACCCGTGATATCGACACCGCCGACCGATTGCGGCGAACTGGCCGTCGCCAGCGCCGTTTTACTCGTCAGGCGTTGGTCGACGATCCCGGCCGCGGTCGTCTGCGCTCTCGTGTAGAGGATCAGGCTGTCAGCGAAGTATCGTACGCCGTCGAGCGGCTCCGAGAGGTCGTTCGCCTGATCGCTCGGCGCGTTGGAGAAGTCGAAGTAGACTCCGTTCGCCAGCTGACTCGGATCGGTCGCGTCGATGAACGACCCGTTGAGCGCCGTGAGTGCCAGGGTATAACAGGGCGCGCCGCACCCGGCCGTCGCCCGCAACACATTCGCCTTCGCGATGAGTGCGTTCACGAAGAGTCGGAAGGTCGAGGGCGTGGCGAATCCGGAGAACCCAGGTGGCAGCGGAAACGGGAATTCCGCCGCTGCGTTGGCCTGGAGCTTTGCGGACGCGTCGTTCAGCAAACCGAGCGCATAGCCGTAAACGCTGTCCTCGGTGACGAATGGCGCGGGTGTCGCATCGATCGCTCGCCCAACGTCGACTGGTGCGCCGAGCTTTGCGCGCGTCTCGATGATATACATGAACGCGAGGGCCTTGAGCGTCTCCGCCATCGCCTCGGACGTGGCCTTCTCGCCTGCCGAGAGGTCGCCGCTCTTCCCCAATGCCTCGATGTACGTGTTCGCGTCGCGAATCAGTCCGTAACGACTCTGCCACAAGGCGCCGCCGAAACCACTTGGCGAGAGTGGTCCGTAGTACGGCTCCTGATAATCAGGTTGGTTATTGCCGGCGAGGTTGATGCCTTCGCGGCCCATCGAGCCGAGCCGCCAGATGAAGCTCGTGACCTCGCTACGCGAGCGCGAGAAGAGTCCCGTCGCCGCGGCGGTCAGCTTCGCGCGCGTCGGATTCGCGAGCAGGTCGTCGAGCGTCGGCTGATTCGGATTAGTAACGTCGAAACCGGCACATGCAGCGAGCGTGATCGCAACGAAGCTCGCGCCGATGACTGTTGATAGTATTCTCATCGTCAGAACCCCACGGACAAGGAGAACAGAAACTGCCGCGAGGGCGGATAGGGGCCGAGATCTACGTTGCGGGTGATTGCCTGCTGGCCGTAGTTGCTCGATTCGGGATCGTAACCAAAGTACTTCGTGTGCAGCCAGAGATTGCGCCCGGAGACGATCGCCTGTACGTCGTCCGAGCCGAAGTAGTGCGTGTAGCGGCGAGGCAACGCGAAGCCGAGCCGCACCTCACGCAGTCGCACGAAATCGGTCGACTGCACGAACGGCGTCGCGATGCCGGTGTTCAAGCAGGCATCGGCGCGCGCCTGGCCTTCGGGCGTCGCCTGATCGGGCGCGAGTTGATTGCAGTCGTAGAGGGAGAGGGTCTGGTTCTGCGCGACGCCGCCTTTCTGCATCTCGACGAGCACGGAAACCGTCGCGAACCGATAGCTGAAGTCGTTCGAGAACGACATCTGATACGCGGGGCTCGCGTGGCCCAGATAGCCGACGATGAAATCGCCGTTCTGATCGACACCGGTCTGGCCGATGATCTGATCGATCGGCCGGCCAGGTTGGAGGAAGAACTCGCCGTACGCGAGGCCGAATCCTGCGGTCGGCGGACGGAAGCCCGGCACCGGCAAGTTGTCGACATTGGAGTGGTCGTGGCTATACGTCGTGCGATACAACCAGGTGAAGTCACCCCGCCTGACGACTTGCAGGGCGAGCGCCGCCTCGATCCCTTCGTTGCTCAGTTGTCCCCCATTCAGGATGACCTGCGTAAAACCGCTCGAGGGCGCGGGCGTACGATTCAGCAAGAGATTCGTCGTGCGCCGCTTGTACGCGGTGACCTCGAGCGTCGCGCGCCCGTTCCAGCTCGCGGCGTCGAATCCACCCTCGAATTCCTTCACGCGCTCCGGCGCGACGTCCGGCGCACCGGAGATGCCGGTGACGTTCGTACCGACGTTGCCGCCGATCACGCTCGTCGAGAGCGTCGTGAACTTCTGCCCGAAGAGCGGCTGATTGCCAGTCTCGCCGTACGCCGCGCGCAACTTGAATTCGCTTCCCTGACCGAGGAGGTCCGGGAATCGATACGACGCGCCGGTCTTCGGAAACACATAGAATTTGTTCGTGTTGCCGAAGACGCTGCTCTTCTCGGCGCGGAGACCGGCCTCGATCGTTAGGCGCTCTCCGAAGGCCATCACCTGCTCCTGGCCGTAGAGGGCGACGGTGCGCTCGGTCGAGAGATTTTCTTGCTGCTCGCCGAAGACGGAGCCTTGCGTGATGTTCGTTTGCCCGGGCAACAGGCCGCGCGCCGTGACGCGCGAGATCTGGAGCTGGCGGTCCTCATACTGCACGCCGCCCGATGTCGTCGTGCGCAGGAGAGAGCCGGGCGTGTAAGAATGGATTGCGTTGATGTTCCAATTCACGTATTGCGCGTTGCCGTTGCTCAGGGTCGACGCGCCTGGGTTCTGGAGCCGCTCCTGGAAGAACAGATCGGGCGGCGCGATGATCGCGTCGCGCTGGCTGAAGACATCGGCGCCCGCCGAGCCCACGAACTTTAGCGATTGCTTATCATTCGCCCAGGCATCGGCGTTCAGCGTCGCGCCACCGGTAAAGCGATTGACCACCTCACGATTCCGTCCGAACGCGGCCGTCTGCAGCGGGTTCGAGCCGAGGTAGGTGAACTCGGGCTGGCGAAAGCGCCCGCTCGCGTCCAGCAACGGCACGAAGCTCGGGATGTATGCGAGAGCGTACGTCATCCCCGCGCCCGTATTGTCGTTGTTGATGAAGCCCCGGTCGTTCGCGTTGTGCGCGTACGCGCTGGTCATGGACAGCGTGAAGCGATCGCTCAGGTGCTGCGACAGATTCAAGCGCAGCGTTTGACGCTGGTCGTAGGTGTCGTGAACGATGCCATCGTCGCGCTTGACGTCGCCGGAGATGTAGTACGTCGTGTTCGTCGTGCCTCCGCTCACGTCGAGCTGCGTCTCGGCCGCGGGCGCATTTCCACCCGCGAGCTCTTTCAGGTGATCGTAGTAGGGCAGCTTGCCGTTGACCTCGAGCGATCGGATGATCGCCGAGTCGGCAGCGCTCGAGTAGACGGCAAACGCGCTCGTCGTGTCGAAGAGCCGCTCGCTCGGTCCACGAAGCAGATTCGACCAACCGAGTCGCTGCGTGACGTGCGTTCTCGGCTTGCCCGCCTGGCCGCGATTGGTCGTGATGATGACGACGCCGTTCGCCGCCTTCGATCCGTAGATCGACGACGCCGCCGCGCTCTTCAACACCTCGATGCTGACGATGTCGTTAGGGTTGAGGTCCGCCAACCGGTTCGCGACGTCGTCCTGCGTCGGGCCGGTACCGCTCGCGCCGCCGCTGCCCGTCACCGTGTAGAGTC
Source organism: Gemmatimonadaceae bacterium (assembly GCA_036496605.1). NCBI lineage: Bacteria > Pseudomonadati > Gemmatimonadota > Gemmatimonadia > Gemmatimonadales > Gemmatimonadaceae > Gemmatimonadaceae bacterium. The sequence continues at coordinate 210,281 of DASXKV010000054.1, read as the reverse complement.
CCGACGGAATCGACGCGTTGCTGTAGATCACGCCGTCGACGACGATCAACGGATCGGACCCGCCAATTACCGTATTGCTACCGCGAATCTGAATCTGCGCGCCGCCGCCAGGGGCGCCGGAGTTCGTTTGGATATTCGCACCAGCGATCTTGCCGGCGAGCGCGATGTCGACTGCCGGTGCGGGCACGCGATTCAGCTCAGCGGAATCGACGTTCGACGTAGACGTGATTGCGTTGCGCTTGCTGATCACGGTTGCCTGTCCCGTTACGACGACCTGATCGAGCGTGAGCGCCGCCCGTGATAAGAAGATCGTCAACGTATCCGCTGCCGGTGCGGCAATCTCGCGCGCGCCATAGCCGAGGGCGCGGACGCGAAGCCGTTGCCCACCGCTCGGAATCACCAGTGCGAAGCGACCCTGTTCGTCGGTCTGGGTTGCGCCGGTTCCGTTGAGGACGGAGATGATGGCGGCGGGAATAGGCTCCGCGGTTCCTTCAACACGAACGGCGCCGGTGAGCCGTCGTTGTTGTGCGAGGAGTGCGGCGGGGGCGAGGACGAGCGCGAGGAGCGCGGACCACGCGATGCGTTTGGCCATTGATTTTCCCTCAGGGGCGGAGCAGACAACGTGCGCAATGCGTCGGCGCAGCTGCGCGAGGGTGGGTGGGCCGTCATATACGGTCGCGCGCGGAAGCCGTCAAGCGCGTGGTGCAAGGCGGATGGCGCGAGATGCTATGCGGTAGGGGCTGGAGTCGAGCGGCTAGGGCTAGAGAAAACGCTAGCCCCTAACCCCTCGCCCCTGGCCCTTTGCACTTTATTCCATGCGCAAATCCAAGCTCCGCATTGGCGTCGATCTCGGCGGCACCAAAATCGAAGCCCTCGCGATGGACGGCGACGGGACGGAGCTCGTTAGGCAGCGCGTCCCCACCCCGGCTGGCTATGAGGAGTCACTCGACGCGATCACGAAGCTCGTCGCCGACGTCGAGATGAAGGCGGGGCGCACGGGCACCGTCGGCATCGGTATTCCAGGGATCGTGGTGCCTGAAACGGGATTGGTGAAGAACGCGAACTCCGTCTGGCTCAACGGGCAGCCATTGGCCAACGACCTGGAGCAACGATTGGCCCGGGAGATTCGCGTCCTCAACGACGCGGATTGTTTCGCGCTCTCCGAGGCGATCGATGGTGCTGCCGCGGGCGCGCACGTGGTGTTCGGCGTCATCATCGGCACCGGCGTCGGCGGAGGCATCGTCGTCGGCGGACAGTGCCTCTCCGGCGCCAATCTCATCGCCGGTGAGTGGGGACATAATCCGCTGCCCTGGATGGACGCCGAGGAGTTCCCTGGTCCGAGCTGTTACTGCGGGAGAATGGGTTGCATCGAAATGTGGGTGTCCGGTCCGGGGTTCGAGCGCGATCACGCCAAGCGTGCCGGCGCGAACATTCCGGCGGCGGAGATCGTGCGTTCTGCCACCGGCGGTGATCCGCTTGCGACGATGTCGCTCACCCTTTACTGCGACCGCCTCGGGCGGTCGCTCGCGTCACTAGTAAACGTGCTGGATCCGGATGTGATCGTGCTCGGCGGCGGTATGTCCAATGTGCCCGAGCTACCGAAGCGGGTCGCGGAGATCGTACCGCGCTACGTCCTTGCCGCCGGTGCGACGTCGAGTAAGCTGGCAACTCGATTTGTCTGCGCGAAGTTTGGAGATTCGAGTGGAGTTCGGGGAGCTGCTCGATTGTGGTAGCTTGGCGCCGTGGCGCGATGTCAGCGAGGCGCCGGGAACAGAACTTCGCGGCCGTGGCGCTCGGCCCAGAGAATGCTTAGCGTGACGACATGAACTCGCCCCAGGCGGCGGTAGAGACTGCTCCGGAAGTACCCTTCGTGAAAGTGCCGACGCCTCCGACGCCGGCGCTGGCACTCCCCGACGGCCGTCGCGTGCGAGTGATTCACGTTGTCGCCGAGCTGGCGCCCTTCGCGCGGAGCGGCGGTCTGGGCGAGGCCGTCGCGAGCCTGGCGCGATTCCAGGCGGCGTCCGGCCTGCAGTCGGCGATCATGATGCCACTCTATGCGGCCGTCCGCGACACGGCGCCCGAGATCGAGCCAGTCGGTCCAGCGTTCCGCGTCCAGATCGGAAGCCGCATCGAGCCGGCGCGGCTGTGGCGACTGTCGAAGCGTCCCGACGACCCTCGCGTCGGCACCGAAGTCTACTTCATCGAGAATCCCGAGTACTTCGATCGTCCGTATCTCTACGGGCCGCCGGGCGCTGACTATCCCGACAATGCGCGTCGTTATGCATGCTTCTGCATGGCGGCGCTCGCCGCGATACCGCGCATCGCCGGCAGCGACCCTGTCATTCTGCATGCGCACGACTGGCACACGGCGCTCGCGCCCGTCTATCTCCGCACGTTTTTCGCCGGCGACGTCCGTTACGGATGGGTGAGCGTCGTCCTCACGGTGCATAACGCGGGATACCAGGGACACTTTCCGGCGCAGACGATGCCCGATCTCGGTCTGCCCTGGTCGCTATACAACTGGCGGCAGATGGAGTGGCACGGAAATGTAAACTTGCTAAAGGGCGGGCTCGTCTTCGCCGACGCGGTCACGACGGTGAGTCCGACGCATGCGCACGAGCTGCGCACGCCGGCGGGCGGATTCGGTCTCGACGGCGTCTTCCGCGCGCTGCGCGACCGATTCGTCGGCATCACCAATGGCATTGACCAGAGGCGCTGGAATCCGGCGACGGATCCCGGGATTCCAGCGCACTACGCCGCGGATGCGCTCGACGGCAAGGAACAGTGTCGCGAAGCCTTGCAGCAGGAGATTGGTCTGCGACGCATTCCCGGCGTGCCCATCTTCGCGATGACGGCGCGCCTCGTGTCGCAGAAGGGACTCGACCTCATTCTCGGCGATCCCGGCTACTTCGCGCTGGATGCACAGTTTCTCTTTCTCGGCGCCGGCGAACCGCGCTACGAGGCGGCACTCACCGCGATCGCGGCCCGCGCACCGAGTCGAATCTCCGTCCAGCTGCGATTTACCGAGGAGCTCGAGCACAAGCTGCTCGCGGGCGCCGACATGTGCCTCATGCCGTCGCAGTACGAGCCGTGCGGTCTCACGCAGATGCGCGCTCAGCGCTACGGCACGCTACCCATTGCGCGGCGCGTCGGCGGGTTGGCGGACACGATCGAGGACAACGTCACGGGCTTCCTCTTCGACGATTACGTCGCGGCCGACTTCATGCGCGCTGCGGTGCGCGCCGTCGATCAGTACAAAGAGCCCGCAGGCTGGCATAACATGATGCGCGAAGCGATGGCGCGCGACTTCGGGTGGGAGCAATCGGCGGCGAAGTATTTGAATCTTTACAAACGGGTCGTGCAGGCGTCGGTCACGCGCTGACGCCGCTAACAAAGTCGTCATGCCTGCGTCCAACAGACGCCGACGCAGGCAACGCGCTATCGTTCTCGAGTGGATATCAAGGCGCACGAGCTCATGCGACACCTGACAGAGTTGCCCTTTCGCGGTGGCAACTCGAAGGGCGCGCGGCTTGGCCGCTACGCGGTCGCTGTTGCGCTCGCACTTCTCGCGTGGCTGGTGACTCTCGCGCTCGGCGCCGAGTTCGATGCAGCGAGCCGATTGCCCTTCGCAGCAGCGGTCGCGCTGGCGACCTGGTACGGTGGGAGCGGTCCGGGGGTACTTACTGCAGCGCTCTCGATTTTCGCGATCGATTTCAGCTTCCTCCCGCCGATTGGATCGATCGAGCTCACGCATTCCGAGGAGCTCGTCGACAGCTTCGTGTTTCTCATCGTCGCACTGACGATCGGTGCCACCACAGCCGCGATGCGCCGCGCGCGCGAGCTTGCCGAGAGGCGCGCACTGGACGTCGAGGAAATGAACGCCGAGCTCGAGCAGCAGGTCGACCAGATCCAGGCGCTGTCGCGCGAATCGGAGCGGCTCGCTGCACAGGCTCAACAGCTACTCGATGTCACCACCGCGCTCGCCGAAGCGGGCTCGGTGGACGACGTCGCCAATGTCATCCTCACAAAAGGGATGAAGGCGGTCGAGGCGACTCGCGCGTTTCTCATGCTCGTCGACGGCGATCAAGTCGAACGGCTGGGCGCCAGTGGCTATCCCGAGGACATGCGGCGCCGCACACGCCTGACGATCGCGGACGATGGCCCCGTCGCCGAGGCAATTCGCACGAGGTCGCCGGTTTGGTTGTCCACTGTCGACGAATTTCGCGCGCGCTACCCAAAGGTCTACGACCGCGTCGGTGCCGTGAGTGACCGGCAGGCGCACGTCGTTGCACCATTGCGGTACGGCAACGAGGTCGTCGGCGCGTTAGGCCTGAGTTTTTCCGAACCGAGCGCCGTCGGCGCGGCCGATCGAACATTCACGCTACTGCTCACACAATCCGCGGCGGCCGCGCTCCAGCGGGCGCGGAGCTACGATGCCGAACGCGAGCGGCGGCGCGAGGCCGAGCTCACGGCGCGCGCGCGGGAGCAGGTACTGGGCGTCGTCGCGCACGACCTGCGCAATCCGCTGCATCTCGCGATGGCGACGACAGAACTCCTCGGCGAGCCGACGCTCGCTGAAGAGCGGCGGACCGAGTTGTTGGCAGTGATGACACGCGCCGTGACCCACATGCGGCGGCTCGTCGCCGATCTGCTGGATGCGGTGCGCATCCAGGCCGGACGCCTCTCGCTCGACTTCGAGAACGTGACGCTCGGCTCGATCATCGATCAGGCAGAGGAGATGGGTCGACCGCTTGCGGCGGAGCGGCGCATCAAGCTCGAGGCACACGCCACCGACCGGAGTCTGCGCCTCCGCGTCGACCGCGCGCGCGTGCTGCAGGTCCTCGGAAACTTGTTAGGCAATGCGGTGAAGTTCACCGCCGAAGGCGGACGCATCACCCTCGACGGCCATATCGAGAATGGGGCCGCGGTGTTCAGCGTGCGCGACACCGGTGTCGGCATCGCCCCGGAGCGCCTGCCGCACGTGTTCGAGCAGTTCTGGCAGGGCAACAGCGGCGACAACCGCGGCGTCGGTCTGGGCCTGGCCATCGCCAAGGCGATCGTCGAGGCCCATGGCGGCACGATCGATGTGCAGAGCGCCGTTGGGAAAGGCAGCACCTTCTCGATCTGCTTCCCCGTGGCGGCGCGCGGCCAGGCGACGTCGCCGCAGGTCCCGCGCGCACAGGCCGTTTCGTCTTAGAGCTCTCCGCGCTCATCGGGATGACGATCAGAACACCACCTTTGCTCCCGCATCGATCGTTGTCATCCCCTTGGCCTTGAGCAATCCATTGAACGCCGCGAGGTCCTGCCGCAGGAGCCGATCCAGAGCCGAGCGCGTATTCTGAATGCGCGTGTTGAGTATTCCCTGAACTTCGCGTTGTTGTGACGTTGGCGCGAAATCGGACGCACCGATGCCGCCCGCCAGCCAGCTGAGCTGACCGGCGGCCATGACGGGATATCGTACTTCGTCCTGCCCCTGGCCCGTTAGGCGAAGGTCCAGCAGCTGCCCCTCCACGGACATGAACTTGTTTTCGAGGGTGTCGCCCGCCTGGTGAATGTCGGTCGTCGTCGCGCTGCCGCCGTCGAGCGCCTCGAGCTGCGCGCGGACGTTCTCGATCGTACCGAGCATGTCCGCCGCTGTGCGATGATTCTTCTGGAGAGCGAGCAGGGCATCGGTCGCCGCTTTGATGTCTGCCAGCGTTTCCGCTTGATTCGGATCTTTCAACACCTCGAACGACTGCGTGAGCGTCTGGCCATTCGCCGTCAGCCTCGCGGTATAGCGACCCGGCGGCATGAGCACTGCGATCGTCCCGAACCCCGCCGCGTCGCGCGTACCGTCGCGCGCCATCGCGAACTCGGCGTCGTTGACCGGCTTCGTGCGCATGCGTGGGCCACGCGACACCGTGTTGCGCAGATCCCAGCTCGTGCGATTCAATCCGGTGTGAGTTGAGGAGTCGTGAATCGTCCGGATCGTTGCGCCCGCTGCGTCCACGATATCTATCCGAACCGGCGCTTGCGCGCCTAGCCAATAGTTAAAGCGAGCACCGTAGGTAGGATTGCTCCCTACTGTGGGGTCGTCGTTCATCGAGTAATTGCCCGCGACGTCCGTGAAGCGATACGCCGGGCGCACGGGGAAGAAAAACGCCTTCGACGTCTGGATCTGCGGCGTGAGCTGCTGCAGGGGCGACAGGTCGTCGAGGATGTAGATCCCTCGGCCATAGGTCGAGATGACGAGGTCGTCGAAGTGCTCCTGAATTGCCATTCCATATACCGGCGCGTGCGGCAAGCCCGATTGCAGCGGCGCCCAGTGGTCGCCGTCGTCCAGGGACACGTACAGGGCGTTCTCCGTTCCGAGGTAGAGGAGTCCGCGCCTAACGGGATCCTCGCGAATGATGTGGGCATAGCTCAGCGGGCTTTTCGGAATGCCATTTACAATGAGCTTCCACGTCTTGCCGTAATCGTTGGTCTTGTAGACCCAGGGTTCGCGATTGTTCTCCTGGTGTCCGTCGACGACGATGTACGCCGTTCCGACGTCGTAGCGCGAAGGCTCGATGTGACGCACCGAGCCCCAGGTGAGAATGCCTGGAATGTTCGCGGTGACGTTCGTCCAGGTCGCGCCACCATTGCGGGTGAGCTGCACGAGTCCGTCGTTGGTCCCCACCCAGATCAATCCCGGCGTGACGCGCGACTCGGCGATGGCGTACACGACGTCGCCGTACTCCACGCCGATGTCGTCCGGCGTTAGGCCGCCCGAGATGCCCTGCTTCGATTTGTCGTTGCGCGTGAGATCGGGGCTGATGACGCGCCAGGTGCGGCCGCCGTCCGTCGTCATGTGCACGAACTGACTTCCGGTGTAGATCTTGTTGTGATCGTGCGGCGAGATCGCGAACGGCGGGTCCCAGACGAAGCGATACTTCACGTCCGCCGCGGCGTACCCGCCGGTGCTGAGCGGATACACTTCGACGTTCTGTCCCTGCCGCCGGCGCTCGTCGAACCTGATGACGATGCCGCCGCGCGCGCCCGATCCTGAGCCGGTCGACCAGACAATGTTCGAGTCGACGGGATCGGGAGTTGCCCAGCCGCTCTCGCCGCCTTCCACACCGTGCCATTCGCTCCGCGCGATCTGGTTGCCCGTCCTGCTATTGCTCGGCCCACGATATGACGGGCCATCCTGCTTGTTGCCGTAGACGTAATACGGCACGCGATTGTCGACCGTGACGTGATAGATCTGCGCGATCGGGAGCTGAACGCGCAGCCAGCTGCGTCCGCGCGTCGTCGAGATCGAGACGCCAGCATCGTTCGCGACGGCCATCCGGCTCCCGTTCGTCGGGTCGATCCACATGTCGTGGTTGTCGCCGCCTGCCGCCGCGAGCGGCACGACCGCCGTCGAATCGCCGCCGCGTCCGGCTGTGGTAACGGCGCCGCCCGGTACGCCCGGGGCTTGCGCGGCTGCGCCGCGACCACCGCGTCCGCCGCCGCCACGTCCACCCGTGTGGGCCGTTAGGCCGCCGTCGAGCGAGCGGCTGAAGTTCGCGCAGAGGAAGTACATCTCATCGGGATTATCGGTCGACACGACCGTGCGCGTGTAGTACGGTTGACGACACGCGAGGTCGCGCTCGTAGTTCACGACGCGCCAGTTTGCGCCACCGTCATCCGATCTCCACAGCTCGCCGTTGTCCGTCGGTCGCCCGTGCAGCGGATTGCCGTCTCCCGTTTCGATCAACGCATACACGCGGCTTGGATTCGAGCGTGCGATGGCGAGGCCGATCTTTCCGATCTCGTGCGTCGGCAGCCCGTGCCCCGTTAGGCGATTCCACGTCGTACCGCCATCAGTACTCTGATAGATGCCGCTGCCTGGTCCGCCACTTTCGCGGCCCCACGTGTGCAGCTCGAGCTGCCACGTCGCCGCGAAGAGGATCTGCGGATTGGTCGGATGCATAACGACGTCGATGCCGCCCGTGTTGCGATCGACGAAGAGCACACGCTGCCAGGTCGCGCCGCCATCCGTCGTGCGATAGATGCCGCGCTCCTCCTGCGGACCATAGCTGTATCCCTGCGCGGCGACGAACACGACATCTGGATTGTTCGGATCGATGGCGATGCGACCGATGCGTCCCGTCGAATCGAGACCCATCTTCTTCCACGTGCGTCCCGCATCCATCGACTTGTAGACGCCGTCGCCGATCGAAATGTGGCTTCGAATCCATGGCTCCCCGGTGCCTGCCCAGACGATGTTCGGATTTGACGGCGCCACAGCCAGCGCGCCGACGGACGAGACGTCCTGATCATCGAAGATCGGCGACCAGTGAATGCCCGCGTCAACGGTTTTCCAGATTCCGCCGGACGCCGCGCCGGCGTAATACACATTCGGATCGCCGGGCACGCCGACCACGCAAGCGACGCGGTTTCCGACGGGACCGATGTAGCGCCACTGGAGTTGGGAGGCGGTCTGCGGATCGAAGGAGGAGATGGGCGCGGGCTGGGCGCGCTGAGCGACGGCTGGAGTAATCGCTGCGAGAGTCAGGGCCAGAAGGCCGATGTGCGCACGGATCGACATGGACGATTCACTGATAGGGAAAAGGTTCCGCTTCGCGCAATCATCTCCATCTCCGCGGCCGTGCGCAAGAACCCTCGAGGAGCTTCTCCCTGAGGAGGCCAAGGAGACACGGATCGCGCGGATGAAACGGATCACTCAGCTGCGGATCTCGTTAGGCCATATCGAGGACGAGACCGACCGCCGACGTCAGCCGCTGCCACGCGTCGGTCTCGGCCTCGAGCTGCTTCCGGCCAGCCTTCGTGAGCTCGTAGTACTTCGCGCGCCGATTGTTTTCCGACGCGCCCCACGTCGCCTTGATCCATCCGCGTCGTTCGAGCCGGTGCAGGGCGGGGTAGAGCGAACCCTGAGGGATCTGCAACGTCTCCCGCGAAACCTGGTGAATGCGCTCCGAGATCGCCCAGCCGTGCTCGGGCTTGAGGGACACGGCCTTGAGGATCAGAAGATCGAGAGTGCCCTGGGGTAGGTCGAGTTTATCCATTGCCGAGTCCTGTCTCGCTTTGGAAGCGTCGGCACAGGATGCATCCCTTCCCTGTAGAAGCACAAGGGGTCAAGCCGGCCGCAGAGTGACGTGGCCAGCGAAGCAACGGTTTGGCGCATCGAGAGCCACCCCGAGCGCGATCATGCCCGTCCCGACTTCGCTGCGCGTACTACGCTCCACGCTCTGCGCCTTCAGTCTCATGGCCACACCGGCCGCTGCGCAGCTGATCCCCATCAAGACCATCCCCATCGCCACCGGCGATCAATTCAACTTCTTTCCGTCGGCGAACGAGGCGATGGGCGGCGTGTCGGTGGCGCTAGCCGACTCGCTCCTCGATCCGTTCGTCAATCCGGCGAAGGGAGGCCGCCTTCGGTCGGGAGCGATGCAGTTTTTCGGTGCGCCGACCTTCTACTCCATCTCGCGAGCGAGCGGCGGGGGCCAGACGATTCCGGTCGGGGGGCTCATGTCGAAGGGCGATCTGTTCGGCGGCGCCGTGGTCGCGATGCAGGAACTGAATCCCAGCCGAATCTCCAGTGCGGTCCCAACGCCCGTGTTCGCGAGCGCCAACACCCTCGGCGCAGCGGCGCCGCTGCCGCCGCCTGACCAGCTCAACAACAAGTACAATCGTTATGCGTTCGCAACACTCGGTCGCCGCGTCGCGAATGGATTCTCCTTCGCCGGCAGTCTGCTCTACGCCGACCTCCATCGCATCGACGGCGTCGACCAACTGTACGCTGGAAGCCAGAGCGTCACCCAGTACGGCGGCGATCTCGACGCTCGTTTTGGCGTCGTCCGTGATTGGCAGAACGGTTCGTCGCTCGAAGCGCTGATCCTCCACGACCGGCTCGCGATGACCCACGACGTGACCTTCGCGGAGTCGTTCTACGATCCGAACCTCCGCGGCATCAGCCTGCGGCCTCGGCTCGAGCGCAACCTCGATCACACGAACACCTGGGGCGTGCACCTCGCCTGGCAACGACCGGTTGGAGATTCCGGTTGGCGCGTCGGCGCCGTGATGACAGGCAATCTGCTCACGCACCCCAAACTGCCTGACTATCAGATCCTGGACCTCGTGCGTCCCGTGCCGTGGGATCCTGGTCATTCGGCGGCGTACAATTTCGGCGTCGGCGTCGCGCAGCAGACCGGCCCCTCGACCTTCGGTCTCGATCTCATCTACGAGCCGATCCTCACACACACGTGGGGCGAAGCGCCGGTCGAGACTCAGACGGCGGGCGGCTCGCTGATACCGGCCGGAGGCCGCACCACCGAGAACCATTTCACATTCTCGAACATTGTGGCGCGACTCGGCTTCCGGCAGGACATCCCGATCCAGGGAGCGCAGTTCCCGCTACGCGTCCAGTTCGGCATCAGCGCCCACGCGATTCATTACTGGCTGCATCAGCAGGATCACGTCGAGCTCACATCGCAACAGCAGTACGAGCAGTGGGTCGAGTGGTCGCCGACGTGGGGTGTGAGCATGCGCTTCGGCGGCGTCGATTTTCGCTATGTCGGCAGCACGACGCACGGCACGGGTCGGCCCGGAATCCCGGACAACCAGTTTGGTGCGGTTCCCGACGTCGCCGCGGCGGGTGCACTCGGGTCGCCGAGCATTCTCGCGGCGCCGGACGGCCCGCTGACGTTGACGCCGGTGAGCGTCACCACCCACCAACTCTCGATCTCGGTGCCGCTCCCATGATGCGCAAATACTCAATCGCTGGCCTGCTCCTGTGTGCAGTCGCCGCGTGCGGGGGCGAATCGAGCCGAACTGGTGTGGCTTCGCCGCCGCCCACGCCAACCCTCGATGCTCAGCTGCGGGGAACGCTCCAGCAATGGGGCGCGGTACCAATCGGCGCCGTGAATGCGCCGGATCCCGCGCTCGTCGACCTCGGAAAATCGCTCTTCTTCGACAAGGTGCTGAGCGGCAACCGCGACGTCGCCTGCGCAACGTGCCACAGTCCGCTCAACCACACCGCCGACGTCCTCTCGCTCTCGATTGGCACGGGCGGCACCGGGAGCGGTGTGACGCGCCAACTCGGCGCGGGGCGGCAATTCACGCCGCGGAACGCGCCGACGCTGCTCAACACCGGTCTGGGCGCCTTCTATCTCTTCTGGGACGGGCGAGTGTCCGACCTCGGCGGAATCCAGAACGCTGTGTTCAAGACGCCCGCGGGTGCAGCATTGCCCGCGGGCCTAACGAGCGTGCTCGCCGCGCAGGCGATGTTCCCCGTGACGAACCGGAACGAGATGCGCGGTGAGATCGGCGACCGCGACGCAGCCGGGAATGCGAACGAGCTCGCGGCATACGACAGCGCGGACTTCGCGGGAATCTGGACGGGAGTGATGCAGCGCGTGCTCGCGATCAACGGGTACGTTGCCAAGTTCAACGCCGCATTCCCGGGTGTATCGGCATCGTCGTTAGGTTTCCAGCATGCGGCGGACGCGATCGCGGCGTTCGAGACGGCGGCATTCACCTTCACGAACTCCCCCTTCGATCGCTACCTCGCGCGCGACGATGACGGGCTCACGACCGATGCGAAGCATGGCGCGTTGCTCTTCTTCGGGAAGGCCCGCTGCTCGACCTGTCACTTCGGTCCGCTCCTCGGCGGCCAGACCTTCGCGGCCGCAGCAGTACCGCAGCTCGGCCCAGGTGTCGGAAAGGACGCGCCACTCGACCTCGGTCAGGATCCGCAGTTCCCCGCACAGACGAATCGGTTCCTTTTCCGAGTGCCCGCGCTCCGCAACGTCGAGCTCACGCCGCCATACATGCACGACGGTGCGTTCGCGACGCTCGACGCCGTCGTCCGACATTACAACAACGCCGAGCAAGCGCTGCACACGTATGACGTGTCACAGCTCGACCCACGCTTCCGTGCGCAGTACCACGGTGACGACGCAACGATCACGGCGATCCTCACCTCCGCCTCGCCGCAGCTGCGTGCGCCGTTAGGCTTGAGCGACGTCGAGCTGAATCAGCTCGTGGCGTTCCTCGAGTCACTCACCGACCCGGCGGCGCGCAGTCTCGCCGGACTCATTCCGGCGTCCGTACCGAGCGGACTGCCAGTACCGTAGAGGGTTGCCGGCTAGAGGGTAGAGGGTGGGTAGAGGTAGAGGGTTGAGGGTTGAGGGTAGAGCGTAAGGCGCGACAGCTACGTCTACCCCTCTACCCTCGACCCGCCGCCCCCCGCCCACGGGTGCCCAACGAGATCCTTGAGCGTCCTTATAAGTACATCTCTCCCCCCACCGGACGCTCCCATGCGCTTCTCCCTGCAACTTCTTTCCCTCACTCTCGTCGGCGCTGCTGCTTGCGGGCCGACCTATGTCGTCCAGTCGAGGCCCACTCCCGCGCCGGAGCGTGTGCCCGTGCCGCCGCGTGTGTCGCCGCTCGAGGTCAGCATCGTTCGCGCAGAAGATGGACGAGTCCTGATTCAGACGAGTCGCCCCGCTTACGCCGCGGTCTTCGAGATCGTGCCGGGACGTGGCGTCTCGCTCGTGTACCCGGAGCCGACGCACCCACGCGACGTCGAGCTGACCGGTCTCACCTGGGTCGACGTCTACTGGACGATGCGCTACGACTCCCGCGATCGGCGATTCGCGTCGTACGACACGCGGTACATCTACGCGGTCGCGTCGGACACGCCGCTCCGTTTCGAAGATTCTGATTACGAGCGCGGTGGCCTCGAGCGACGACTCGGATCGACCTTCTTCGCGTCGACTGCCAACGTAACGGTACGCGCGATCTCGCGTGAGTTCGTCCGCGCCCAGCCGGACGAGTGGTGGGGCGAGGACATGTTCTCGGTTTCGATGGCGCCAGCTCGCGTTACCGTCACGATCCGATTTGCCAGGGTGTATTGCCCGGGTGGCAACTACTTCGAGGTGCGCGAGGATCTCGCCAATCACGTGTGGTGCCCACCGCGCACAGTGGCGCGTGGCCGCCCGCCGGTAACGGAAGCGCCGGACTCGGTATTCGGATCGACTGGACATCGCGTGCCGCGGCGGATGGATCCCTCGGCGCGAACGCCCGTCTTCCGCGTCCCTGCGGCGACGGACGTCGGTCACCAGCAGGGCGAGCCCCATAACCCACCGCCACGCAACGTCCCGCCCACCTACCCGCGCTCGCAGCCGAACAACCCGCAGACGCCGGCAACCAATCAGCCGCAAACCCCGCCGCAGAATCAGCCGCCCCAGAACCAGCCGCCGCAGATACCGTCGCCCCCGGCCCAGACTCCGCCGCAGAGCCAGCCGCCGCAGACGCAGCCGCAGGACACGGGCAGCCAGGGCAAGGACCACCAGGACAACGGCCGTCGGGCCCACGGCGATCCGCGCAATGCCGATCCGCGTGGCAATGGCAATGGATATGGGAACGGCGGGCGCAGTCAGCAGCCTTCCACCCAGCCGCCTGCCACAAGTAATCCGTCGTCGCCGTCGCAGTCAAATCCGCAGCCGCAGCAACAGGGCCAGCCGCAAAACCAGCCCGGCAACAATGGGCGTGGGAACGGCAACGGGAACGCCGGCAATGGCAATAACGGCAATAGCGGCAACAACGGCAAGAACGGCAAGAACGCCAACGACGCCAAGCCGCAGCATAACGACGCACCGAAGAACTCTCGGCTCGACGCGATCATGAAGAAGGTGAACCCGCCGCCGTCTCAGAAGCAGGACGACAAAGGCAAGAAGGCCGCGAGCGACTCGACGGACAAAGACAAGAAAAAGCCGTAGAGCGCTGAGGGTAGGCGGTAGTTAAAGGAAAGCCCGTGGGCGACCGCCCACGGGCTTTCCTTTAGCTGCTACCCTCTACGCGCAACCCTTTACTCTGCGCGTCAGTCGCGGTAGGGCGATTCCTCGGGCGCCAACTGGCTCGCGAGCTCGATGAGCATCGGGCTCAGATGCGCGCCATAGCGAAGCAGATGGGTCGCGCGGCTGCGGCGCGCGAGCAGAAACGCGATCGGCGCGAGATCTCGCTTGGCCGCGTTGCAGGTCTTGCACGCGAGGACGAGATTGTCGCGCCGATCGTAGGCGGTCTGACCGCGCCGCGGAGCTACGTGGTCGAGGGTCATCGTTGTCGGCGCGAAGCGCTCACCGCAGTACGCGCAAACCGGTCCGTGCTGCTGAAGGAGCCACCGCCGAGTTTCGGCGTACGCCAGGCGTCCCGTCGGATGCGAAGTGAGCTGCAGCGGTCGGTGGGAGGCACCGCGCTTGGCGCCTTGCTTCCCGCGTCTCCGGCGCCCGCGCTGCGAGCGCGGATGGTCTTCGTCTGGCGACCAGGTGCTGCGATGTTGATGGTGCGACGGACTGCTCGGGAGGGAGCGCTGCTGGGGCCCTTCGTCGCTATAGGGCGAGTCGTGAAAATTTCGAGACAAAACTGAACTGACTGAAGTAAAAAAGGTGCTGCAGAACTATCGATGTGAACCTGACGGCCAACTACGTGGCAAGGTCACCGAACGCGAGCATAAGCTCTGGGGCCGGACAGGTCAACAGTAAAATGTACCCCCAAGGTCCAGCCCTGTGCCTAATTGGTCGGTAGGGGGACCGAGCCGAGGCGTTTCGGGGGCCCCAGGGGACTTCTCGGTCAAAGGGCTCTCGGCGACAGAAGGCTGTTTGCGAAGAATAATAGACGGCGCGCGATCTTCGTGCGCTGATCGGGCAGACGCGTCGGGCTTCGTGCGCCCGCGAATCGCGGTCGCGTCTAGTGAAGTCGCGGTCGTGCCGGGTGAAGTCACGGTCGTGCCGGGTGAAGTCACGGTCGTGTCGAGGGAAACCACGGTCGTGTCGAGGGAAACCACGGTCGTGTCGTGGGAAGCCGCGGTCCTGTCGCGTGAAGTCAGGGTCATGTCGAAGGAAGCCGCGGTCGTGTCATGCGAAGCCACGGTCGTGTCATGCGAAGCCACGGTCGTGTCCTGTGCAGTCACGGTCGTCTCGTGTGCAGTCACGGTCGTGTCGTGAACTGCGGCCGCCGCCTGCAAAAACAATCAGGGTGACTACCAACATTGTCGCGGTCGTGTCATACATTGCCGCGGTCGAGTCCTGCATGGCCGCGGTCGTGTCACACATTGCCGCGGTGCACTCGCTCTGAGCCGACGTCGCCTTCAGTTTTGCGCGCGTCGCCTAACGAAGTGTTCCGGTCGCCCTGCATTTTGTCGCGGACGCCTCACGATTTGGTAGCGATCGCTACCTATGCGGCACCGGCGCGCGAGTTATTGCCGCGGTCGCGTTCAGAGTTGGACCGGTCGCCTTCGAAGTTGGACCGGTCGCTCTTCGATGTGGAACGTTTTCCTTTCTTGGCGGAAGCGCGGCGCAGGCGCGAGGCGTCGTGGCGCTCGCTCAGCTCCTCGATGAAATCGTACCAGAGCGAGCGATCGACGTCGGTGAACAGTTCGACGACGTGCGCCAACTGGGCGCGCAACGAGCGGAACGGGGCCTGGAGGTGGTTGTCGTAGGTCTGCACGCTGATGCCAAGGCGTAGCGCGACGTCGGCCCGTTCCCGTCCCTCGAAGAAGCCTTCTACTAGGGTACGCCCGGCTGTGCCTGGGCCTGACCTTCCGTGTCCTGCGGCTTCGGCCGCAGCTTGAGCTCCTGCCCGAAGTTCCGCGAGAACGCGATGAATACGCCGCGCATCCCGAAGCTTCGCTCGCTCAGTTGCACGACGCTCGCGCTCTGAGTACGCGAACCGAAGGTCATCATGGTGAACGGATCGGCAATGCGCACCGTGAGGCTTCCGCGATCACGCCACAACTTGTGCCGGAACGCAACGTTCATCGACACGAACGCGCTCTGCGACCCGCTTTCCGTCGTGAACGGCGCACGATAGTTGACGAAGAACTGCGCGTCCATCATCGGCGTCAGCTTCCACGTTGCGTTCGCGCGCGTGGACCAGACGAGGGCTTGCGTCGACAGGTTGCCTAACGTGTTCGTGAGGTTCGTCGCATCGCTGGCATAATGATATACGCTGCCGCCCGTGAGCAGAGTGAGCGGGCCGCGCCGAACGTTGAATCGAACCTCACCCCCTCGGATCGTAACGCGCGCTTTCCGGATCCGTACACGACAAAGAGGCCTGCCTAACGGGAGTCTGTTGGCAGGCCTCTTTGTTTTTTCGTCCGGCTTGTCGCGCCCGCCCGGTCGAGGCGCTCGATTATCTCGCCGCCGAGATTACCAGCCTGAAACCATCCGGGTCGCGCAAACGCAGCATCCGCGTTCCGGACACGTCCTGCGGCTCCGAGTCCAATCGGCCGCCTCGCTGCTTGATGGCTTCGGCAAGCGCATCGATGTCCTGTGCGGTCGTGAATTGCAACGTGAAGCCGGCGCCCTTGACGCGATCCCACCCAGTGCCGCCATCGTCCTGACTGAGGAGGATGCGGACGTCGCCAGCCTTGAGCGCGACCGCGTTCAGCTTTCCTCGGTGCTCGAATTTTTCGTCGACGAAGAAGCCGACTTTGTCGCGGTACCACAGGAGGCTTTTCTGAAGATCCTTCACGGCGAGTGACGCCGAGACGCCTCGGGCGCGAAAGGTTTCAGGTTCCGCCCGCTGGGCGAGGCTGTTCGGGATCAAGGGACGTGTGGGCATGAAACCTCGTGAGCGTCAGAGGTGAATCGGTACTCGTCCGACCAGGCCGCGCACGGGACCCGACCGTCGTCGCCATCGAGTGCGTGCCGCGTGCGTTGCCAACTTACATAACGAAGAAACAGGCACAGTAGCGTGGCTCACTTCGAGCACGTGATGGTAATTTGCCCTGTCGTTTCCGTGACTGCGGGTACTAGGGCAGCCCGCCCGATGAGCCAGAGCATTGGAGCGGGCAGTCGAGATTCACGGTTGTCCGCATCGACCCGCAATCATTCATGCAGCGTCCGGAGGCCAACACGAGGTCGGGTTTGCTCTCGCGTCAGGGACAGCGGCTCCTGCAGGCAGGGCGAACTGCCTCACGGGCTTGTCCAGGGCACTCCGGCGCAAGAGACTTTCATCAAGGTGCTCGCGTACTCGTCGGCGCCGACCGGCTTGACCGCGCTCGCGCTGATGCTCTGGGGACTTCGTCTCGACGACAGGATTTCCTAACGTGTCGAAGCTGCGCTTTCGAATTTCAATGTCACTCGACGGGTTCGTCGCTGGCCCGAAGCAGAGCGTCGACAATCCGCTCGGTATCGGCGGAATGCGGCTGCACGAATGGGTCTTTCCCCTCAAGTTCTGGCGCGAGATGCACGGTGAGTCCGGCGGCGCGGTGAACGAGAGCAACCGCGTCGTGGAGGAGTCGGTGGTCAACGTCGGTGCGACGATCATGGGCCGGAACATGTTCGGGGGACATCCTGGTCCGTGGGCGCGCGAGAATCCGTGGATGGGCTGGTGGGGCAGCAATCCGCCGTATCATCATCCGGTGTTCGTGCTCACGCATCACGCGCGCGCGCCGCTCGTGCTCGAAGGAGGCACAACATTCACTTTCGTCACGGATGGGATCGAATCGGCGCTCGCGCAGGCGCGCCGAGCGGCAAAGGGGAAAGACGTGGCTCTCGCGGGCGGCGCGAAGGCCGCCCAGCAGTATCTGAAGGCCGGGACTGTTGACGAAATGCTCATCAGCCAGTCCCCGATTCTTCTCGGCGGCGGCGAGCGCCTGTTCGATGGCATCGACGACATGCACGGTTTGTCGCTGGTCGAGACGGTGGCCGAGCCGAACGTGACGCACTTGAAGTTTGCAAGGAAATGAGCGTTACCCTTGACATCTGAGGGGAGCGCGGGATAGTAGTTCTGTACCCTCAGGAAATGAGGGTAGGGCTAAAGAATAGGGGCTAGAGCGTTGAGCAAATGCTTGCTCGTGCGCAGCGAGCCTCGCATTAGGCCCTCAGCCCTCAGCCCCTTCTCTCCGTGTCCGCCGATCTCGACCTCCTCAAAGGCACCCTCGACGTCATGATCCTCAAGGCCCTGTCATGGGGGCCGATGCACGGCTTCGGCGTCGCGCGCTGGATTCGCACGACAACGGACGAGGTGCTGCAGATCGACGACAGCGCGCTCTATCCCGCACTCCACCGGATGGAGCACCGCGATCTCATCGATGCCGACTGGGCGCTCACCGAGAACAAGCGCCGCGCGAAGTACTATCGGCTCACGACGAAGGGCCGGCAGCAACTCAAGGTTCGGGTCTCGGTCTGGGATCAATACTCGACCGCGGTCTCCAAAGTCATTCACGCCACGCTCCAACCGTCGTGAGGCGCGCCATGCCCGATAGTGCGAAGTGGTATCGGTATCTGCGATTCTGGCGTCCGAACGTCGCTGCCGACGTGGATGACGAACTCGCCTTTCATATCGACGCACGCACCGAGGAGTTGAGCAGATTTGGAATGGAGCGAGCGGCGGCGCGGGCGCAGGCGCTCCGGGAATTCGGCGATGTGGAACGGACGCGCGTCACCCTGCGCGTGATGGACGAGCATCATGCCAGCGTCGCGCAGCGCCTGCGTTTTGCGGCGGACCTGTCGCGAGACGTCCGTGTCGCCTGCCGCGCGCTGGCGCGGACGCCGGGGTTCGTTGCCGTCGTCGGTCTCACATTCGCGTTAGGCATCGGCGTGACGAGCGCGATCTACAGCGTCGTCGACACATACATGTTTCGCCCCTTGCCCGGCGCCCACGGCGCGGCGCTGGTCGTTCTCGGCCGAACGGACAAGGACATCCCGCAGCCGCACGATCTCTCATATGCGGACGCTCGCGACTTTCGCGCCGACACCGCGGTCTTCGCCGACCTCGCGATCTACACGACGCGAATCATCGAGCTGAACACCGATCGTGGCGCCGAGCGACTGTGGGTCGACGAGGCAACGGCGAACTACTTCAGAGTGCTCGGATTGCCGGCATACCTCGGCCGAACCTTCCTCGCCGGTGAAGACGAAGGCGTCATGTCGCATCCAACGATCGTGCTCACGTACAAGGCGTGGAAGGCGCGATTTGCCGGCGACTCGTCGGTTGTGGGCCGCGTGGTTCGCGTCAACGAGCATCCAGTGACGGTTATCGGCGTGATGCCGCCGGCATTTCACGGAATTCGCCCACTCGTCGATATCGACGGCGTCGTCTGCATCAACCAGGTCTGGCCCGCGACCGTCGATCTAGACAACCGTGCATCGATCGGCTTGAGCGTGTTCGCCCTCCTACGCCATGGTGTCTCGCTGAGTCGCGCAAGCGAAGCGTTGCGTCTCGACGCGCGTCGCCTCGAGCGTGCGTATCCAGCGACGAACAAGAACGTAACCGTCGTCGCCGTGCCCGAGCGTTATTCGCGGCCGAGTATCGCGATCTCGAGCCTGACGCCGGCACTCGCGGCGGTATTCATGACGTTGGTGATTCTCGTTTTGCTCGTGGCCTGCGCAAACGTCGCGAGTCTGCTGCTCGCACGCGTCGTCGTGAGGAGTCGCGAGCTGGCGATTCGCGCTGCAATTGGTGCGAGTCAGTGGCGGCTGGTCCGCCAGATACTGGTCGAGTGCTGCGTGCTCGCGTTCGTCGGCGGAGTTGGCGCGGTTGGGGTGGCGTACGCCGCGGTGCGCGGACTAAACTCCATTCACCTGGCGACCGACATCCCGATGCGCTGGGGCGTCGAGCTCGATTGGCGAGTAATTCTGTTCAGCGGGGTCGCGACATTGGCGGCCGCTCTCATTACGGGAATCGCGCCCGCGGCGGCCGCGCGCAGACGCAATCTCAACGACCTGCTCAAGTCGAGTGGAGGGAACTCGCCGCTCGGGGCGCAGCAGCGATTGCGGTCGATGCTCGTCGTCGGTCAGATCGCCGTGTCGGTCGTGGTGCTCGTCGCCGCTGGACTCTTCGCGCGCAGCTCGGCCAATGCGAGCCGGATGACCCTGGGATTCCGATCGGATCATTTACTTATGATGTCCACGGCGCTTCGCCCGCAGACGCACGACAACACGAGCGGCCGCCAGTTCTACGACGAGCTCGTTAGGCGAGTGACGGCGGTCCCCGGCGTGCGATCCGCCGGGATCGCGGAGTTCGTCCCCTTCGGGTACAACCTCGACGTCGCCACGGTGTTTCCGATCGCATCGAGTGTGAACGTGCCAGCGAACGGATTCAGTTATTTCACCAACGTGGTGAGTAGCGAGTACTTCGCCGCGATGGGCATTCCGTTCTTGAGCGGGCGCGCATTCGCCGCTCGTGACGACGAGAATTCGCCGCGCGTCGTGATCGTGAACGACGCGCTCGCGAAGACGCTGTGGCCGGGCGAGCCGGCCGTGGGAAAGCGGCTTCATTTGGATAGCGCAAACGGTTCCATCGTCGAGATCGTCGGCGTCGTTCGAGGGATGCAGGACCTCCTGCCGGGTGAGACGCCGCGGCCGTACGTCTTCCAGCACTTTGGTCAGGTGTATCGCTCGGACATGACGCTGCTCGTGCACACGACGCAGCAGCCGACGTCGCTTGCCGCGCCGGTGCGCGCGATCGTCACCGGTCTGGACGCGACCGCACCGGTCTTCGACGTGCGCACGATGGAGGATCACCTCCGCAACGGGCCGGCGTTCCTGTTCACGCGGCTCGGGTCCGCGTTCTCGGCCGTCTTCGGCGTGCTGGCGTTGGTGCTGGCGAGTATCGGCGTCTATGGCGTCGTGTCGTATTCGGTGGCGCAGCGCACGCGCGAGATCGGGTTGCGGGTCGCGCTCGGCGCGCGCCTAACGAGCGTGCTCCGGCTCGTCGTTGGGCAGGGGATGAAGCTCGCCTGGATCGGGACGGGCGCGGGAGTCTTGCTTTCACTGGCGACGACGGGTGTGCTGTCGTCGATCTTGTTCGGCGTGGCGCCGCGCGATCCGCTGGTGCTCGCAGGCGTGATCGCGAGCCTGATGCTCATCGCGGGCGTGGCGTGTCTCGTACCTGCGTGGCGGGCGACGCGGATCGATCCGCTGATCGCGATTCGGTCGGAGTAATTACATCGGCGATGGGAGCCGAGACTTGCGTCGCACGGCAACCGTACTCCGCGAGGCTGGCTTCGTTCGCACTCGAGCCACAAAAGACTGAGACACGGACACGGCCGTGTCCGGCTTTGTCCGGCCGTGTCCGTGTTCATGGTGTTGATGTATTCTGCACGGGAGCTCTCGGCGGTGACGAGGAGCACGCGTGCTATTCATGACTGTTGAGCATTTCCGAAATAGCGGCCGGGGCGCCGTCGCGGGAATTAGCGTCCGCCGCCGCCGGCAACGCGTGACGAGCCCACACGCCCCCTGGCCGGTTTTCCCGGCGCGACGCCTGGAACGAGGTTCGATCCGCGCACGACGAACGTCCCGTTCACCAGTACGTCAATGATCCCGTCCGAGTACTGCGCCGGCTTCTCGAACGTCGCGCGGTCGACCACCCTTGCAGGATCGAAGACGACAATGTCCGCGTCTGCACCGGCCTGCAGGCGGCCCTTGTGCTTCATCTCCGGATCGACGTGCTCGAGTCGCTTGGCAGGGAGCAGCGTCATCTTCCGCACCGCATCCATGAGCGAGATGACATTTCGCTCACGCACGAAGCGGCCGAGGATGCGCGCGTGCGTGCCCGCGCTGCGCGGGTGGCCGATCGGCTGGCCATTCTGAATCTGGAAACCGCCGTCGCTCGCGACCATCACGTCGCGGTCGCGATATGCCTGGTCGGCGGCGCTGTCTGGGATCATGAAGATCACCGCGAGGCCGCCCTGCTGGCGATACTTGGCGAAGGTCTCGGCCGTTAGGCGCTCGCCGGTCGCGGGCCAGAGAATATTGCTGTAGTCGATCCCCATCCGCTCCTGGAAGCCGGGGTCGAAGATCGCGCTCTGGAGCATCGTCGCGCCGGCAGTGTACGGATACGCTTCCGTCGTGACGTCGAGCCCGCGCGCGCGGGCGCCATCGATGAGTTGCAGCAGGGCGGGCGTCGCGCTCAGGCCCATGCTCGTGACGTGCACGACGTGGAGCGGCGCGCCTGTCGCCGCGGCGTCGGCGATGACCTCCTGGACGCCCGCGATCCCGCCGGCGTTCTCGATCAGTCCCGCCGAGCGAAGGTGGACGAAGATCGGCGCGTGGTGACGCGCGGCGACTCCGAACGCGCCGAGAATCTCCTCGCGCGTCGCCGCCGGCGTATAGTTGATTCCCATGCCGATGCCTAACGCGCCTTCGCTGAGGGCGCCATCGAGACGGCGGTCGAGCTCGGGGAGGCGTGAGCGCTCGATCGGGGAATGCACGAAGTTGCCGGTCGCGCCGATGACGTCCGCGCCTTCGGCCGTCGAATCGTGGTCGAGCATCGCGCGCCGCGCTCCAGGATGGCTGGCGGAGACTCCGAAGTTGATGAGCGACTTGCCGACGCGCTCGGCGTACCACGGCGCGACGGGATACGTCCCGAGCTCCAGCTCGAGCGCCGTTGTTACACCGTCGTGCGCCATGAACTTGTAGTTGATCGAATCCTGGCCGTGAGAGTGCAAGTCGATGAAACCGGGCGCGACGACGAGGCCTTTCGCATCGACCGTATCGCGCGCGGCGGGAACGGTCGTGGTGACGGACACGATGCGCCCGGCCTTGATGCCGACGGCGCGAATGGCGTCGAGGCCGGTCTCGGGGTCGAGCACGCGTCCGCCGACGATCACGACGTCGACGGGCGCGGCGCGCTGGGCCGACACATTAGAAAGCGCTAATGGCAGCGAGAGGGCTACAAGTACAACAGTTAGGCGCATGATGTCGTAACGAGGAAGGAGGTGAATGATCTAACGTACGACGTCCATTCAGCGAACACGAGACCTTGGTCACAGGCGGGGGCCGTGAAGGCTCATGGCCGCCCACCTAGCGCTCACATGCCACGCGGCGTATGGTGGCGGCATGTCCGTCTCACGCCGTGATTGGCTCAAGGCTATCGGCGCCGTTGGCGTCGGCGCGATGGCACCGATCGACCTCGATCTCGGTACCACGCCATCACGACCGCTCACCGTCGAGACGCATCACGCGCCCGGCGATATCGTCGAGCTCTACTCGACGAGCGACGTCTTCACTCCCGCGCGCGGCCGCACGTGGATGAAGTTCAGCTTCGACTTCCCGGAGCCCGCGGTCGTCTTCGGCGATCATAGATTCAGCTTTCTTGTCTTCAGCGACGAGAACACGTACGCCCTCGACCGCTCGCGTATGCGTACGTCGGGCACGGCAGACGCTCTGCAGCTCACGTGTGATGGCTTCGTCTGGGCCGGCGGGCAGGAGCACGCGCCCGGCAAATTGACGGCGACGTTCACTCGCAAGGGGACAACGATCGAGTGGCATGTCAGCGCCGAGATGGAGCGGCCAATCAAATCCGTCACCACGGTCATTCGCGACGTGCCCCGCGGTCTCGTCTCGCTCGGCGGCGGCCAGCTCGTCGACACGAAAGAGGGAGACATCCTCGGCGCCTATCCCTTCGGCGGCGGCGATCTTCACAACTTCGAGAACACGAGCCTGTCTACGCCCGTCGCCGTCGTGCAGGCGGGCGATCAGCGCTTCCTCTACCTAACGGCGCTCGACGCGCATGTCCGGCCCAAACGCTACTATTTCCAGGCTGGGGAGCGCGCCTTTCGCGTCGAAGCCGTCTACGAGCACGACGCGTGGCGCGACGACCGACGCGTCGAAGTACCTGGATGGCGGCTCGGCCAAGCGACGTCGCTCGACGGCGCGATCGCGGTGCACATGGAGCAGATCGAGCGGGCATTCGCATTGCCGGCGTGGGAAACGCGTTCTGATGTTCCGCCATGGCTCCGACAAGTGGCCCTCGTCACGACGCTCCACGGGATGCACTACACCGGCTTCATCTTCAACGATTACGCGCGACAGCTCGAGATCCTGCGGTGGATGGCGACGCAGATCGCACCCGAGAGGGTTCTTGTTTTTCTCTCGTCGTGGGACGGCCGCTATTACTGGGACTATCCGAACTACACGGTGCCCGCCCGCATGGGAGGAGAGACGGGATTTCATCGCTTGATCTCGGAAGCCCGCAAGCTCGGCTTCAGGATGATGCCGATGTTCGGTACGAACGCTGCGAATCGGAAGCAGCCCGTGTGGTCGTCGATCGCCAGTGGAGCGACGTACAAAATCGACGGCGATCAGTACAACATCAATTGGGTAGACTGGAACAACGATCGGCATCAGGACGCGTGGCTCACCTACATGAACCTTGGCGCCGATGCGTGGCGGAATCATCTCGAGGGACGCATCGCGGAGATGATCGAGCGGTATGGCGTCGATGCCTATTTTCTCGACATCGTCGGCGGTCACGTCAATAGCACGACGGGTGACATGCACGAGGGCACGAGGCGCCTGGTCGAGAATCTTAGAGCGAAGTATCCGTCGGTCGCCTGCGTCGGCGAAATGCCGTACGACGCGTTGCATGGCTTTATTCCGATGTACCATGCGGGCAATGGCGTGCGCTGGCACAAGTACTCGCGCTTCTTTCAGCACCTCAGCGCGCCCGCAGCTGGTCGTGGCTCGAGTGGCGTACATGAGTGGGGCTTTAGCAGATTCAATACGGAGACGCTCGGCTTGTCTCCAGCGGCGATTCCGACGTTGCAGGTCGTCGACGACACGTTCACCAAATATCGTGACGTGATGGCGGCGATCATCGCAAAGGCGAAATCGCGCGCCAATATCGCGTGATCATATCGAGCAGGCGACGATGACACATACCGATCGACGTGGCTTCCTGCAAGCGTCCGCTGTAACGGCGGCGGCCGTGGCCCTGGATCCGCGCGCCGCGTTGGGCGCCTCGCCTCGAGCGGCGCCGGCACCGGCGAACGAGCGCGTCATCGCGCATCCCGTGGCGTTGAGCAAAGTGAGAATCATCGGTGGCCCGCTCAAGCGTGCACAGGAAGCCGACATGAAGTACCTGCTCGAGCTCGAGCCCGACCGAATGATGGCGTTCTACCGCACCCATGCGGGCCTTACGCCGAAAGCCAAGCCGTATGGCGGCTGGGATGGCCCGGGGCGCAATCTCACGGGTCACGTCACCGGTCACTATCTCTCGGCGGTCAGTTTGATGTACGTCGCCACCGGCGACACACGCTTCAAGCAGCGCGCCGACTATCTCGTCCACGACCTGGCCGAGGTGCAGAAAAAGAATCGCGATGGCTATCTGAGCGCGCTCGAGGGCGGACGCGAAGCCTTCGCGAAGCTCTCGCATGGCGAGATCAAGTCGGCCGCGTTCGACCTGAACGGGCTCTGGTCTCCCTGGTACACGCTACACAAGACGTTCGCGGGACTCCGCGACGCCTATCGCCACACGGGCAATCACACGGCGCTCGAGGTCGAGACGCGATTCGCCGAGTGGGCGCGCGGAGTCCTCACGCCGCTCGATGACGCCCAGGTTGCGCGCATGCTCAACACGGAGCACGGTGGGATGAACGAAGTGCTCGCCGATCTCGCCGTGGATACGGGCGATCAGCGTTGGCTGGCGCTCTCGCGACGCTTCGAGCACCATGCGTTCACCGATGCGCTCGCCCGTCATCAGGACAACCTTCCGGGCAAGCACGTCAACTGCCAGATCCCCAAGCTCATCGGCGCGGCGGCGCGCTACGAGTACGCCGGCGACGCCAGAGATTTCGAGATTGCCTCGTTCTTCTGGGATCGGGTTGCGCAGCACCACAGGTACGCGACGGGTGGTCAGGGGCTCGACGAGTACTTCGGTTATCCGGACCAGTTCAGCAGGCGCGTCGATGGGCGAGCCTGCGAGTCGTGCTGTGTTTATAATATGCTCAAGCTCACGCGCCAGCTCTTCGCGATGCGGCCGGACGCATTCTACGCCGACTATCACGAGCGCATGCTGTTCAACCACGCGCTCGCTTCGTTCGACCCGGATGGCGTGCGGATGTCGTACATGGTGCCCGTCGGGCGCGCCGAACAGCAGGAGTATCAGGAAATGTTCGACGACTTCACCTGTTGCATGGGTACGGGCATGGAGAATCACGCCCTCCATGGCGACGGGATCTACTACGAGTCGCCCGACACCGTGTGGGTGAACCTCTTTGCGCCATCGACGGCCGAACTGCGGAACGGGATGAAGGTTGCCATGGACAGCTCCTTCCCCGACGGTGATCAGACGACGAT
The DNA here is from genome assembly GCA_036496605.1 of Gemmatimonadaceae bacterium. Lineage (NCBI taxonomy): Bacteria > Pseudomonadati > Gemmatimonadota > Gemmatimonadia > Gemmatimonadales > Gemmatimonadaceae > Gemmatimonadaceae bacterium. The sequence goes on along the minus strand of DASXKV010000054.1, from coordinate 184,227 downwards.
CCGCCTAACGGGGCACGCGGCGCGCCCGTTCGCATTGGCGGTGCGTCGTCCTGGCTGGGCTGGCGATGCCTTCGTGATTCGCGTCAACGGGGAGCGTGTCGACGTGCCGACGCTCGCGAGTCTGCGGCCCGGCGGCGCGGGCGGGCGCGACCTCGGGCTGGACGCTGGACAGCTGCCGCCCAGCTCCTACGTGACGATCGAGCGCCCTTGGAAGGCAGGGGACACCATCGACCTCAAGATTCCCAAATCGCTACGACTCGAACCGACAGCTGACGACTCGTCGGTGGCGGCGATCATGTGGGGGCCGCTCGTGCTGGCAGCCGATCTCGGACCGCGACGCGAGCGTGGAGACAAGACACCACGTCCGGCCCCGCGCGCGCTCGTCACCGGTGGACGACCGCTGGATCAGTGGGTTACGCCGGGTACGAACGTTGGCGACTTTCGAATCGCGAAGCTCGGTCGGTCAATCGCCGAACCTAACGATGCGGCGATTGACAGGGCGCTTGCGCCCTTCTATCGAACGCACGGACGAACGTACAGCATCTACCACGATATCCTCACCGAGTCGGAGTTTGCCGCGCGCGTCGCGGCACGCGCCGCCGAGACGGAGCACGAGCGTCGTCTCGAGCAGGCGACGGTGGCCTTCGTCCAGCCAGGCGATCCCGCGGCGGAACAGAGATTCGGCTATCGCAGCGAGCCCGCGGATCGGACGGTGACGCGCACGAATGGTCGGAGCGGACGAGGAGGCCCCGGCTGGTTCTCCTTCGACGTGCCGGTGGAGTCCGGCGCGGAGCAGTCGCTCGTCGTGACGTACCACAACGACCTCGGGCTTCCGGTGCTCGCAAACTTCGACATTGAGGTCGACGGTTCGACGCTCACGCACTACGCAGCAAATCGAGCAGCGACCAGTTTCTGGAGCGAGACGTACGTCGTTCCGCCGGCACTCGTCGAGGGAAAGAGCAAGGTGACGGTGCGCTTCCAGGCGGCCGCCGATGGTCGGGTCGCGCCGGTCTACGGTCTGCGCGTGATCCGAGCGAAAACTGCCTGAATGGGCGTGCACGCCCCACGCGCGCCGGCCGTGATCGTCGTTGTCGGAGCGTCCGGAGCGGGGAAGACGACCCTCGTCAGGCATCTCGAGCGGCGCGGCCTGTCGGGAGTCGGCTGCTATTACTTCGACACGATTGGAGTGCCATCGAACGAGGAGATCGTCTCGCGATTCGGGGATGGACTCGGCTTCCAGGAGTGGGCGTTGGACGAGTGGCTGGAGCGCCTAACGCGCAACGAGGACCGCGTGCGCGTGGCCGTCCTCGATGCACAAGTTCGGCCGACTAGCGTCCAGGAAGTTTTACGGCGTCATCGAGTCGAGCGAGGTCAAGCGGTGCTCGTGGACTGCGAGTACTCGACGCGCAACGCCAGACTGCGCGATGCACGCGGCCAGCCCGAGCTCGCAACCGCGAACATGGATGCCTGGGCCGCCTACCTCCGCGGCCAGGCTGACGCATTGCACATACCGATCATCGACACGACCACGACAACTATCGAAGACGCAGTGAACGCGCTGAATGAGCTCGTGGCGAATCTCCTGTCTGATTAGTAGGCTATAACGACAATGAATTGCCTCGCCGCACTCGGACTCGTCGCCCAACTCCTTCGGCCAGACACGGGCCTCACGCACGGCATCGCGACGGCCGACTCCGTGATCCAGGCTGCAGTCGGCCACACGATTCCCGGCGCCGTGCTCGTCGTCTCTCACAATGGCCAACTCGTTCACGAAGGGGCCTTCGGCTGGGCTCAGTTGAACGACTTCGAAGGGCATCACCTGCCGAATCCCAGGCCGATGCACACGTCGACGCTCTTCGACCTCGCGTCCGTGACGAAAGTGATGGCGACGACGATGGCGGTGATGATGCTCGCGAGCGAAGGCCGGATCGACGTCGACGCGCCCGTCTATCGCTATCTTCCCGACTTCCGCGGCGTGCACCTCGACAGCATCACCGTTAGGCACCTCTTGACGCACTCGGCCGGCCTGGTGCAATGGCAACCGCTCTACTATCACGCGTCCAACGAGCACCAGACGTATGATGTCATCCGCCAGATGCCCCTCGAGTGGGGCGTCGGCGAGGCGCGCCACTACAGCGACCTTGGATTCATGCTCCTCGGCTACATCGTCGAGCGTGTCACGGCTCAGCCACTGGATCGGTACGTTGCCGAGGCACTGTACCAACCGCTTGGGCTGCGATCGACGACATTCCTGCCGAAGCAACACGGCTTCTCCGACTTTGCGGCGACGGAGCAGGGAAATGGCTACGAGCACCACATGGTGTTCGACTCCACGTTTGGCTATCGCTATCGCGGCGATCCAACGGCGTGGAACGGGTGGCGTGAGTATGTGCTCAACGGCGAGGCCGACGACGGCAACTCGTGGTACGCGAATGGCGGCGTCGCTGGGGACGCAGGCCTGTTCTCGACGGCCAGCGCGTTACGCGTACTGATCGACCTATTGCTCGCGCATGGGCGTGCGAATGGCCGGCAATACATCCGGCCGGAGGTCATCGACCGTTTTCTAACCCGTGATCGGTATCAGAACTTTCTGGGATGGATGTCACCTAACGAGTTGCCGCCTGGGAGCTTCAGCCATACGGGCTTCACGGGGACGTACGTGCTTGGCGTGCCGAAATATGGTCTCTCGATCGTCCTGCTCACCAATCGTCAGAACCTGGGAACGGACGCGCGCGGCTACTTCCCGGACGTTGGTCCGCTGCAAGCCGCTGTTGCGCGCGCCATCGTCGCGGGTGCAGAACCGGATAGCCGGCGGGTGCCGGGCGACCTCCTGCGACGCGGCGACAGAGTGCGCGTGCTCGCGCCGGCGGCCGGTGTACCCTGGCCCGCCGAGGCGAGGCTCGATTCGCTCAGCGATGACACCGTTTTTCTCCGGCGCATGAGCGAGCCACCGTCGATGCGTCTGCTGGCACGAGTAGCCATACCAACGGCGAGCGTGGCGCGGCTCGAGGTGCCGTACAGCGGGAAGTCGCGATGGGATCACGCGAGAGTCGGCGCGCTCGTGGGATTGGGAGCGTACCTCCTTGCCGCCACGGCGTGGATCGTTCACGAGGAGGCCACGTGCACGGGACCGGAGTGTTTCGGCGAGGGATTCGCATGGATCGGGTTGGTCGATGGTGTGCCAACATCAGCGGCGATCGGCGCGGGCATTGGATTCGTCTTACCCGTTAGGCACTGGCGTGAGATCAGGATTTTGAGGCCACAATGAGGATTCTCATTCGAGGGCATCCGAGGCCGACCGAGGCGACCGACGTCGGTTCGCGACTTGGTCTCGTCATCGCCATCATACTGGTCGTCGGCGATATTTCGAGTGGCCTAGTCCAGGGCGCTGCTCTTGTGCCTTCGATTGGCCGGACGCGCTGGCTCGCGGAGAGACTTTTTCTATTCGACCCGAGTATTCTGGGCGGTGTCGTTTTCGCCGAGGCGGCCGCCGTGATCCTGCGGTGGCGTCGTCCAAACGGCAGCCTGGTTGCCGATCTCGGACAAAGAGTTCATGCTCGTGAGCGCCGAAGCTCTCGATGACGACTGCGAGGCCGCTGTGAGGCGCGCACACCTCGCAACGTCCGACCGCGCCCATGCCCGCACGCCTCGATGAAGCACCGCTGCCGCAGCGCGGCCGTCGTCTCCCTGATCCTCGTCGCTGTCTGCGCAGCCGTCGTGTTCGCGCGGCGGTATCGACCGCCACCGGTTCGCGCGTCGAACGCTGTCGGCGATGCGACCTGTCTCTCCTGCCATCGCGAGAAGGCGAGCTTCGAGGAAACCGCGCATCGTCTGACCTCACAGCTTCCGTCGCGGGCCGCGATCGAGGGCAGCTTCAGCGCCGGCGAGAACGTGCTCCAGACCGCGAATCCGCAATTGCACTACCGCATGGATTCGATGGCGCGCGGCTACTACGAGACCGCCGTGTCAGGGCGCGCGCCAGATACCACGAGCCAGACGGCGCGCATCGACATCGTCACCGGCGTGCGCAAAGGGCAGTCGTACCTCTACTGGCAGGGCGACCAGCTGTATCAGCTTCCCGTCTCGTCCTGGCGCGGGATCGGCTGGATCAACAGCCCGGGATATCGAGATGGCGTGGCCAACTTCGATCGGCCCATCGCGCCGCGCTGCGTGGAGTGCCACGCGACGCGACTCGAGCCGGTCGCCGATGCGCGACGCACGAATCGCTATCGCCTAACGAGCACGATGCTGGGCATCGGCTGCGAGACCTGTCACGGCGCGGGCCGAATGCACGCGGCGCGCGAGCGTTCGCCACTGCGTGTCGTGCCGACGGCGGTGCTGTCGTCCGCGATCATCAATCCGGCGCGCTTTTCTCGCGGCCAGCGGCTGGACGCCTGCGCCCTGTGCCACGCCGGACTTGGAACGCTCAAGACGCCGGCGTTCTCTTTCCTGCCCGGGCAACGACTCGAGCAACACCTCGATCTGCCCATGCCGACATTCGGCGGCACGCCCGACGTTCACGGCAATCAGCTCGAGCTGCTCATCCGGAGCCGTTGCTTCCAGAAGTCGCAGATGACCTGCGCCACCTGCCACAACGTGCATGAGACCCAGCGCGACGTCGCATCCCTTTCGGGGCGTTGCCTCAGCTGCCACACCGTCCAGAGCTGCGGCCTCTACCCGGAGCGCGGCAACGCCCTCGTTGGACGATGCGTCGACTGCCACATGCCGCTCGAGCCATCGAACGTGATCATCTCCAGCCACAACGGCCAGCGGGAACAACCGCTTGTGCGAACGCATTGGATCAGGGTCTATCCGCGGACCATAGGCCGCTGAGGTGTCGCCGCCCGCTGGCGGGCGGCGCGTTTCGAGGACATCATTGGGCCGCTTTCAGTGAGCGAGTCCATGCCGACACGACGCGGGTTCGGAGGCGGGCGCAGCTCCTCGACCGTCCACCGTTGCCTAACGGGCATCGTCGTTGTCGCGTCGCTGTCCCATGCGCGCCCTACGAGTCGAGTGACCGGCCCCTCATCGAACGCGATTGGCATCTTCGACTCGCAGTCTGACGTAGGACGCGCGCGCCGCGGCTCCGCGTCCTACGACTCGCGCACGCAGGCGTACGCCATTGCCGGCTCGGGTCAGAACATGTGGAACGACCGCGACGACTTTCATTTCGTCTGGAAGCGGCTCAGCGGAAATTTTATCCTCTCCACTCGCACGCGCTTTGTGAGTACGGGCGTCGAGGCGCATCGGAAGATCGGTTGGACGATCCGGCCATCGCTCGCGCCGAATGCACCGCACGTCACGGCCGCGATGCATGGTGATGGTCTGATGTCGCTCCAGTTTCGGCGTACCGATGGCGGCGTTACCGAGGAGCTAAAATCGGCCGACAGCCTGCCGAATGCCGACGCCGTCATTCAGCTCGAGCGACGCGACGGCGTCTATCTCATGTCCGTCGGACGTTTCGGCGACACGCTGACAACCGAACAGCTCACTGGCGTCACCTTGCCCGACACCCTGTACGTGGGGCTGTTCGTGTGCGCGCACAACGACACGGTCGTCGAGCGAGCCGCGTTCACCAACGTGCGCATCACAATCCCGGCACCACCGACTCTCGTTCCCTACCGCGATTACCTCGCGAGCAACCTCGAGGTCCTCGACCTAACGACTGGTAATGCGACGATCGTGCATCACTACGACGGCTCATTCCAGGCGCCCAATTGGACGCACGACGGCAAGGCGCTCATCTACGCGCAGGAAGGCCGGCTCTATCGGTTCGACCTGGCGACGCGACAGCCGCACGTGATCAACACCGGCTTCGCGACACGGAACAACAACGATCACGTGCTCTCCTTCGACGGCCAAATGCTGGCGATCAGTCATCACGCGGCCGAAGACAGTGGTGCATCGATCGTGTACACCGTGCCGACGACTGGTGGTATCCCGAAGCGGATTACCGCGAAGGGTCCGTCTTACCTGCACGGCTGGTCCCCTGACGGGCGCTGGCTCGTCTTCACCGGCCAGCGCGACAAGGAGTTTGACGTATACAAGATCCCCAGCGCCGGCGGCGACGAGATACGCCTAACGTCTGCCCCCGGTCTCGACGACGGCCCCGAGTTCACGCCCGACGGCGCGTACATCTATTTCAACTCCTCGCGCACGGGCCGCATGCAGATCTGGCGCATGCGCCCGGACGGCAGCGCGCAGCAACAAATCACGAACGACGACTTCAACAACTGGTTCCCACACATTTCACCCGACGGGAAGTGGATCGCGTACGTCTCCTTTCTGCCGGATGTCGCCGCGGAGGATCATCCTTTCTACAAGCACGTGCTTCTGCGATTGATGCCGATCGATGGCGGTGCGTCGCGGGTGATCGCATACGTGTACGGAGGGCAGGGAACGATCAACGTGCCGTCGTGGTCCCCTGATGGCAGGCGGTTGGCGTTCGTCAGCAACACGGGAGCTCCATGACCATGGATTCTGATCTCGTCTCTCGGCGTCTGTTTCTGCTCACCTCGTCATCGGCAGCATTGGCTCCGTTCCTGCTTGGAGCGAGCACCCGCGCACTACTTGCGGTCTATCGTCAGGCAACGAGCGCCTCGCCCCCGCCGGGCTTTTTCACTCCGGCGCAATTGGCTGTGATTGAAGCCGCGGCGAATCGGATCTTCCCGGCCGTCGACGATCAGCCGAACGCGGGTGCGATGCACGCGCCGCAGTTCATCGACCTCGCGCTGCAGCAAGCGATGGTCGAGGCTCGCAAGCCATATCTCGACGGCATCAAGTCGCTTGAGGCGACGACGAAGAAGCTCTACCCGCGCTCCGCGGGTTTCGCCTCCCTCGACGAGTCGCAGCAGGACAAGGTGCTCACGGCAACGGAAAAGACGCCGTTCTTCGGCATGCTGAGCGCGCACACGGTCGTCGCATGCTTCGCCGACCCGAAGTACGGTGGGAACTCTGACGAAAGCGGCTGGAAGCTCATCGGGCTCGAGCATCACGGGGCATTCGCGCCGCCCTTCGGCTACTACGATCGCGACACGCCAGACGTCTCCAACGCACCAGCCACGCCGTCGGCCCTCGCGCCCACCTTCATGCAGGCGGGGAGTACGTCCGCCGCTCGTTATGCGCCCGAGACCGACGTCGACTTCGTGATCGTCGGGTCCGGCTTTGCGGGTGGATCGATTGCGTGGACCCTCGCCCGCGCGGGATACAAGGTCGTCGTTTTCGAGCAAGGGCCGTATCTCACGGAGAAGGACTTCCGGCATGACGAATTTGGAAACTTCATGCTGAATGAGTTGACGAACGATCCGAAGAAGAGCCCGCAGACCTTCCGTAAGACATCGAAGGAGAAGGCGCAGACGGGACTGCACGTCATCTACGGACGTTGCGTCGGCGGCAGCTCGGTGCATTTCACAGCCAACTTCTGGCGCTTCCGTGAGATCGACTTCAAGGAGCGCAGCGCGCTCGGGCCGATGGCCGGAACTGGATTCGCCGATTGGCCAATCACCTACGGGGATCTGGAGCCGTACTACACGCGCGCCGAGCAGGTGCTCGGAATCTCGGGCGACAGCAGTGCCAATCCCTTCGAGCCGCCGCGCTCGGCGCCGTTACCGCTCCCGCCACTTCCGGTGAAGTCGTCAGGTGTGTTGTTCGAGGGCGCGGCGCGCAAGCTTGGCTGGCATCCATTCCCAGCGCCGATGGCGGTGATTTCGCGACCGCATCGGGGTCGCGTAGCCTGTCAGCATTGCGGCTTTTGCGAGGGCTACGGCTGCGAGTATGGGGCCAAATCGAGCGCGCTCGCGACAGTCGTTCGCGAGGCCGAGGCGACAGGAAACTGCGACATCCGCACAAGCTCCTACGTTCGTAAAATTGAAACTGACAAGGCAGGACGTGCCGTCGGCGTCCTCTACTTCGATCAGGATGGAAAGGAGCACCTACAGCGCGCGAAGGCTGTTGTCGTCAGTGCCAATGGCGCCGAGACGCCCCGACTCCTGCTGCTCTCGAAGTCGAATCTCTTTCCGAACGGGCTCGCCAACTCCAGCGGTTACGTCGGCAAGCACCTGATGTTCAACGGCAACGTCATCGCAACCGGCATCTTCGAGCACGAGCTCAACGAGTGGAAGAGCGTGCAGCCAAGCCGCGTGATCTGGGATTTCTACGAGGCGGATCTCAAGCGGGGGTTCTACGGCGGCGGTGGCATGGACAGCCGCTTCGGGCCGCTCGGTCCGATCGACGCTGCATTCTCATCGGTGCCGCATGAGGGCAAGCACTGGGGCGCCGAGTATGCCAGGGCCGTTAGGCATAATTTCAGCCATCGCATGGACGTGTTCGGACACAGCACGTCGCTCCCGGTTCCGACGAATGGCATCGAGCTCGATCCGCAGCTCAAGGACGGCTGGGGCGTGCCCGCGCTCCGCGTCACCTACCGCGATCACTCCGACGACGTAAAGACGATGGGATTCTTCCGCGAGCGCGCGCTCGAGCTGCTCGAGGCAGCGGGTGCGGTGCAGAAGTGGGGAGCCCCGGTAGAGGAGCAGACCGTCGGCGTGCACCTGCTCGGGACGTGCCGTATGGGCGATGACCCAAAGACCTCCGTGATCGATCGTAGCCATCGCGCGCACGACGTCAAGAATTTGTTCCTGTGCGATGGGAGCAGCTTCGTCACGTCGGGACGCGGACAGCCCACGGAAACGATCGCGGCCCTGGGATTCCGCGCTGGCGATCTCATCGCGGAGGCCGCGCGGCGGGGGGAGATCTGAAGTCGTTAGGTATTTGTCTCACTGTCGTGGGACTGGCCGCGTGTGCTGCAGTGCGCGTCGCGGCGCAGTCGCCGCAGCGTACGTACGCGAACCCGATCGACATCGATTACCGGTACAACTTCGAGCAGCACAACGAAGGAATCTCGTATCGCTCCGGTGCAGACCCGGTGATCGTGGTCCAGCGCGGCGCGTACTACCTCTTCGAAACGCTCGGCGACGGCTACTGGACGTCCCGCGACCTCGGCAGCTGGCGTCACATCACGCCGACACGCTGGCCGATCACCGATGTCGTCGCGCCGGCGGTTCTGTCGGTCCGCGATACGATCTATCTCCTGCCGGCCACGACGCGTCCCTTGCCGATTCTGATGCTCACGCAACCGGCGACAGGACGCGTGGAGTTTTACAATCGCTTATTGCCCTGGTTGCCGATGGCACGCGAGACCGAAGCGGCGACGTTCGCGAAACCAGACTCGGTGCAGCCCGGGCCCTGGGACCCGCAGTTCTTCTACGACGAGGACACCGACCGCTGGTTTCTCTACTGGAACTCGTCGAATGTCTACCCGCTGGACGTGATCGAGCTCGACAAGACCAAGCAGCTTGCGTACAAGGGCACTCCGCACTGGCTCTTTGGCCTCGTTCCGGAAAAGCACGGGTGGGAGCGGTTCGGCCGCGATCATCGCGACACGACGATCAAGCCGTTCATCGAAGGCGCCTGGATGACGAAGCACGGCGGGCGATATTATCTACAGTACGGCGCCCCAGGCACGGAGTATAACGTCTACTCAACTGGCACCTACGTCGCCGACGAGCCAACGGGTCCGTTCACGTACGCACCTTACAATCCGATCGCCTACAAGCCTGGCGGATTCGTCCAGGGCGCTGGGCACGGCAACACGTTCCAGGACGTCTACGGCAACTGGTGGAACACCGGCACGCCCTGGATTGGCGTGAATTGGAATTTCGAGCGCCGCATTGGCCTTCATCCGGCAGGTTTCGACGCTGATGGGCAGCTCTACGTCGATACGCGCTTCGGCGACTTTCCGCACTGGCTGCCGACGAGTCGTTGGCAGCGGAGCGACGCGCTATTTACGGGCTGGATGCTCCTGTCTTATCGCAGCCGAGTCACGGCGTCTTCGGCGCGCGACAGCTTCCCGGCGAGCGCCGTTACGGACGAGAATCCGCGCACGTTCTGGGTCGCGCGTACGAATCGCCCGGGCGAATGGCTGACGATCGATCTCGGACGCCGGCTCGACGTGAAGGCGATCCAGGTGAACTACGCAGATTATAAATCGGGACTCTACGGCACCGACTCGACCGTCTACACCCAGTTCAGGCTGAAGATCTCGAGCGATGGTGCGCACTGGCGAACGGTGGCCGACCTGTCGAAGGAACGACGCGACCGGCCGAACGCGTACATCGAGCTGCCAAGTCCAGCGCGCACGCGATTTGTCCGCTACGAGCACATCCACGTCGGCGCGGCGAACCTGGCGATCAGCGACATTCGCGTATTCGGCAACGGCACCGGCCCTGAACCGCCGACGCCCGGACGCCTAGCGGCGCGCCGCGCCGCCGACGAACGGGACGCGACCATCACCTGGCACGCTGTTCCCGACGTGGTCGGCTACAACATCCGCTGGGGCATTGCGCCGTCGAAGCTGTACCAGACCTACCAGCGGTTCGCCGATGAAGGCACAACCCTCGATTTGCGCGCCCTCACCGTTGGCCAGGCGTACTGGGTCGCGGTCGAGAGCTTCGATGAGAACGGGGTGTCGGCACTCAGTGTACCCGTACCTATCCGTTGACGCTGGTAGGCTGGCCGGCGGCCGGTTTCCCCGCCAACTTCTTCGCGACGATGACCCAGGACTCCGGCGGCAAGATCACGCGACGAGAATTCGTCGAGCGTTCGGCGCTCGCTGGCGCAAGTCTTGGCCTGTCGGGAGCTGACTCGACGAGCCGAATCATACAGGGCATCCTGCGCCCGCCGAGCGACACGCTCACCATCGAGAACGACGCGATCGACGCAAGCTGGACCACGGACGGCGGGGCCTTGCGCCCGCGCGACATCGTTGATCGCGATGCGAACGTTCGCCTAACGCTGCCCGAACAGCTCTTCATTCTTGCTTTCGCCGACGGGACGAGACTCGACTCCACCCGCATGCGAATTGTCGGCGCACCCTCAATGGAGACGCTCGTGCCCTCGCCGAAGGCCTCGCGATTCGCCGAGCGCGTCAGTGGACACCGCCTTACGGTCAGCCTCGAAGATCCCGATCGCCGATTGCGAGCGGTCTGGCGCGCCGAGCTGCGAGATGGTGCGCGGTATGTCCGACAGGAAATCACTTTCCGGGCGCTTGGAGCGCCCGTCCCCGTACGTGAAATCACGCTCGTCGATTTCCACGCACACGGCGCGCAAGTCACCGGCACCGTGAAGGGAAGTCCTGTAGCGATCGGCCAATGGTTCGTCGGCTTGGAGCATCCTCTCTCCGAGAGTACGGTCGACGGCGACCGGGTTCGCTGCGTCCTCGCGAGAGAGCTGCCGCTCCGCCCGGAGTCGCCATTCACTGTTTCGTCGGTGATCGGGACGACACGGCCGGGCCAGATGCGCCGTGACTTCCTCGAGTACGTCGAACGCGAGCGTGCGCATCCGTACCGCACCTTCCTGCATTACAACTCCTGGTACGACATCGGCTATTTCTCGCAGTACTCGGAATCCGAGGCGATCGGCGCGATCCAGGCCTTCGGTGACCAACTTGTTAGGCAGCGCGGCGTCGTCCTCGACTCCTTTCTCTTCGATGACGGCTGGGATGACCCGCACACGCTCTGGAGCTTCCACGCCGGCTTCCCCGATGGATTCAAGCGCGTGCGCACAGCGGCCGCGGAGTACGGCGCGGGGCCCGGCATCTGGATGTCACCCTGGGGCGGATACGGCGATCCCAAGAAGAAGCGCCTCGAGTTCGCGCAGCAGCAGGGGTTCGAGACGAACGAGGGTGGTTTCGCCCTCTCCGGGCCGAAGTACTACGAGCGATTCCGCGAGACCTGCTTTCGGATGATACGCGAGTTCGGCGTCAATCAGTTCAAGTTCGATGGCACCGGCAATGCCTCGAGGGCATTTCCGGGGAGTACGTTCGACAGCGACTTCGACGCCGCGATTCATCTCATCGAATCACTGCGCACCGAGAAGCCGGATATCTACATCAACCTGACGACGGGGACCTATCCGTCGCCCTTCTGGCTGCGCTACGCCGATTCGATCTGGCGCGGTGGCGAGGACCACGACTTTGCGGGCGTCGGCACGGATCGTCAGCAGTGGATCACCTACCGCGACGGCGACACCTACGAGCACGTCGTTAGGCGCGGCGCACTCTATCCACTGAATTCGCTGATGCTGCACGGCCTCGTGTACGCGCGCTACGCGAAGAAGCTCGCGGCCGATCCGTATCGTGACTTCGTCGACGAGGTACACTCCTACTTCGGCACAGGGACTCAGCTCCAGGAGATGTACGTCACGCCGACGCTCGCGAACACGCAGTGGGCCTTCCTCGCCGAGGCCGCAAAGTGGTCCCGCGGCAACGCCGCGACGCTCGTCGACACGCACTGGTTAGGCGGCGACCCGAAGCAGCTTCAGGTCTACGGTTGGGCGTCGTGGTCGCCGCGGCGCGGAATTATCACATTGCGAAACCCGAATGGCGTGCAGCAGCGCTTCGGGCTCGACGTCGAGCACGCGTTCGAGCTGCCGCCGGAAGGTGCTCGTCAATATGTCGCGCGCAGCCCGTGGTTCCGCGACAGCGGCCGCGCGCCGGTGCGGTTGCGCGCCGGCACCGAGCACGACGTGCTCCTCGCGCCGTTCGAAGTGTTGACCCTCCAGGCCGAGCCGACGGCATGAAGCCCACCAGGGTCGACTGGCTGATTGTCCTCGTGTCGATCGCCGTGTCGTTCACACCGGCGATCCTGCTTGCCCGTCGCGCTGGGAAGAGCACCGCCGAGTTCTTCACCTCGGGGCGCGCGGCGCCATGGTGGCTCATCGGCGTGTCGATGGTCGCGACGACCTTCAGTACCGACACGCCGAATCTCGTCACGAACTTTGTCCGCGAGGGCGGCGTCGCGAACAACTGGGCATGGTGGGCGTTTCTCCTCACCGGAATGGCGACGGTTTTCTTCTACGCGCGCCTCTGGCGCCGGTCGCGCGTGCTCACCGATCTCGAATTTTACGAAATCCGCTATTCCGGACGGCCAGCAACGTTCGTTCGTGGTTTCCGCGCGCTGTATCTGGGTCTCTTCTTCAATTGCATGATCATGGCGGCAGTGAACCTCGCCGCCGTCAAGATCGCGAACGTGGTCCTCGGCTGGCCAATGATGCAGACGCTCGCCGTTTGCACAGTACTCAACATCGCCTTTGCGGCGACGTCGGGACTGTGGGGCGTGATGGTGACGGATCTGATTCAATTCGGTGTTGCGATGACCGGCTCGTTTGCCGCCGCCTACTTTGCCGTGAAGCAGCCCGAAGTGGGTGGCCTGACCGGACTCTTTCACAAGATTCCGGAACGGACGCTCAACGTCCTTCCCGATTTCGGCGACTGGAAGCTCACCGCGTCGCTGCTCGTCATTCCGCTCACCGTGCAATGGTGGTCGGTCTGGTATCCCGGCGCCGAGCCAGGGGGAGGGAGTTACATCGCCCAGCGCATGCTGGCGGCCAAGAGCGAGCGCGACGCGTTGTCTGGTACGCTCTTCTTCACCGTGATGCACTACGCGTTGCGTCCGTGGCCGTGGATCATCGTCGCACTCTCGTCGATGATCGTTTTCCCAAACCTCTCAGATATCGCGGCCACGTTCCCGTACGTCGATCGTCATCTCATTGGTCACGACATGGCGTATTCGGCAATGCTCAAGTTTCTGCCGACGGGATTCCTCGGTGTGATGATCGCGGGGATGCTGGCCGCATACGTCTCGACGCTGTCGACGCACTTGAATTGGGGCACGTCGTACATCGTCCACGATTTCTATCGACGCTTCGTGCGGCCGAGCGCGGACGAGCGGCACTACGTGTTCGTCGGCCGAATCATTACTGGTTTGCTCATGCTGGCGGCCGCCGGCGTGACGTTCGTGCTCACGTCGGCGCAGCAGAGCTTCAATCTGCTCATGTCGATTGGTGCCGGAACTGGATTGATCTATCTCCTTCGCTGGTTCTGGTGGCGGATCAATGCGTGGAGCGAGATCGCCGCAATGGCGAGCTCGTTCATCGTGTCCATTGCGTTCTTCGTGGCTCAGAAGGCCGGTGCAACGATCGATGCGACCACGGTGCTCCTCGTGACGATTATCGTCACGACCGTGAGCTGGGTTGTGGCGACGTACCTCACCGAGCCGACGGATGCGGTGACCCTTGAGCGCTTCTACGCACTCGTGCGACCACCAGGCCCGGGCTGGCGCGAGGTCCGCGAGCGCGGCGGCCTCGGGCCGTCGCCCGATTCCCTCGCGCAATCGCTGCTTGCGTGGGTGGCCGGCTGCACCTTCGTGTACGCCGCACTCTTTGGGTCAGGGAGCTTGTTGTACGGGCGGTTGGCGCAGGGCGCGATCTGGATCGTCCTCTTCGTCGCAAGCGGCATCTACCTCGTTAGGCTCCTGCCGCGACTCTGGTCGCGCTCGGACGGCACCGCGGAGAAGGCGATGTCCTCGGCACCGACCAAGGCCGTCATCCTCGCCCGCGGCCTGGGCACGCGAATGCGCGTCGCCGACGACCGGGCGCAACTGAGCCGTGAGCAGGCCGCCGTCGCCGACACCGGACTCAAGGCGATGATCGCGATCGATCGGCCTTTTCTGGATTACGTCCTCAGCGCGCTCGCCGATGCGGGATTTACCGAGGCCTGCCTCGTCATCGGCCCGGAGCACGGCGTCGTGCGCGAGTATTACGAGAAGAATCCGCCGAGCCGCGTTCGAGTGAACTTCGCGATCCAGGAGAAGCCGTTAGGCACTGCCGACGCCCTTCTCGCTGCTTCAGGCTTCATTGGTGAGGACGCGTTTGTCGTCCTCAATGCCGACAATTATTATCCACCCGAGGTGTTGCGACTGCTCCGCGCCGAACGCGAGCCGGCGCTGCCTGCCTTCGAGCGCGACGCCCTCATTCGCGACGGCAACATTCCCCCGGAGCGCATAGCGCGTTACGCACTGCTCGACGTCGACGATGACGGCTACTTACGCCGAGTCGTCGAGAAGCCGGATGCGGAAACGGAGCGCGCCTTTGGTCCGGATGCCGCCGTGAGCATGAATGTCTGGCTTCTGACGCCGGCAATTCTCGAAGCGTGCCGGCGGGTCGCGCCGTCAGCACGAAGTGAGGTTGAGCTTCCGAATGCGATACAATGGGCGATCGAGCACCTTGGTATGCGCCTTCGCGCACTTCCGGTGAGAGCAGCGGTGCTCGATCTCTCGCATCGCGGCGATATTCCGGAGGTGACCGCCCGGCTTCGTGGCGTTCCGGTTCGCCTCTAGGCCAGGCAGTTCATAAACGAGACTACCCTGAACTGAAAGGAGAACGTCATGGCCCAGGATGCGACCGTCGCGAACCAGAAACTGATTCTCGCCAACCAGCGAAAAATCCTCGCGAATCAGAAACGTATCGAGGCGAATCAGAAGAAGCTCGATCGCATTGCCAACAATCAAAAGAAACTCGATCAGATTCTCGCGAACCAACGCAAGCTTCTCGCGAAGCTGTGAGCTCAATTGTCAAAGCAATTGCGTTACGACTGGGCGCGATCGGCCTGACCAGCGGTGCGCTCGAGTCGAAAGCAGCACTGTTCGATCGCGCGCTCGATGCCCTCGGGCCGGAAGCACGTGACGCGCGCATCTGGTGGGTGCCCGGTCGCATCGAGTTCCTCGGCAAGCACACCGATTACGCGGGCGGTCCAAGCCTCGTCTGCGCGGTGGAGCGTGGCTTCGCGGTCGCCGCCGCGCCGAGCGATCGGCGACTTCGCTTTCGCGACGCGAATTCCGGCGACAGCGTCGAGCACGAGCTCGATACCGATCTCGTGCCGCCGCGCGGTCACTGGTCGAACTACCCGCTGACGGTAAGTCGTCGCGTTGCGCGGAACTTTCCCGGAACGCGTCGTGGAGTCGATCTCGCGTTTGCGAGCGATTTGCCTTCCGCAGCAGGGTTAAGTAGCTCGAGTGCACTCATGGTGGCGACCTTCCTCGCGCTCTCCGATGCGAACGATCTCGAAGCACGTCTGGAATATCAGGCTGCGATTCGTGGCGTCGAGGAGCTCGCCGGTTACCTGGGCGCCGTCGAGAACGGGTCCGGCTATGGAAGGCTTGCTGGCGATGCCGGCGTCGGGACTCAGGGCGGAAGTCAGGATCATACGGCGATTCTCTGTTCTCGGCCGGGCGCGCTCGTGCAATACAGCTACCTGCCAGTTCGCTGCGACCGCATGGTGCCGTTGCCGAACGACCACGTGTTGGCTGTGGTGTCGAGCGGTGTTGTGGCGGCCAAAGCGGGTGGCGCCCTCGAGCGGTACAACCGCGCTTCGGCGCTCGCCGCCCAGGCGCTCAACGTATGGCGGGAGGCAACCCACAGCCACGCCGCAACACTCAGCGCCGCACTGGAAGAGGCGCCGGGCGGCGTCGCCGATTTCCGCGAGATGTTGGGGAGCCGGCGCGAAGTGCTCGACCGTGTCGAGCAGTTCAATAACGAATCACGTCTCGTTCAGGAGGCAGGTGACGCACTCGCAACGAGCGATCTCGATCGGCTCGGTGCGCTTGTCGACGAGTCGCAGGCAGGGGCGGCGCGATTACTCTCGAACCAGATCCCGGAGACGATCGCCCTGGCGCGCATGGCGCGCGAGACGGGAGCCGTCGCCGCCTCGGCGTTCGGCGCCGGGTTCGGCGGCAGCGTCTACGCTCTGGTGCGTGCGTCGGACGCAGACGATTTTGTCCGCCGGTGGCTCGAGCAGTACACGAGCGCGTTTCCGAGCCGGGCCGCCGACGCGAGCGCCTTCATCACGCATGCAGGGCCCCCTGCGAGTGCGCTTGCATAGCACCACGTTGACGACATTCGAGACATGCCGAGCGTAAAACGCGTCTTTCTCACGGTTGCGCTGTTCGTCCTCACCCGCTCGACCGTGCGGGCGCAAGTCGCACCTAACGACATCCCTCCCGAGCGGTCCGCGGCGCGCGCATGGTTTCGCGATGCCAAATTCGGCATGTTCATCCATTGGGGTGTGTACAGCCTCCTCGGCCAGGGCGAGTGGGTGATGCAGAACCGCGGCATTACCGTCGACCGATACGAGTGGTTGGCGTCGACCTTCAATCCGGTCAAGTTCAACGCGCACGAGTGGGTCTCGATCGCGAAGCGCGCCGGCGCTCGGTACATCACGATCACGAGTCGCCATCACGACGGCTTCGCGATGTTCGCGACGCACGCGACGCGCTACAACATCGTCGACTGGACGCCGTTCGCACGTGATCCGCTCAGGGAGCTGGCGGAGGAATGCCGCCGGCAGGGCATCAAGCTCTTTTTCTACTATTCTCAACTCGACTGGCATCACCCCGATTATTGGCCGCGCGGACGCACGGGTCTTTCAACGGGCCGTCCGGAGAACGGTGACTGGAACCGCTATCTGGATTTCATGGATCGCCAGCTCACCGAGCTGCTCACGAACTACGGTCCGATCGGCGGCATCTGGTTCGACGGCATGTGGGACAAGCCGGACGCCAATTGGCGGCTGGACCGAACCTATGCGTTGATCCATTCGCTCCAGCCGGCGGCGCTCATCGTGCCGAATCATCATCAGCTGCCGTTACCCGGCGAAGATGTGCAGACCTTCGAGCAGGATCTGCCTGGCGCCAATACCGCCGGCTTCAACACGAAGCAAATCGGCGCGCTGCCGCTCGAGACGTCGTTGACGATGAACGGTTCGTGGGGGTTCAACATCACCGACACGAGCTGGAAGTCGCCGCGCGAGCTGATCGGCTATCTCGTGCGTGCTGCGGGGAGAGACGCGAACCTGCTGCTCAACATCGGCCCACGCCCCGATGGGACAATCCAACCCGAAGCCGCCGAGCGCTTGAAGGCGTTAGGCGATTGGCTCTCGCGGTACGGAGCTTCGATCTATGGGACGCGAGGCGGGCCGATTCCGCCACGCGAATGGGGCGTCACGACGCAGCGCGGTGACTCGGTATTCGTCCACGTGCTGAGCTGGCCGGATCGAGTACTCTCGCTCCCGAGCTTCGGTGCCCACGTCGTCCGCGCGTCGATGCTCGCGACCGACGAACCTGTGGATGTTTCGCAAACGCAGAATGCGCTCGTGCTGACACTCCCCGTCGCGACGGGGGATGAGCCTGACCGCGTTTTCGTCCTGCAGACGGATCGTCGCAGGCACTAGACGTTCCTTGTGCTTTAAGCGGAGAGCGTTCCGGCCTAACGAGTATCCTCTCCCGGCGTCCGGACGTATCGAACGGGATTGAATCGCAACCCGAGCGTATAGCGAATCGTCGTCATCCCGAAGTGGCGGTCGGTGATGATCGGACCCTCGAACGCGTGCGTCTGCATCCCACTCTGCATTACCGAGAGCTCCGTGGTCAGCGACAACATTCGCGTGAAGGCGTACTCGAATCCCGCGCCACCGATGCCTCCGATCCCATGGCTATAGCTCGCCACGTACGAGCCCTGGGGAGTCGGGCCGCCATAAACGCCCACGATCGACCCCGCATTTTTGGTGAAGGCGGCGATGTAGCCGGCGCGCAGATCCGCAAAGGGATAGAATCGACCTCCCTCGCGCGGACGGCCAACCCGCGTACCGACTTCGGCCGTTTCCACCAATGCGGGGCCTCCAAGAAAGGACGATGTCATGTCCAGAGTTGCGGACAGGTAGCGCGTTAGGCGGTAGTCCGCTCGAGTGCCGGTGCCGAAGCTCCTCCAGCTCGCGAAGCGGCCGTCGCTAGCATAGCCCGGCGCGCTGAAACTGCTCACCATCGGATAACTCTCTACCGATAGCCGGAGTCGCCTGTACGCGAGGTCCTGCGCAATGGGCGTCGGCTGCGGTGGGAGCGGCGCCGGGCGCGCCGGCCGAGGCGTCGTCACTGGCAGGGGAACGGCGATGCGCTGCGCGCTCAATACCGCGGGCAACACAAGTGAGAACATCGCAATGGCAGCACGCATGGGGGAGCTCCGAGTGGACATTCGGAACATCGTAACCTCGCCAAACGAGTGCCCGGTCGCAAGAACAGGGCCCGCTCGAGGACGATACAGTGCGCCAAAAGAAAACGGCCGGTAGCAAAAGCTACCGGCCATTTATGAGAATCCTCTCATCAGCGTGCGTCGCCACCTTGTCTGATCACCGTGACCGGATTGAAGCGGACGCCGAAAGTGTACCGGATCGCCGTCATGGAGTATGGCCTATTGAGATCCGGACTGGACAGGTCGTGTGGCGTCATCCGGCTCTGCACCACCGACGCGCCCGTGGTGAGCGACCACGAATGCGTCAGCGCATACTCCAGTCCGCCGCCGCCGATCGCGCCGAAGCCATGGCTGTACGGCGCGCCGTAGCTGCCCGTGGCGACCGGATCGGCGTAGCTATTGTCGATCGAGCCCAATCGCCGGTTGTACGACGCGATGTATCCGACGCGGAGATCGATATACGGGTAAATCTTGTGCTCTGCCCATTCGGGATGGGCGCGCGTACCCACCTCGACGGTGTTCACTATATTGGGGCCGCCGATGAACGAAGACGTCATGTCCAGCGTCGCCGAGACATACCGATTGACCATGTAATCGGCGCGACTTCCCATGCCGAGCGTTGTCCATGATGGAAAGCCCGATGCCTGGAAATAGCTGACGATCGGGTAGCTCTCGACCGAAATCCGCCAGCGCTTATAGGCCAACTCGTTGGCGATGGGTCCGGGTTGCGGCGGCAGGGGCTCCGGTCGCGCCGGCCGTCGCCCAATGGGCAGGGGAATGCGCTGAGCGCTCAGCGCCGCGGGCACGACCAGAGCGACGATTGCGACAATTACACGACTACGCATCTCGGCCTCTTTCCTGAGACAATTAAGTCTTATGGACTCGCAAGCCGATGCGCAAGAATCGCCTAATGAATTCGATGCCCTACGCGGCTGGCCGAGGGTGGCGGACAAGGCGTGAGCTCGCCACGCCGAGCAGTGTCGCGAGCCCCAGCAGCGCGGCCGGAACGATCAGGAAGGAGCCGCGCAGTCCGTACGCCGTGCCTAACACACCCGTCAAATACGGCATCAGCATTCCGCCGGTGAGCGCCATGACCATCGCAACGCTGAAAGCGGTACCAGAGAGTGCGACATGCCGATCCGCGATGAGGCCGAGCACCACCGGAAACGTGGCCGAGAAGCCCAGGCCAAGGAGAAAGACCCCGAGCGCGGCGAATGACGGATCGTGCGTCGTGATGACGATCCATGCGGCGATGAAGGCGATCGTGATGCCACCCGCGAGCACTCTCGACGCCGTCACGCGACGGACGACTGCGCTCAGGGCTATTCGGCCAACCATGAGGCCAGACCAGTACAGTGCGAGGTACACCAGCGCGCGCTGATCGCTGATCAGCAGCTCTTCCTTGAAAAAGGTCGCCGTCCAGCCGCCGACGGTGATCTCCATCCCGCTCTCGAGAAAGAGCATGACGCCAAATGTCAGCAGCACCGGATCGCGGAGCAGCGCCTTCGCCGTCGCGATCGGGAATCCCTGCGCCTGCTTTGGCGTCGGAAAGTGCGGGACAGCGGTGATCACGAGCGGAATGACACAGAGCGCGCCGACGGCAGCGATCAATATAGAATATGTGAATCTGCCGAGGAGGATGCCTAACGCGAATGGCACGCCGACGGCGCCGGCGCCGAAGAAGACGTGGAGCTTGCTCAAGCCAGCGGTCCGCCCGTCGACACTGATGTCGGCCACGAGGGCATTGGCGCCGCCGTTGATGATGCCGGCGCCAAAGCCCGTCATCAGCACTGCTGCCCGCAGCCAGTTCATCGATGGCGCGAACGCGATCGCCTCGAGGCCGAGAATAATGAGCGCCGTCGAAACGACGAGCATCTCCTTGTAGCCGTTCCGGTCGACGATCGGTCCAAAGACGATCGAGCCGATGACGATCCCGAACGTGTTGAGCAGAAACAGCGACCCGGCAGCGGTCTTGTCGATGCCGAAGCGCTCGATGATCGACGGCAGCACCGCCCCGAGCGTCGTGAGGACGATGCCGAAGGTGAAGAGACTCACGCAGGAGACGGCGAATAGGGCGCGTCGATTGATCATGCCGCGGATTTCGGGATGTCGGTGCCGGGTACCACGTACCAGGGCCAGGTGCCTTGGAATCTACCTGTGTCCTCGTCAAGCTCGACATCGCGACGTACTTTGGTGTCGACGCAACCTTCGGTGGACGTTTCGTCGATGCAGCATTGAGCGTATGCTAACTCCCATTCCATTCACCTGGCCCCTGGGCCTTGTATTCTGGCTGGTCTTTCTCTGGGCATTCTGGCCGGAGTTTCGCATCCTTCGCGAGGCGCGACGGGCAGAGCGAAACACGGACGCAGCAGCGCGCGACCCATCGTTCGGGCCACTCGTCATGGGTCAGCGCGTCGAGATGTTGGTCGTGATCGTCGTCGCCCTCTACCTGCCGCGCCTCGCCATGCAGCATTACCGCACGACCGTGTTCGTTGTCGGGCTTGTCATTCTCGTCGCCGCGAGCTTGCTCCGCCGACATTGTTTTCGGATGCTCGGCGCGGACTTTCGTGGTGCCGTAACGGTCCGGCCGGACCAACCGGTGGTCGAGCGCGGCGCCTATCGGTTCCTGCGACATCCGTCATACGCCGCGGCGCTGCTGCTGCACCTCGGCTTTGCCCTCTGCCTCACCCATTGGGGCAGCTTGGTGATCGTCCTGCTTGCCGCGCCGCCGTTATTCGTCTATCGGATTCGCGTCGAAGAGCGCGCGCTGGTCGAGCGGCTCGGAGCGCCCTACACGGCGTACATGGCGCGAACTCGACGGCTCGTCCCTGGAATCTGGTAGGCAATGTCGTCTAACGAACTTTGGGCCGGTGGTACCGCGACGACATCTTCGGCGTAGGAAGGTCATGACGTCTTCACAACCTCGCAAAGTCCCGGGAAGCTTCCCCGGGCGAGCGGACGACTCGAGCGCGCTCGTCGAGGTGCCCCATGAACGGCGCATCCTTGCAATGGCGGGTGAGGTGCGGCGCGTCGGACGGTGGGCCGTTCCCCGACTCTTGCGCGTACGCTCATTTCTCGGCGAGGTCAAGATCGATCTTCGCGGAAATACGATCCCCGAGGGATTCACGCTCGATGCCCGCGCATATGGCTCGCGCGTCACGTTGATCGTACCGCCGGGCGTGAACGTCATGTTCGACGTATTCGCCCTAATGGCCAACGCAATCAACCAGGCACACGAGCCGACGGGGATCGAGAGTGCTACTCAGGTCGTTCGCGTCGTCGGAGCCGCGTACCTTGGCGAGATTCGGGTGCTGGTTCGAGACGTAGGCGCTTAGTTGTTTTCGCGGTCTCATCTGCAAGTAGCAGGGAGCTGAGAAACGTCCCATGAGAGTCAAACGCAGTCTGAGTCCGTGGTTGTTTGCGATTGCACCGGCGCTGGCGAACGGGCAGACTCACCAGCTCGTCGATATCGGCGGCTACCGGTTGGACGTGCTCCGCTCTGGTTCCGGAACGCCCGCCGTCGTCTTCGAGGCGGGCCTCGGAGACTCGCTCGACACGTGGTCGCCGATCTGGCCAACGATCGCTAAGAGCGCGACGGTCATCGCGTACTCGCGCGCCGGCTTCGGCCGGTCCGAGACGGGCCCCGCTGATCGCTCGGCGCGACAGGAAGTGACGGAGCTGCACGAGCTCCTCACCCGGCTCCGCCTGCCGACGCCGTTCGTGTTGGTCGGTCGCTCGTATGGCAGCATCCTCGTTAGGCTCTACACGTCGCGGTATCCGAAGGATGTCGCCGGCCTCGTGATCGTCGAAGGCACTCACGAGCAACAGGTGAAGCGTTGGGGCATGATCGACAGCAGCTACCCCGCCGCGTTCCGGCAATTCTTCGATTCGATTCTCAAGACGACGCCGCCCGGCGCGCAGGCGGCCGAGACACGCGAGACCGTTCGCATTCAGGCCGCGGGCGCCGTCGAGGGCCTAACGCCGCTCCCCGACATACCGATCGCCGTGATCACGAGCATGAAAGCAGATCCGAAGGCGCCGTACGTGAATGGGCGGCCCGAAGGCCACGTTGTCTGGCGAGCGCTGCACGACGAGTGGTTTCAGCGTTCGCGGAATGGCCTTCACATCGAGACGACGCACAGCGGCCACGATACGCAGCACGAGGAGCCGCAGCTCGTGATCGACGCGATACACTTCGTGCTCGATCGAGTGCGGGCACCGTAGCCGCTCCTGTCATCTGAGGAGTGCAAGCACCGAATGATCTAGCTTCCCCGTGTCTCCCGCCTGTCCGGTTTTTGGTTTCCTCATTCGTGTCCGGCTTCGCGCCGGCACGGACGCCGATGATTTTTCGCGGCGGCTGTCGGAATTCCTATTCTCGCGCGCCCTCGTCGTCACCGGCAGCTTGTCGGCGCTCGTCGTGGCCGGAGAGGGCATGCAGGCGACAGACGCCGATCGTGACGCCGTCCTCGAATGGTTGGTGCAGCGACCCGACGTTGCTCACGCCGACGTCGGGCCGCTGAGCGACGTCGGCACCGTCGCCTAGGAATGGCGCGAGCTATTCCTTCGCGAGCTGTTCGCGCTTGGCCGCCGAGCGGACTTCCTTCTGCTCCTTCTTCTTCTCCTCGTGCCGATCCTGCGCAGCGCGCTCGCTTTGTGCCGCCGCCACTTGCTTGTCGTACTCCGTCTTGGGCTGAGGCGCCACTTCGGCCGTCCCTTTCGCGAGCTCCGCATTGAGCTCTCCGCCCGCCAACACCACGACCATCGAGTAGTACATCCACGTCAGCAGCAACAACACGCCGCCGATGGTACCGTAGGCTTTGTTGAAAGTTGTGAAATGAACGACGTACAGTCGGAAGAGGCTCGTCGCGATGACCCACAGCGCCGCCGCGATGATCGCGCCCACCGTGATCTGTCGCTTGTGCTGCGGAAAATCCGGCAGGATGTAGTACATCAACCAGAACGCGACGACGAGAAAGGTGAACGCGAGCGGATACTGCACAATCATCCAGCCCCACTTCGTTAGGCCGCTCAGGCGCGTGACTCGCGCAACGGTCTCGACGATGTTCGGGCCCGCCATCATCACCGCCGCCGCGATCGCAAGCAGACCGCCGGCAACGACGACCATGCCGAGCTGAATCAATCGCTGCTTCCACCAGGGACGCCGGTCGTTCTTCACGTGGTATGCGATGTTCAGCGCGCCCATCAACGAACCAAAGATGTTCGATGCCGAGTACGCCGTGAGCAGCGCGCCGATCGAGACGAGACCGGGCGCGCTCGGCGCGAAGACCACATCGTGCGCGACACCCGCGAGCATCGTGTATGCCGCCGGTGGCACCGTCGTCGCCAACTGTTGCAGGATCCAGCCGAAGAGCACCTGCTTGTTGCCCACGAGACTGAGCAGCGGCGCGGCGAAGAGCAGCAGCGGAAAGATCGAGAAGAAGAAGTTGTACGCGACCGCCGCAGCGATCGTGAGGATGTTGTCGGCCCAGATCGCCTTGCCGACCTCCTTCAACAGCCGACCGACGTGAAATCCCTTGATGACCATTGCAGCGGTGCCGGGCAAGCACCAGGCCAAGGCCCTTCGCTCATCCTGAGGAGCGTCAGCGCTTCGCTCAGGATGACAAGCTACGTC
The DNA here is from genome assembly GCA_036496605.1 of Gemmatimonadaceae bacterium. NCBI lineage: Bacteria > Pseudomonadati > Gemmatimonadota > Gemmatimonadia > Gemmatimonadales > Gemmatimonadaceae > Gemmatimonadaceae bacterium. The sequence goes on along the minus strand of DASXKV010000054.1, from coordinate 159,680 downwards.
TCTACGCGCTCACGTTGCTCGCGGACCGGCTTCCGCTCCTCGAACCTGTCTGTGCGGGCGAGATTGAACGCGGTGCCGACAACCGCGACATGCGAAAACGCCTGCGGGAAGTTTCCGACCAGCCGCTTCGCGCGTGGATCGTACTCCTCGGAGAGGAGACCGACGTCGTTGGACAAGGACAGCAGACGTTCGAACAGCTTGCGCGCGTCAGCGTGACGGCCAAGGAGAACATAGTTGTTGGCGAGCCAGAAGCTGCACGCGAGGAACGCGCCTTCGCCCCCGGGTAGTCCGTCGTCCGTCTTTTCGCTGTCGTACCGAAGGACGAGCCCATCGACGACGAGCCGCTTCTCGATTTGTTCGACGGTGCTCCGCACGCGCGGATCGTCAGCGGGGAGAAAGCCGACGACCGGAATCAGCAACGCACTCGCGTCGAGCAGTTTCGAGCCGTACGCCTGGACGAAGACACCGAGTTGACGGTCGAATCCCTTTTCGCAGACCTCGTCGTGAATTTGCTGACGCAGCCGGCGGCACTGCTGCACAAAATGATCGCTGCGAAACTCCTCGGCGCTCTTGATCGTGCGGTCGACGGCGACCCACGCCATGACTTTCGAATATGTGAAATGCTGGGGACCACCGCGCACCTCCCACAGTCCCTGATCGGGACGTTGCCAGACGGTCGCCAGATGCTTGATGAGTGCACGCTGTAGCCCCCACGATTCGAGACTTCGGCTGAGTCCACCGCGCCGTCCTTGATAGAGGGCGTCCATCACCTCACCGTAGACGTCGAGCTGCAGTTGTCCATAAGCCGCATTCCCGATACGCACCGGTTTAGCGCTCTCGTAACCGGGCAACCATTCGATGACGTTCTCACGGAGGACGCGCTCGCCGCCGAGCCCATACATGATCTGGACCTGCGACGGACTGCCCGCAGCGGCGCGCAACAGCCAGTCCCGCCACGCGGCGGCTTCCTCGAAGTAACCGGCATCCATCAGGGCGAGCAGCGTGAACGTCGCATCGCGAAGCCAGCAGTAACGGTAGTCCCAGTTTCGCTGGCCGCCGAGTTGCTCGGGCAGGGAGGTCGTCGCCGCGGCAACGATGCCCCCCGTCGGCCGATAGGTCAGTGCCTTGAGCGTGATCAGCGAGCGATTGACGGCACTTTGCCACTCACCGCGATAGGTGCCCTTGCTCGACCACGCCTTCCAGTACTCTTCTGTGTCTTTCAGCGCCTTTCGCGGATTGACCGGCTCATGCGGCGGCAGGTGCGACGGCGAATACGTCAACACGAAGGGAACGAAATCGCCCTCGCTCACCGCGAAGTCGGCGACAGTCGTTAGGCCCTCGCCGCGGACGGGCACCTGGGTCTGGAGCACGACCCTGTCTGGCCCGGCAATGGCGCGCAACGAACCGTCGTCGAGGCGCGTGACCCACGGCACGAAAGCGCCGTAGTAGAAGCGCAGAATGAGCTCCATGCGCATCTCGACACGCCCGCGCCGGCCGATGACAATTCGCGCGAGATCCGAGGCATGGCCGCGGAGCGGCATGAAGTCGACGACGGTGACCGCACCCTCCGGCGTCTCGAAGTCGGTCTCGAGGATGAGCGTATGCTCACGATAGCGACGCGTCACTTTGGGCTTCGGATCGCGCGGCGCGATCTGCCACCGGCCATGCTCGGGACCGCCGAGCATCGCGGCGAAGCACGCGCCCGAGTCGAAGCGCGGCCAGCACAGCCAGTCGATCGATCCAGATCGCGATACGAGCGCCGCGGTCTCGCAGTCCCCGATGAGCGCGTAATCCTCGATGCGGCTCGGCATGGCGGACTCTAACGCAGAAATCGCACCGCTCTGGCTGGTGCCGGCGCCGGCGACTACGAGATCCCGGTCAGGCCTTTCGCCGGCCCGCGAACGTCACCAGCGCGCTGATGATTACCTTTGCGTCTTCGCCATCGAGCGCGGGACGCACGATCTTCCACGGATCGTCGATGCTCGGCATGGGCGAAACGGCGGGGGTTCGCCGGAGCTCGCGCTGACGCGCCGACTCGAGACCGCCGGCGCTGATGAAGTCGAGGACGCGCCGCAGCTCGTCGGCGTCGAACCAGGTACCGTGATTCGTGCAGACGTCGACGATGACGCCGGACGCGTGCGCGAAGTTGACGCGATTCATCAAGTTCTTACAGATCGGACACGGTGCGTAGCGCACCGTATCGAGCTTGGCGCGAGGCGTGGGGGGCGTCGCGATGCCGGTAGCCATCATCGGCGCCGGCTTCACGTGCTCGGCCACGATCCGCTGTAGGGTCTCGGCGTCTACCCAGAGTCCATTGCACGTCGCGCACAGGTACATGTCGGCGCCGCCGAATCGTACTGCGCGCATTTCACCGCATTGTCGCGGACAGGAAAGCGGCGCGGCCTCGCGATCGGCGGGCTGGCTGACGTCGCCGCCGCAGCGCGGGCAGTGCTTGCTGCCGACGAAAACCAGCGCGAAGCACTTGGGGCAGCCGATCGTCGCCAGGCGGGCGTGACAGAACGCGCACTCGGTCGAGCTCGCAGGCACCGCCGCGCCGCAGTCCGGGCAATTCAGAGAGCCGGAATCCATGCACGGCAGACGATGAAACCGGAAGGGCGCAACCTGCGGTCGGCGGCGACAGTCGTATGGCGCACCCGTTGCACGACGCGACGAACGAAGGGCCACGCCTAACGACTCCGCCTGGGTGAGTTACGCTCTTCTATCGGTCGCGTGCTTCTAGCCGAGCCGTTTGGGCTCCTCTCGTCGCTCGATCGACGTCGTCGTCTCGACGGATGGAGGCGATTGCGTCTGCGGCTGGCTCACGGACTCGCCGATATCACTCAATCCGCGCTTGAACTCGCGAATTCCCTTACCGATCCCCGCGCCGATCTCCGGGATGCGTTTGCCCCCGAAGATCACCAGGCAGATCAGTAGCAACATCAAAAGCTTTTCTGGGCCCAACTCGAACATGCGAAACCTCGAAATGTCGACCCTGCATAGTTCGCGCGGGACGCGCCTCGCGTGAAGCGTCACGCGCTCGTCTTTGTCATTTCTTGACGGTCCCGCCGGCAGCCGGCTGCGAGCTTTCGGGTACAAGGTACCAGCTGAGCTTTGCCTCGAAGCGGGAGGGGTCATGGGACTCGTCAGCCAATCCGTCTTTGCGCGAACGCCGTTGCGGCTCCTCTCGGCGATCGCGCTTGCGGGCTTGTCATCGTCGTCGTCACCCGCGCGCGCCCTGGCGAACGGCCGGTTCGTAGCCGGCTGGCGCGCTGATCCCGATATACACAACATCAAGTACGACGGCCGATTCACCTTCGCTCGGCTGACCTACACGACGGGACCCGGCGGCTACTACTATCGCGGGCTTCCCGCCTGGGCGCACGGGTACAATCTGGCCGAGGAAAACCTGATGCGGATCATGCGCGAGGTGACCGCATTGAGGCCGCACGTTGCGCAGAGCAACGCTCTCGCCTTCGACGACCCCGAGCTCATGAAGTACCCCGTGGCGTACATGACCGAAGCCGGTTTCTGGACCATGACGGACCACGAGGCCGCGGCGCTCCGCGCGTACATCCTCAAGGGCGGGTTCATCATCTTCGACGACTTCCGCGACGATTTCCGAAGCGCCGGATGGGCCAACTTCGAGATGCAGATGCATCGCGTGCTTCCCGACGCGCGCTTCGTCGACCTCGACCCGTCGCACCCGATCTTTCACTCCTTCTTCGACATCGAGTCGTTCGACCAGTTGCCGCAGTACTACGATCGCGGTCGCCCGATCTTCCGCGGAATCTTCGAGAACAACGATCCCAAACAGCGCTTGCTCGCGATCATCAATTTCAACACCGACGTCTCGAACTTCTGGGAATTCTCGGCGACGGGCTGGGTCCCGGTGGAGGAGTCGAACGAGGGGTACAAACTCGGCGTCAATTACGTGATGTATGGATTGACGCACTGAGCGGAATCAGCCGACGCCTTTATCGGTTCGCCTTTCTACCGTATACTGAACCGACTCCATCCACACCCTATGACGATCTCTCGAAGAGAGTTTTTGCTCTCGTCGGGCAGCTGCGCCGCGCATCTGGCTCTGGCGGCAAGTGTGATGCCCGCGTTCGCACGACGTGCGTGGGCTGCGCCGTTAGGCAGCGTTGTTGCGCGTGAGCCGTTTGGCAATCTCGAACGAGTCGCCGAGGGTGTGTGGGCGCTCATCTCGACGCCGTTGAGCGGTGATCGCACGACGATCTCGAATGGTGGTTTGATCGTCGGGCGGAATGCAGTGCTCGCGATCGAAGGCTTCAATCAGCCGCAGGGCGCGCTGTGGTTGGCGACGAAGTCGCGCGAGCTCACCGGTCGGTGGCCGACACACGTTGCACTGACCCATTATCACGCCGATCACGCGAACGGCATCGCGGGGTACCTCGGCGGCTCCGACCATCCGGAGCTGCGGTCCACCAAGCGGACGCGCGATCTCGTCGTCGAGCGCAATCAGCCTGCTGATGCCGCGCGCGTCGCCGCGCTCGACCAGGCGGTGTTCATCGGTGCCGACACGCCGTCGACGCTCGACCTCGGTGGACGGGTGGTGCGCGTCGTGCCGCGGCGCGGTCACACGGAGAGCGATGTCTCGATCGAGCTCGACGATCCGAGCATCGTCTTCTGCGGAGATCTCTTCTGGAATGCCATGTTCCCGAATTATGTCGACGCGATCCCGACGCAGCTCTCGCAGTCTGTGCGCGCGCTTCGACGCACGAGCGATACGATCTATGTACCCGGCCATGGCGCGTTAGGCAAGACCGCGCAGTACGACCGTTACACGGCGATGATCGACGAGGTGGAGCGCGCCGCGCGCGCGGGTTACGCCAAGGGCCTCACTCCCGCCGATGCCGCCGCGGCGTTCAGCCTGCCTCCGTCGTTAGGCGACTGGACGCTCTTCAGCAAGGCGTTCTACGAGCGCGCCTTCGGAGCCTGGTACAAGGATTTGAAGGTCTGAGCGCCAATCGAGACGGCCGCAGAACGCGTCAGCGCGCGAGTGGCAGGGTAAGCGTGAATGTCGACCCGACTCCGGCGGTACTCTCGACGGCTAGCTCACCGCCCATTTTGCGCGCCAGATCGCGGCTGATCGCAAGACCGAGCCCGACGCCATCGCGCGTGCGCGTGAAAGGCACGTCGACCTGCACGAACGGATCGAAGATGGCCGCGAGTTTGTCGCCCGGAATCCCGATGCCCGTGTCGCGCACCGAGACGCGCGCAACGTTGCCCACGAGCCCTGCGTCGACGGTGATCTCGCCGCCCTGATCCGTGAATTTCGTCGCATTCGTCAGCAGGTTGAGCATGATCTGCTGCAGCTTCTCCCCGTCAACGCGCACGACGATATCGGGGTCGCAACCGGCATAGGTGTAGCGCAGCCCTTTCGCCTGCATCTGCGGATACACGAGCGCGTCGGCGGCGCGGAGCAGCGAGTCGAGGCGCAGATCCGAGAGGACGAATTCCACCGTCCCCACCTCGAGACGCGTATAGTTTAGTACTTGGTTAATCAAGCCGAGCAGGTGACGCTGGCTGCGTTGAATGCGCTCGAGCGCGTCGCGTTGGCCATGGGACAGCTCGCCCCCGATCCCGAGCTCCATCAACTCTGCATATCCGGCGATCGCGTTGAGCGGCGTTCGCAACTCGTGACTCATGACGGCGAGAAAATCGGCCTTGGCGCGATTCGCGTGCTCCGCCTGATGCCGCGCCGCTTCGGCGTCAGAGCGCGCGGTGCGCTCCGCCTCGAGGAGCCGTTCGCGCTCGTCGAGCGCCGACCGCAGCGTCGTCTCGAGCACCTTGCGCCGACGGATCTCGCACTCGAGAGCCTGCGCTCGTTGTTGGAGACATGAAATCTCGATCAGCCGCGACATCTCGTCGCGTTCGACATATCGCTCCGTCGGCACGACGTGGGTGTGCTCCGCGCAAAGCGAGGAGAACATCGCCGCGTCGGCGGCATCGTCGAAGTGGGACATGCAGTAGCCACAGAGCAGCGAGAAGCGCTGTGTCTCCGCCAGCTTGTTCCAGAGCGCCTCGAGCGCGAGCGCCGCGCTCGCGTTGCCGTCGCACCAGAGGAGGTTCACCATCTCGCCGTAGGCTCGTACCGTGCTGCTCCGGCGCCGGCGGCGAACATTCTCGAGCGCCGGTCCGATCTGCTTCCGGAAGAGTGTCTCGTCTGGAGCGCCGTCGGACATGATCGAGGAGAGCGTCTTGCGAGCGTCCAGCAGCGTGAGCAGCCCGCGTCGTTTGCTCCACTCGACGTCGACGCCACGGTCGGCGAGGGTGGTAGTCAGACCCTCACAATGCTCCGGCGTTGCGATGATCATGGCCGGCTCCTCGGCATCGAAGCCTGCCACGACGTAGTCGGTCACTGACCGCACCAGGAAGTCGTCGCTCTCGTAGAATTGCACGGAGTGGTGGTGCCCATTGCCGTCGGCGACGGCCAGCTGGCCGCTGCGGTGAAGCTTGCCAAGGTCGCCGTCGTTCCGTGAACTCGAGAGCTGCATCGCTGGTACCTCGCTGGCACACAGGGGTAAACGGACGGTACGGCTTCGAGTAGCCGTCGGCCGCCGCGCAAGTAGACTTTGGGCCATGCGGTTGCAAAAGCGTGGCCGCGGCGCCGGGATTCGCCTCGATCAGGGGAACCCCTAGCGGTATGAAGCGGTTACAAGACAGGACGATAGCAAGAGGATTTCGCTATGGTAAGCATGACTTGGAGTGGGGCGGCCGCGGCCGCGTTAGTCGGTGGCGCGCTGCTGTTCGGCTCGCGGGCGAGTGATGTCCGGACGGGCGTTAGTCTTCCTGAGCCGGCGGTGGGTACCAGGCCGCTCGCGTCGGCGCGCGACGACACGGTCGTCTTCGCCGGCGGATGCTTCTGGGGTGTCCAGGCCGTTTACGAGCATGTCCGCGGCGTGAAGAGCGCGGTGTCGGGATACGCCGGTGGAACAGTGGTCTCGCCTTCGTACGAAGACGTGAGCTCGGGTGCGACGGGTCATGCGGAATCGGTCGAGGTCGTGTTCGATCCGTCGCAGGTGTCGTTAGGTCAGCTGTTGCAGATTTTCTTTTCCGTCGCGCACGATCCCACGGAAAAGAATCGCCAAGGTCCCGATGTCGGGACGCAATATCGCTCGGCGATCTTCTATCGCACCGATGATCAGCGTCACGTGATCGACGCATACATCGAGGAGTTCGCAAACGCGAAGGTCTTCGCACGGCCGATCGTGACGCAGGTGGCACCACTCAAGGCGTTCTATCCGGCCGAGTCGTACCACCAGCATTACGCGATGCTGCATCAGGACAGTCCGTACATCTACACGTACGACTTGCCGAAGGTCGCCGCGCTCAAGGAGCGCTTCGCCTCGCTGTACCGCGAGGACGTGTCGACCAAATAGGGTCCAGCGTTTAGGGGCTAGGGGGCTAGGGCTAGGAGCCTAGGGGCTAGGGGAATACGGAACGAAGCGCTCGTTTCGACTTCCTCAGCCCCTATTCTCTAGTCCCTATCCCTTGTCTAGTCCAGCCAGACCGCCTAGCATTGGATTTAACCAAACGGTCAAACCCAATGGTTAAGAAACGCGCCAGGGAGCGCTCGTCGCGAGCGGCGCACGCGTCGCGCACCGCGGCATCCGCGGCACGGGAGCAGCGCTCCACACAGACCGAACAGCGTATTCTCGACGCCGCCCACAGGGTCTTTCTCCGGCGCGGCAGCGCCGGCGCCCGTACCCAGGAAATCGCCGACGAAGCCGGCGTCAACAAAGCGCTTCTCCATTACTACTTCCGCACCAAGGAACGCCTCGCTGCGGCTGTCTTCGCCCGCGCCGCCTCACGCCTGTTGCCGCCCGTGATCGCGACGCTTGCCTCCGACGACGAGCTCGAGACCAAGGTCGAACGCGTGATCGAGATCGAGCTCGATGTTCTGCTGCGACACCCGTACCTCCCCGGCTACATCATCTCCGAGCTCACGCACAATTCCGCCCGCGCGAAACAGCTCATCGCCGCACTCACCGGGATCGCGATCGAGGATCTCGCGCCGCGCGTTCTCGAGGTCGTCGCCAGGCAAATCCGCGAGCGGGCGCAAGAGGGACAAATGCGCCCCATCGCGCCCGACCAGTTCATTCTCAACCTCCTCTCGCTCTGCGTCTTTCCCTTCGCCGCGCGTCCGATGATCCAGGCCGTGCTGCAACTCAATGACGCAGCCTTCGCGGAGCTCATCGCTCGACGCAAGCGGGATCTTCCGGTGTTCTTCCTCCAGGGGCTCCGGCCATGAACGATCGCACGATTGGCGTTGCTCTCGTCGTGGTCGCATTCGCATCCCACGCGCTGCGCGCGCAGGCGGCCGAGCGCCGTGACACGCTGCGACTCGGCGAGCTGCAGGATGCCGCCGCCAGCCTCGATCCGCGAGAACGCCAACTCTCATTGCAGCGCCAGGCAACCGCACTCCGCCTGCGCACCATCGGCGCCGACCGGCTGCCCGCGCTCAGCGGCGAAGGCGACGGACAATATCAGTCCGTCGTCGTCGCACTGCCGTTCAACGTGCCTAACGTGCTCTTTCCAGGCATTCCGCACGATACCTACGACGCGCACCTTATCGCCCAGCAACGGCTCTACGACCCTTCGCTCGCTCCGCGCGCGGACGCGGAGCGAGCGGGGCTCGCGGTGACCGAGGCGCGCGTGCGGACCACCGTCTACGCGCTTCGGAGCGACGTGAACGACGCGTTCTTTTCCGCGGCACTCGCCGACGCGCGCGCCGACGAGTTGACGACAGTCATCTCGGATCTCGAGGCACAGCTTCGCGTCGCGCAGTCACGCGTGCGCGAGGGCACCGCACTCCCGAGCGAACCGGCGACGATCGAAGCGGAATTGCTTCGTCGAAGGCAGGATCGGGAGGATCTCGCGACGACGCGCCGCGCTTCGCTCGCCATTCTGTCCTCGCTCACCGGTCGCGCCATCGGAGTGAATGATACCATTCTCCTGCCGGACCTCGCGGCCGCCGTGGCGAGCACGCGCGTCACGTCGCCCCGCGCGAGACCGGAATACGCAGAGTTCGCGCGGACACGCGACCAACTCGCCGCACAAGAGCGCGTCATTGGGGCGCAGACTCGGCCGCAGCTCTCGGCCTACGGCCGTCTTGGCTACGGAAAGCCAGGCCTGAACTTCCTCGCGACTGATTTCAACAGCTACTGGTTGGCCGGCGTGCGCGTTCAATGGGCTCCGTGGACGTGGGGAAGCAACGCGCGCGACCGCGAGGTGCTCGAGGTCCAGCAGCAGATCGTCGCCAGCGACGAGGAGGCCTTCACCGCCGCGACGCAGCGCGCCGTCGCGCGGCAGCTTGCCGACATCGATCGCCTAACGGCTGCGCTGCGCACCGATGACACGATCATCGCGCTGCGCGAGCGCATCGAGCGCGAAACGCAGCACCGGTACGCCGAAGCCGTCGTCACGGCCGCCGAGTATGTCGATCGGCGCAACGACGTGCTCGGGGCGCGTCTGACGCGCATCAGCCACGAAGTGGAGCTCGCGCAGGCTCGCGCCCGCTATCTCACCACGGTCGGACTGGAGCTTCGCTGATGCCACTCGCCCGCGTTCCGCGCTTGGTCCCGATGCTCGGCGTGCTCGTTATACTCGCGTCGTGTCGCGACAAGAATCAGCCCGACGCCTACGGTAATTTCGAGACGACGGAGGTCGTCGTCTCCGCCGAGACGAGTGGTCAGCTCCTCTGGTTCCAGGCCGACGAAGGACAGATGTTGACGCACGGCCAACTCGTCGCGGTCATCGATACGACGCAACTCGCGTTGCAGCAGCGACAGCTGTCGGCACAACGGAGCGCCGGCGCCTCGCACGTCACCGAGGTGGGGCAGCAGCTCGACGCGCTCCGCGTTCAGTACGAGATCGCCGGCCGGAATTATGAACGCATGAAACGACTCTTCGCCGATCAGGCAGCGACGGCGCAACAACTCGATCAGGCGGAGCGCGACTACAAGGTGCTCGGCGAACAGATCCAGGGTGCCGAGGCACAGCAACGCAGCGTCGGTGAGGACGTGAAATCGACGGACGCACGCTTGGCGCAAATCAGCCAGCAGCTCTCCAAGAGCCGCATAACGAGCCCGGTTGCCGGCACCGTGCTCGCGCGCTACACCGATCGCGGCGAGTTCGTCCAGCCCGGCCAGCCGCTGTATAAAATCGCGAATCTCGATTCGATGATCCTTCGTGCGTATGTGACCGAGACGCAACTTGCACGCGTCAGGCTGGGCGCGCCAGCAAACGTGTCGATCGATACGGGCGGCAAGGCGCGTCGCACGCTCGCGGGGACGGTGAGTTGGGTGTCGCCGCAAGCCGAGTTCACGCCGACACCCATCCAGACGCGCGACGAGCGCAAGGATCTCGTCTACGCCGTGAAGGTGCGCGTGCCGAATCCGAGCGGCATCGTCAAGATCGGCATGCCAGCCGACGTTCGCTTTTTGAGTATGCGAAACTAGCGAGGAAGTCGATGCCATCCGCTCCAAGCGCCGTCGAAATCCAGGGCATCGTCAAGCGCTACGATACGACGACGGCTCTCGATGATGTCACGCTCGACATCGAAACCGGCGAGCTCTTTGGCTTCATCGGTCCTGACGGTGCAGGGAAGACGACGCTGTTTCGCATACTCGTAACGCTGATATTGCCGGATGCGGGACGGGCGACCGTGCTCGGACGCGACGTCACGACGGACATCTGGGAGCTCCGTCGTCGCGTCGGTTACATGCCCGGGCGATTCTCGTTATACCCCGATCTCTCCGTCGAAGAGAATCTGCGCTTCTTCGCGTCGGTCTTTGGAGCGACCGTCGCCGAGCAGTATGATCTCATCGCGCCCATCTACGACCAGCTTGCGCCCTTCAAGGATCGGCGCGCCGGCGCGCTGTCGGGTGGCATGAAACAGAAGCTCGCACTCTGCTGCGCCCTCGTACATCGCCCGGAGATTCTCTTCCTCGACGAACCCACGACCGGCGTCGACGCGGTCTCGCGGCGCGAGTTCTGGGAGCTCCTCGATCGACTGAAAGCCTCTGGGCTCACGATCATCGTCTCGACGCCCTACATGGACGAAGCCGATCGCTGCGGGCGCGTTGCACTCATTCAGCGTGGGCGCATCCTCGGCATCGACGCCCCGGCGCGAATTGCCGCGTCCTTCGGGCGCCCCTTATTCACCGTCCGGGGCGGCGAGCGCTATCCGCTGCTTCTCGCGACGCGCGAGTACCCGAATGCGGCGACGGTGTTTCCCTTCGGCGATCTGCTTCACTACACCGACCGGCGAACGGCACTACCCACGGAGCAGATCGGCGCGGAGCTTCGCGACTACCTCCGACAGCGCGGCTTTGGCGAGGTCGATGTCGCGCCGGCTTCGCCGACGATCGAGGACACGTTCATGGCGCGCATGGGCGAGCCCGAGCGGGCCGCATGAGCGCCGTGTCTAACGGCAAAGCGATCGAGGCGCGCGACCTCACTCGACGCTTCGGCTCGTTCACGGCCGTCGACAAGATCACGTTCGATGTCGCCACTGGCGAAGTGTTCGGGTTTCTCGGAGCAAACGGAGCCGGGAAGACGACGGCGATCCGCATCCTGACCGGGCTCCTCTCGCCAACGTCGGGCACCGCGCGCGTCGCCGGGCACGACGTCTACACCGAAAGCGAATGGATCAAACGCCGCATTGGCTACATGAGCCAAAAGTTCTCGCTGTACGAGGACCTGACGGTTACCGAGAACATCAGGCTGTACGGCGGGATCTACGATCTCTCGCGCGAGACCGTCCGCGAGCGGACGACGCGCATGCTCTCGCGTCTCGGCCTCGAGAAAGCTGCACGAACGCAGGTGCGCGGGTTGCCGTTAGGCTGGCGGCAGAAGCTCGCGTTCTCGGTCGCGCTCCTGCACGAGCCCTCGATCGTATTTCTCGACGAGCCGACGAGCGGCGTCGATCCGATTACGCGACGACAGTTCTGGGAGCTCATTTACGAAGCAGCGGCTCGCGGCACTACCGTATTCGTCACGACGCACTACATGGACGAGGCCGAGTACTGCGACCGGATCTCGATCATGGTCGCCGGGCACATCGGAGCGTTAGGCACACCGGCCGAGCTCAAGCAGCAGTATGGTGTCGACTCGATCGACGAGCTGTTCGTCCGTCTCGCCCGGCCGGCTGCGGGGGCAGCCTGATGAGCGCCTTCGCCGGACTGCTTCGGAAGGAATGGCTGCATATACTGCGCGACCGGCGCACGCTCTTCGTCGTGATCTTCATGCCGATCGTGCAGGTCATTCTGTTCGGCTATGCCATCAGGACCGACATCTGGGCGATTCGCCTGGCTATCGTCGATCCCTCACCCGATGCGTCGACGCTCGAGATTCGCAATCGTTTCTCCGGGAGTGATGTCTTCGAGCTCGTTAGGATCCTTCCGAGCGCGGGGCCGTTGGATCGGCTGTTCGCGGCGGGCGACATCCAGGAGGCGGTCGTCTTCGACGCTGATTTCGCCAATCGTCTGGCGCGTGGCCTCCCGGCGCGCGTGCTGGTGGTCGTCGACGCCTCGGAGCCGAACAGTGGCAGCGCGATGGAGAGCTATGCCATCGGCGTCATTCAGGGCTATCAACGAGACATCGCGCTGCGAAGCGGAGGCGTGCAGATCTTCCCCGAAGTGCGGATGCGCTTCAATCCGACGCGCGCGAGCTCGAATCTCTTCGTCCCCGGCCTGATCGCCTTCGTCCTCACGATCATCTCGGCGCTGATGACGGCGATCTCGCTCACGCGAGAGAAGGAGACCGGGACGATGGAGATTCTGCTCGTGTCGCCGCTCAAGCCGCTCGAGATCATCGTCGGCAAGGTACTGGCGTACGTCGTCATCGGGTTCGTGAGCGTGCTGCTCGTCGTCGCCGAGGCGCGCCTCATCTTCTCGGTTCCGTTGCGCGGAAGTCTCTTGCTGCTCCTCGCCGAAGGCCTGCTGTACATTCTGACGTCGCTGTCGTTAGGCATTCTCATTTCGTCGCGGACATCCTCGCAGCGCGTGGCGATGATCGGCGCTCTCGCCGGCACGATGCTGCCCACGATTCTGCTCTCGGGGTTCATCTTCCCGATCGAGAGCATGCCCTGGCCGCTGCGTCTCATCTCGAATGTCGTGCCCGCAAAATGGTTCGTGTTGATCGCCCGTGGTGTGATGCTGAAGGGTGTTGGGCTGGAGTATCTCTGGCACGAGACGCTCATTCTGCTCGGCATGACGCTGCTGTTAGTCGCGGCGGCGACGCGGTCGTTCAAGATCCGGCTCGCCTGATGCGTCGCGCGTTGATACTCGCCTGGACGGAAGTCTTGCACGTCGTCCGCGATCGCGCGACGCTCGCGCAGGTCCTGCTCATCCCCTTCATTCAACTCCTCATTCTCGCGAATGCGGCGACCTTCGAGATTCGCGATACCCCATTGTACGTGGTCGACCAGGACCATACGAGCGCGTCGCGTGGTCTCGTCACGCGCTTCGCCGCGTCGGGCGACTTCGGCATCGTGGGCGCGTCGCCGAGTCCCGAGCTGGCGAACGAGCGGCTACTGTCAGGCGACGTGACGATGGTGCTCACGATTCCGCACGATTTCGAGCGCGAGCTCGTGCGCAATCATGCGGCAACCGTGCAGCTCGTCGTGAATGCGGAGAAGGGAATGGCGGCGGGGATCGTGCAGTTCTACGCCTCGCGCATTCTCACTCGCTATGCAGAGGAGCTTGCGCCAGAGATTGGCGTTGGCGCGTCGCCGTCGATCGGCGTCGAGGCAGCGCCCCGGCGCGGAACGCCGCAGCTCGATGTGCGCACACGGGCGTGGTACAACCCCACGCTCGATTATCGGCACTACATGGTTCCGGGAATTCTGGTCGCGCTCGTGACACTGATCGGGACGCTGCTGACCGCCCAGAACATTGCTCGGGAGAAGGAGCTCGGCACCCTGGAGCAACTCAACGTCACGCCGATCACGCGCGGCCAATTCATTACCGGCAAGCTCCTGCCGTTCTGGGTGCTCGGGATGTTCGAGCTCGCGGGCGGACTCGCCCTCGGCCGTTTTGTTTTTGGTGTGCCGATTCTGGGCAGCCCGGTACTCCTCTTCGCCGTCTCGGCGGTTTACCTGATCGCCGCGTTAGGCATCGGCCTCTGGATATCGACGATCGTCGAGACGCAGCAGCAGGCGATGTTCGTGACGTTCTTCATCATGATGATCTACCTGCTGATGAGCGGGTTGTTCACGCCGATCGACAGCATGCCGAAGTGGGTACAGATCGTCGCCGAGCTGAATCCGGTGCGACATTTCGTGGCGATCTCGCGGGCGGTACTGGTGAAGGGCGCAACACTCCGCGAGATCGAGCAGCCCTTTCTCATTCTGGCCGTGTTCGCGGCCGCCGTGTTTACGCTCGCAGTTAGGCAATATTCAAAGCGCGCTGCGTAATTGCGCGCTCCACAACCCGGGCGCTCACTTAGTTGGTGCCGACGTACACCACGCGCCAGACTCGCCCAGCTTTGTCATCCGTGATGTACAAGGCCCCATCCGGCCCCTGTGCCAACCCCACCGGTCGGTGCTTGGCCGCGTCGGGCTGCATGACGCCACCCGCGAACCCATTCGCGAACGACTCGTAATTCCCCGATGCCTTGTCTGACGAGAGCGGTTGGAAGACCACCTGGTACCCGCCCTGTGGCCCCGGCGCGCGATTCCACGACCCGTGGAAGGCGATGAACGCGCCATTGCGGTATCGTGCGGGAAACTGGTTGCCCGTGTAGAACAACAATCCGTCCGGCGCCCAGTGCGCCGGGAAAAACGCGGCGGGCGCATGCTTTTCCCGGCAATCGCTCACCATCTTGCCGCCGTCGCCGCCGTACTCTGGTGCGAGGACGAGCTTCTGCTGATCACCATCGAAGTAGCAGCGCGGCCAGCCGTAGTCCGCTCCCTTCTCGATCAACAATAGCTCTTCGGCGGGAAGATTCTGTCCCTGTTCGCTGGCATAGAGCTTCGACCAGTTCTCGTAGAGCTGATCGCGCCCATGCTGCGTCGACCAGAGCTTGCCGTCGCCATCGATCGCCATGCCGACGGCGTTGCGAATCCCCGTCGCGTAACGATTCTCCGGAGAGAAATTCTGATTCGTCTTGTTGACGTCGTATGCCCAGATGCCGCCGCGCGTGCGGAGCTCGTTACAGGGATTGTGACCCGGTGAGTTGGGCACACGATTCGTGAACTGGCACGAATTCGATGCCGAGCCGAGATCGACGTACATCGTGCCTGACGAGTCGATCGCGAAGGGATGCATCGGGTGATCGCCGTTGAGCGGCAACAATTTGACGATGACGACGGGCGCAGCCGTCGGCACCCCACTGCCTTCCGGCAGGGCGTAACGAACGATTGTCGCACTCTCCTCGGCGTAGAGTGCATCGCTGTGTAACGCGATGCCCGTGCCGCCGTGGCCACCGCTGTCGGCCTTCGCGCCAAATCGGGTTATGACATCGGCGCGACCGTCGTGCGTCGTATCGCGGAGCATGATGAGATAACCGCCCTCGGGACCCTTGTCGCCGCCAAAATACTGGCCGCTCCAGGTGTTGACGTAGACGTCCCCGTTAGGCGCGACGACGATATGCCGTGCGTGGCCGATGCTGTCCGCGAAAATCGTGGCGCAGAACCCGGGCGGTAGCGTGAGGCCGCCGTTGTCACTCGCGCACGGTCTCCGGCCGCCCGCTGAATACGACGAGTAGCCAATGGTATCGCTCTTGGCTGGGCGATTGTCGCGCCCGCAAGCCGCGAGGGCGAGAATCGTCGGAACCCAGCACGATCGGAGAAATCGGTGATTTGTCATGGGCAGGAATATCGCGTTCCTAGGCTCTTGCCGCACGTCGTGAGAACTCGAAGATTTCCGGCTGGTCCGCAGCGAGTCGTCTCCTCAGCCCTCCATTCATCGTGTCATCCATTTATCGGTTCTCGGGCGCGCTCCTCGCCGCCTTGCTCCTCGCCGCCTGTGGCGAGAAAGGCAACTCCAACACCGCAGCCGGATCATCGGCGCCGGCGGCCTTCACTGATACGACCGCGACGTCGCCGGCCGTGGTCACCGCCGCGCAATCGATCGATACCGCGTCGCTGCTGCAGCATATCAAGGATCTCGCGGCCGACTCCATGGAGGGACGCGCGCCTGGTACTCCCGGCGAGGAAAAGGCCGTCGCATACCTCACGCAGCAGTTCCAGAAGCTGGGCCTCAAGCCCGGGAATCCCGACGGCAGCTACATCCAGAAGGTGGATCTGATCGGATACAAGGCGCATCCGACGGCGTCGTTCAGCGCGCGTGGAAAAACCGTGTCGCTGCGCTATCCCGACGACTACATCGCCAACTCGCGACACAACCGCGACTCGACGAAGGTCGAGAACTCCGATGTTGTCTTCGTCGGCTATGGCGTCGTCGCGCCGGAATACGGCTGGGACGACTACAAAGGCGTGGACGTGAAGGGCAAGACGATCCTCATGCTGGTCAACGATCCGGCGGTTCCCGCGCCTAACGCCGCGCCGGGCGACTCGACCGCGCTCGACACGGCGATGTTCAAGGGCAAAGCGATGACCTATTACGGCAGATGGACGTACAAGTACGAGATCGCGTCAGAGAAGGGGGCGGCGGTGGCGATCATCATTCATGAAACGGGCCCTGCCGGCTATCCCTACGAGGTCGTGCGCTCCAGCAACTCCGCCGAGCAGTTCGACGTTCCATCGGCGGACGCCGAGAAACGTGTCCCTGTGGAGGGCTGGATCCGTCTGGAGAAGGCGAAGGAGCTGCTGCGCGACGCAGGACTCAATTTCGATTCGCTGAAGGCAGCGGCGAAGAAGAAGGACTTCAAGCCGGTCGCTCTCGACGCCAAGGCCGACTTCAACATCAAGATCGATCACCGCGAGATCCAGTCGAAGAACGTCGTCGCGAAGCTCGAGGGCGGTGACAAGAAAGACGAGTACGTGATTTACACCGCGCACTGGGACCACCTCGGCAAGGATACGACACTCAAGGGTGACCAGATCTTCAATGGCGCCGCCGACAACGCCAGCGGTTGCGCGGCACTCCTCGACATCGCCCAGGCGTACATGAAGCTTGCGCCGCCGCCGCGACGCTCGATCCTCTTTCTCTCTGTAACGGCTGAAGAGAAGGGGCTCGTTGGATCGAAGTACTACGCCGAGCATCCGCTGTATCCGCTGAACAAGACGGCGGCGGACATCAACATGGATGGCATCAATCAGTGGGGCCGCACGAACGAGTTCACCGTCATCGGGCTCGGTAACTCGACGCTCGACGACGACCTCACGCGCATTCTCAAGGCGGACGGCCGCGTCGTGCGCCCGGACGCGGAGCCGGAGAAGGGGTTCTACTATCGCTCCGATCATTTCGAGTTTGCGAAACAAGGCGTCCCGGCGCTCGACACGGACGCCGGCATCGATTTCATCGGCAAGCCTAACGGTTACGGCATGCGGAAGCGGGACGAGTACACGAGCAGGGATTACCACAAACCGTCTGACGAGGTGAAGAAAGACTGGGACCTCACCGGCGGCGCGCAGGATGTACGCACACTGTTCCGGGTCGGGTACGTCGTCGCACAGACGGATTCGATGCCGCAGTGGAAGCAAGGTACGGAGTTCAAGGCCAAGAGGGACTCGACACTCGCGCAGAAGTAGTTCAATGGCCTCCACATCCATGACTGAACCGCTGATTCGGAACATCTCCGACACCGCTCGATGGGCCGCGGTTTTCCGCGCCCGAGAGACCGAGCGGGCCGACGCGCTCTTCCGCGATCCGCTAGCGCAACGGCTCGCGGGCGATCGCGGGGAACAGATCGCGGCGGCGATGACCATGCACACGAAGAACGCATGGTCGTGGGTGATGCGTACCTACATCTTCGATCAGTACATCGAGCGGCAGCTCGCGGCGGGTGTCGATACTGTGCTGAATCTCGCGGCGGGGCTCGATGCGCGCCCGTACCGCATGTCAGTGTCACCGACGTTGCGCTGGATCGAGGTCGATCTTCCGGAGCTGCTCGCTTACAAGGAAGAGGTGCTCGCCGGCGAGAAGCCACGCTGCCTCCTCCAGCGCATTCCAATGGACCTCTCCGATGTCGCCAAGCGGCGCGCGCTGTTCGCACAGGTTGGCGCCGCGGCGAAGCGCGTGCTCGTGATTAGTGAGGGTTTGCTAATCTATCTGAGCGCCAATGACGTGGGCGTGCTCGCGAAAGACCTCTCGAGCCAACCGACTTTTCGATACTGGGTCTTCGACATCGTGTCGCCAGGTCTCCTCGAGATGTTGCGTACCCAAGGCGGCGGCGAGGACCTGGAACGAGCCGGCGCACCCTTCAAGTTCGCGCCGTCGGAAGGTCCGGACGTTTTCCGTCCCTACGGTTGGCGACCGCTCGAGGTGCGATCGGCGTTCAAAGAGGCGAGCCGCGCTCGCCGTCTACCCTGGCCGCTCAAACTGTTTGGATTCTTCCCCGAGTCGAATGGTGCGCAGGGAAAACGGCCATGGTCCGGGTTGTGTTTGATGGAACGCGCTTGAGCGGTCCCGATCTTCACTTCAAAACCGCAACCCAGCCCGCGGGCTTGGCACCGGCGATCAACGCGTCCAGCACTGGGTACACCGCATCGATATTGCTTCCCGGGTGTCGCGGATCGATCACATCGTGCGGTAAATGCAGTGAGTCTGGTAACTGATAGATATGCGTCTCCGCGCCGTGGCTCTGCCACCGATGCACGAGATCGATCGCGGCGCCGTTCGAGATCGTGTGATCGTCGGCGTTCAGCAGCACTGCCAGGTCATGGACGGCAGGCGGCTTTCCGGCCGCCGTGCGACGCACCGCGACGCCCAACTTGAGCGTTTGCGCAACGGCATGAGTCGCCCAGCCCGGTTCACGGTCGGGCTCGGTCGAGTCGCGCGCAGCGGCACGCGTCACGTTAGGCACACGGAGGGCGATCCGCAGCACGGCGCCATTCAGGAGCGACGGCACGTGCGTCACCTCGAGCGCGGGCGCGACGAGGACGACCCGTTGGACGTCCGCACGGTACTGCCCCACCCAGGCGGCGACTGTCCCGCCCGCGCTCAGTCCGGACACGATCACCGTATCGCCGAGTCCGCGGGCTACGTCCACCGATGCATCGCCAAGGTCGCGCAGTTCCTGAGCGGTCAGCCGGCCCATATTCGCGACACGTCCCGCCTTTTCGGCGTGGTGAGGCAGACGCGGCACGAAGACATTGTCGCCCTCGGCGAATAGCCGCTGCGCAAACGGGAAATATTGCAGCGGCGAATCTGTGAGTCCGTGGTAGAGGACCACAACGCGAGCAGTGCGATGCCCATGCGTGAGCAGGATCGAACCGCCACCCGGCGCGACGACGCTATCTTCCTGAGACTGCAGCGACGCTATGCGGGCGACCGCGGCGGAGTAGTCGGCCACCGGCATCGGGTGCGCGTAAAGATCGCCCAGTCGCGTCGGCGCGAACGCGACAAGACCGAAGAACAGAACTACCGTGTGCCAGGCAATTCCAAGCGGCATCGAAAGCAGTAGCTGGGAGGTGGGCCCTCGCCAACAAAGACACGCGCGAAGCCCGCGTCGTCACCGATGATGTGCCTGTCTCTCTTGAACCCCGCATCTCGCGGAACGGCTCGTGCTTAGTAGGAGGTCGATGAGACAGAATGCTTCCGCACAACGACTCATACGTGTCCTGACGGCCGCTATGTTTCTAATCGGCGCGGAGGGGTGCCTTTTTGCACGGCCGGCTCGTAGCATCGTTGGTGCTGTCCCGCGAAGCCTGGGAATCGAAGCGCGAACTGTGGACTTTCCGAGCCGCTCGGGAAGCATCTTACGAGCGTGGTTCGCGCCGGGTCGGCCCGGTGCAGGAGCGGTGCTGCTCCTTCACGGTATGGGAAGCAATCGTGTCAGCATGCTGGCGCGCGCGAGCTTCCTCCATCGTGCCGGCTTCGCGATCCTTGCTCCTGATTTCCAGGCGCATGGCGAGAGTCCCGGACAACACATCACCTTCGGTGAGCTCGAGAGTCTGGATGCCGCGGCCGCGCTCGCCTTCTTGCGAGTGGCTTCGCCAGGTGAGCGGATCGGCATCATCGGCGTCTCGATGGGTGGCGCGGCGTCGCTTGTCGGGAATAAGCCGCTCTCGGCGGACGCGCTCGTTCTCGAGTCGGTCTATCCGACGTTCAAGGACGCCGTAGCCGACCGCCTGCACACCTGGCTCGGTCCACTGGGCTTCCTTGGAACTGCGATGACGCCGCTGCTCATCGACGTCGTCGCGCCTCGAATTGGTGTCAACCCGGCGCGGCTGCGACCGATCGATGCGATTGGACAGGTGACGCAGCCCGTATTGCTCATCGCCGGCACCGAAGACCAGTACACCAGACTCAGCGAATCGCGCGCTCTCTTTGCCCACGCGACGAGCGAGAAGGAGTTGTGGGAGGTATCCGGCGCCGGCCACCAGGATCTGCACGATTACGCGCCGCTCGAGTACGAGCGACGCGTCGGGGACTTCCTCATCGAGCATCTCCGTGCATCCCCGGCCGGTTCGGAAGCCGTCCTTGGCAGCGCGCGCGACACACAGACCGCGTGTCGAACCGAGTCAGCCGATCGCCGCGGATGCAAATAGATAGGTAAAGACGCCCGATCACGCGCGTGCAACCTCGGCCTGTCATGGCCCGTATTGCCCGGCATGCCGATAACAATCTTCCAGGCGCCGGCCCCACCCACGACGACTGTTCCGCCGCAGGCACCGGGAACGCCAGTCGCCATCGTGCCTTCTCCCGCGACCCAGTCTTTCGGCCAGTTCCGCGTGCCGCAGACGGCTGCCGAATTCGAGATGTTGAAGGCTCAGCGCTCGGAAATGTCGAGACAGGTCAGCAGCGTCCGTGACCGTCGCCAAAGCATTGCGCGACAGTATGAGAGTGCCACCGGAGCGAACCGCGCCGGCCTCGACCAACAACTTCACGTGCTCGATCAGCGCATCCTCCAGATCGAGAGTGATATCGGGGAATCGGGTCGTGCTCTCACCGCCTACACTGGTCCGACGGCGATCGTCGGGGTTCCGGATCGATTTCCTATCATGAATCTCGGTTCCGGACAAATAACCGCGATCTCGATTGTTTTCGTCGTGTGCGTGCTCGGTCCGCTGGCAGGCTCCATGGGACGCCTGCTCTGGCGGCGCGGAGCGAAGCCGGCGCTACCCGCAGGCTGGAACGACGCCCCGAACCGCCTCGAACGTCTCGAGCAGGCAGTCGACACGATCGCGGTGGAGATGGAGCGTGTTTCGGAAGGTCAGCGGTTTCTGACCAAGATCATGACTCAGCCGGATGCGCCCGAGGCGGGCGCCGGGAGCGCGCCATCATCCCCAGCGTCCACAAGGAGTGGCCAGTCGCCACGTGCGCTGGGCGCAGGCCAGCCGGAGGGGATCGTTCTTCAGAATCAGCGAGACGAGGTGCGCATTCGGCGGAGCTGAGCGACATTTCAGAGCATCGTGGCTACCGCCAAACGTGCCAAGAAAAAGAAGGTCGAGGTGCCCGCAGCGTCCCGCGGGCTCGAGGCACGCCGCCTAACGAGCCAGGCGCCTCCCGTCTCCGTCACGACGCTCGCGCGTACGATCGAGGATGATGGCGGAACCGTCCTCGCATCCTACCGCGATCCGCTCGGTGGACACTGGCAACTCCTCGCCGCGCTCCCGCTCGATCGCGTCGAGCCGACTCCATACCAGCGGGATCTTTCGGAGGCGCACGTCGGCCGCCTCGCCAAGGCGATCGATGCGCTCGATCGGTTTCTCGATCCCGTCATCGCCGTTCCAGCCGGCGACGGGAAATACTGGTCGCCTAACGGCTATCATCGCCTCGGCGCACTCAAAGAGCTCGGCGCCAAGTCGGTCGTGGCAATCGTTGTTCCCGAGCCTGAGGTTGCGCATCGCATTCTGCTTCTCAATACCGAGAAGGCGCACAATCTTCGCGAGCGCGCGCTCGAGGTCGTACGCCTCGCCGAGGCATTGTCCGCGCTCGACGATCGTCCCGAGAAGGAGTTCGCGGTCGAGTTCGAGGAGGCAGCGCTCGTGACGCTCGGCCTGTGCTATCAGCAGAACGGGCGGTTCTCGGGTGGGGCGTACCACTCCGTGCTCAAGCGCTGCGACCAGTTTCTGTCGGCGAAGCTCCCCAAAGCCATGGCAACGCGTCGCGAACGCGCCGAGAAATTGCTGACCCTCAATGAGGCGGTAAACGACGCGGTGAAAGCGCTCAAGTCCCGCGGGATGGAGAGTCCATATCTCAAGGCGTTCGTCGTCGCGCGCGTGAACCCGCTGCGCTTCAAGCGCTCGCCGACCGCCGACTTCGACGAAACCATCGACAAGATGACCTCGAGTGCGCAGAAGTTCGATCCCGGGAAGATTCGTGCGGATCAAGTGGCGCGAACCGGCGGCGCACCGGCCGAGGAGTGAGGCGCGAAGGCTACGGCCTAGGGGCTAATGGCTAAAAGCAGAACCCCGAGAGACGTGCTCACGGGGTTCTGCTTTTGCTAGCACCTAATACCTAACTGCTAGCCCCTAGCCCCCCAAATGTCACCGATAGCCGACCTCGAAATTGTAGTAGCCATACCCGCCCTGCGGATCTCGAACGCGGATAACCGTCGTATAACCGTTGTAGGCTGACGGCTGCTGGGCGACGTATACCTGGCCGCGACCGGAGCTCTGAGAGATGAACAGCTGTGCGTCACGCTGCGGCATGTCCCCGACGACCGAGCTTCGCTCGTTTCGAATCTCGCCACCGCTCAACACGCGCTCGTCCATGCGGCGTCCCTGGAGGCGAATTTCAACCTCGCCATCGACGTTGCCGGCCCAGCGAAGCGCCGTGCCGCTGCCATACGATCCGTTGTTCCAGCCACCGTTTGAACGATCACGCGGATCGATTCTCGAGGGCGTACCGGAGCCATTGTCCCAGCCACCATTGTCGCGGCGACCGTCGTCACCGTCGCGCCGGCCGTAGCCGCCGCGATTATCGGAATAGCGAGAATCCCAGTACGCGGCGACGCGATATCGATCGGAACCGCTGCTGCGATCCGTGACACGCACGATCGTCGTGTAGTTGTTCGAGGCATTGGGCTGCTGCAGAACGGACACGTCGCCGCGTCCATCCAGCGTTTGCACGCGCACGTAGCCGTCGCTACGCGGCAGCATCGATGCGACGCTCACGCGACCGCGGTCGTCTCGATCGGCGCCGTTGATCCAGGCGTCGCGACCGCGCATCGTGATCTGAACCTCGCGATCGACGCGTCCCGTCCACGTGAAAAGGGTGCGATTCTGCGCCATCAGCGCCGGAGCGCCCGCGGCGAGCAGCGGAAGGGCAATCGAGAGCGTGCGAAGAGTCGAACGAAACATGGTCATATGCGCCTCCTTTGTGCAGCGAGCGCGTTTTTGGTCGTGATGCCGACGTCACCTCGGACGTCATTGCACCTACACAAAAGGCAACGCTCAGGCCCGTCGGAACCAGTGTGCAGGAGCCGGTGCCAAACGACGCGTTTTCGTGTGCAACCCCCGATGTGCATTACAGTTGGCGCGCGACGCGGGCGATTGAGCCGGGCGCTTGGAACGCGCAGCGTCGTCCACGAAGGCGGACAATTCCGCGTCACTGGGTGGTTACGCTTTGTCGCGTGAGAAATCTTCCGGCGGCGAGCATATTTCCCGAGTGACCACGACCGCGATTCCTCCCAATCCTGGTAGTCCGCTCGCGTCGCGGTATCTCGTCGAGCGCGAGCTCGGCGCGGGAGGAATGGCGACGGTGTACCTGGCCGAGGAGAAGAAGCACGGCCGCAAAGTCGCGATCAAAGTGTTGCGGCCGGAGCTCGCGGCATCAGTCGGTGCCGAGCGGTTCCTGCGCGAGATCCGCATCGCCGCGCGCCTGGCGCATCCGCACATCGTACCTCTCATCGACTCCGGCACCGCCGACGGTTTGCTGTATTACGTGTCACCGTACGTGCCCGGTGGCTCGCTGCGCGATCGGCTGCGCGCTGAGCGCCGCCTTGCCGTGCGTGACGCGGTCCGCATCGCGAGCGAGGTCGGCGCGGGCCTCGACTATGCGCATCGCGAGGGCTTCGTGCATCGCGACGTGAAGCCGGAGAACATTCTCTTCGCCGACGGCCATGCGCTGCTCGCCGACTTCGGCGTTGCGCGGGCGATGTGTGCCGACGACAACGCGCTGATGGCGCGCGGGCCCGTCACGGGCGCAGGCATCGCGTTAGGCACTCCGGAGTACATGAGTCCCGAGCAGGCGAGCGGGAGCGAGGTCGATGCGCGCAGCGACGTCTACAGTCTCGCGTGCGTCATCTACGAGATGCTCGCCGGCGAGCCGCCCTTTCGCAGCGGCAACATGCGCACGACGATGGCGCGGCACGTCACCGAGACGCCGCGGCCGCTCCGCGCGCTCCGCCCCGATGCGTCCGTCGCCGTCGAGTCGGTACTCGCGCGTGCGCTGGCGAAGGATCCAGTGAGTCGTTATGCGACGGTCGCCGAGTTCACCACGGCGCTCGGCGCCGATCTGCCCGTCATTCATTCGATCGACGCCGCGCGGAGCATCGCCGTGCTCCCCTT
Organism: Gemmatimonadaceae bacterium; assembly: GCA_036496605.1. Classification (NCBI taxonomy): domain Bacteria; kingdom Pseudomonadati; phylum Gemmatimonadota; class Gemmatimonadia; order Gemmatimonadales; family Gemmatimonadaceae; species Gemmatimonadaceae bacterium. The sequence goes on along the minus strand of DASXKV010000054.1, from coordinate 135,067 downwards.
CGTGAACGCGAGCTCCGATCCGGAGAACGAGTACCTGAGCGACGGCATCACCGACGAGTTGATCGACGCGCTCGCCAAGGTCGAGGGACTGCGCGTTGCGTCGCGGACATCGGTCTTTTCACTCAAGAACAAACCGCTGGACGTGCGTGCGATCGGCGCGCTGTTAGGCACGACGGTCGTCCTCGAAGGCACGGTGCGAAAGATAGGTGCGCAGCTGCGGGTCACGGCACAGCTCACTTCGACCGACGATGGGCGGCTGCTCTGGTCGCAGCGCTACGACCGGCAGCTCGCCGACGTCTTCGCCCTCCAGGACGAGATCGCGCAGACAATCGTCGCGACGTTGCGAGCGAAGTCCTTCGGGGATCCGCCCACGCGCAAGCAGAAGCGGTACACCGAGAGCGTCACGGCCTACGCGTTCTATCTCCGCGGCCGGCACGCGTGGAACAAGCGCACCAACGAGGGCGTCGCCGAAGCGATCGACTTCTTCCAGCAGGCGATCGCGGCTGACCCTCGGTATGCGCTTGCCTACACGGGCTTGTCCGACGCGTATGCGCTGCATGTCGACTACCGCAGCGTGCCCGTGCACGAGGGATTCGCGAAAGCGCGCGAGTATGCGGAGCGCGCGCTCGCAATCGACGAGTCGGTCGCCGAAGCCCATACGTCGTTAGGCTGGGTGCTCTTCATCTATGAGTGGCAATGGTCGGCCGCAGCGCGGGAATTCGAGCGTGCGATCGAGCTCGACCATCGTTACGCAACGGCTCACCAGTGGTACGCAGCACTCCTCGCGGCACGGGGCGAGATGCAGGAGGCACTCATCGAAGGGCACACTGCGCAGGAGCTGGATCCAACATCGGCCTCCGCGCGACGCAGCCTCGCCTACATGTATCTCTATGCTCGGCGCTACGACCGCGCGCGTTACCACGCCAGTCGAGCGCTCACGCTCGCGCCGGCAGCGGAGGAGACCTATCGCGTCCTCGGACTGATCCATACCCTCGATGAGAAGTACATCGACGCCGAGGAGGTTCTGCGCGACGCGTCGGCCCTTCCCGGCGCAAGCGCTTACACCCTGGCAACGCTCGGCTACGCTCTCGGACGCTCGGGTCAGGTGCGCGCCGCGCAAAAGATCCTCGCCGATCTCGATGCGCGTCGGCGCGATGAGTACGTCTCACCTGTCGCCCTCGCGACTCTCTGTCTCGGCATCGGCGATCATGAGCGGGCGCTCGACTGGGCCGAGCGTTCCTGCGACGAGCGCCGCGGGTGGTTGGCTTACATGGATGTAAACCCGGTGTTCGATCCGTTGCGGGCGTCGGCGCGCTTCGCGAAGCTCCGGCGGAGGATGGGCCTCTAGTTGAAGCTGCTCTTGCGGAGGGACGAACCGCTGATATAGTAGACAAAGTCATAGATATCACGGAGCTCCATGCTCGGCGAATTCGAGCAACTCGTCTTGCTGGCGATCCTGCGCGCGGGAAAGGAGGCGTACGGCGTCCCGATCCAACGCGCCATCGTCGACCGATCGGGGCGCGACATCAATCTCGCCGCGGTTTATAAGACGCTCACGCGACTCGAGGAGAAAGGGCTCGTCACCGCGCGTATGGGCGAGCCGACCCCAGAGCGTGGCGGCCGACGCAAACGCTACTATGCGGTCACTGCCGCGGGCCAACGGGCGGTGCGACAGTCGGTTGAAGTGCTTCGCCGCATGGCGCGCGGGCTCGATCTGGGTCTCGACACTCCGTGAGCACTCCACGTCTGGTCGCGCCGCCGCGACTCGCGCTCTGGCTGCTCCAACATTCGTTGCCCGAGAGCGAGCGCGAACCCTTTGTCGGAGACCTCGTCGAAGGCCTCGAAGCCGAAGTCGTTAGGCACGGCGCAGCGCGAGGACGGCGCTGGTTCTGGCGACAGACGCTCCTCGCGCTGCTCACACTGCACGGTCGGCGCTACGTCGCCGTGACGACCCAACCTGTCGGAGACGCACCGATGCTCACGTTCCTGTCCGATCTGCGCCACGGCGTGCGCGTCCTGCGCCGCTCACCGGCCTTTACCGTACTCGCCGTACTGACGATTGCGCTTGGCGTCGGTGCAACCACGGCAATCTTCAGCGTCGCCGATCCCGTGCTCTTCCGGCCGCTGCCCTTTCCGCGTGCTGACCGTCTCGTCGTGATCGGTGAGCGCGACGCCGACGGTTCAATGAGCAACCTCGGCTACCCGACCTATACCGACTTCGCGCGTGACGCGAGGACCATCGAGCGCGCCGCGGCGGCGGGGAGTTGGCAGGTGACGCTCGACGGCCGCGTCGGGGGCGCGCCGGAGCGCGTCAATGGCCAAAGAGTGTCCCCCACTTTCTTTTCGATGCTCGGAGTGCGGCCCGCGTTAGGCAGCGACTTCACCGAGTCCCAGGACACGCCAGGCACGAATCAGGTCGTGATCATCAGTCATGCGTTGTGGGCGCGTCGATTCGGTAGCGACTCCTCGGTCGTGGGGAAGCCGATCTCGATCAACGGGAATGCTTACCTCCTCGCCGGCGTACTGCCGGCTTCCTTCGAGAGCGTGATCCAACCCGGCGCCGAGATCTGGCGGGTACTCGGGTATGACTCGTCCTTGCCGTATGCCTGCCGCACGTGCCGGCACCTGCAGATGTTCGCGCGCCTGAAACCGGGGGTGACGACGGAGCGTGCTGCCGCCGAGTTGAGCGGGCTTTCGGCGCGGCTGGTGCGCGAGTATCCGAAGGAATACCCGGCGGCGGGCGCGATCGTGCGGCCGTTAGGCGACGCAACGATGGGTACGTCGCGACCAGTGCTCTGGGCCGTCTTCGGCGCGTCGATACTCGTGCTGCTTATCGCGGCGGCGAACGTCATGAATCTGCAACTCGCGCGCGCGATCCGGCGCGAAGAGGAATTCGCGATTCGTTCGGCGCTCGGAGCCGGCCGCGGACGCCTCACCGTGCAGTCCATTGCCGAGGGGATCGTCCTCGCGATCATTGGCGGCGCGGTCGGGCTCGTCGTCGCGCGATCCACGTTAGGCATGCTCGTCAATCGTCTGCCGCCGACGATGCCGCGTCTGGGCGCGATCGCCCTCGATGGAACGGCGCTCGCCGTCGGCGCGGTGATCACACTCCTGCTTGGCGTCGTCGTCGGGCTGGTGCCGGCGCTCCGTGAAGATGGCGGGACGCCGTCCGCGCTGCGAGCCGGCGGGCGTCGCCTCACGGGCGGGCGGCACGTGGCGCGCGCCGGACTCGTCGTGAGCGAGATGGCGCTCGCCCTGATGCTGCTCGTCGGCGCCGGCTTGCTCGCGCAGAGCCTTGTGCGGTTGCTCTCGGTTGATCCCGGCTTCGCGCCGGGGCATCTGCTCACTTTGCAGACGCAAGCCGCCGGGCCGAAGTATCCCGATAGCAGTTCAGTCTATGCGAATCACGAACGCATACGCGAAGCAGTGCGGGCGTTGCCGGGCGTGGACCGCGTCGGCACCGCGAGCCAGCTCCCATTAGGTGGAAACGTCGACAGCTACGGCGTCAACGCGCAGGATAAGCCGCTCGCCAACCCCGAGCTTGCACCATACGCCGACCGCTACACGGTCTCCCCTGATTTTATGAACACGATGGGAATCGCCATTCGGCGAGGCCGTGGCTTCACCGCCGCCGACAATAGCGACGCCGCCGCCCTCGTGGCTATAGTCAGCAGCGCGCTCGCGTCGCGAATCTGGCCCGGCGAAGATCCCATCGGGAAGCGCATCCGCGCGGGCGGTCCGAACGCGCCGTGGCGAACTGTGATTGGTGTCGCCGCCAACGTTCATCATCGCGGACTGGACGTGTCCGAGGCGGCTCAACTCTACATTCCCGAGCGGCAGTGGATTTTCGCCGACAACGCGGTCGCGCTCGTCGTGCGAACGCACGGGAATCCTACGAATCTCGCGCGCGCGGTTCGCGCGGCCGTGCAAGCCGTCGATCCAACGCAGCCAATCACCGCACTGGCGACGATGGAGCAGGTGATCGAGACATCGACAGCGCAGCGACGGCTGGCCCTTCTGCTGTTCATGTCGTTCGCGACGATCGCACTGGTTCTCGCCGTCGCCGGCATCTACGGTGTGTTGGCGGGTGCGGTCGCCGAGCGCACGCGCGAAATCGGGGTGCGCACGGCGCTCGGCGCGGCGCCTCGCGCGATCCTCGCCTTGGTGCTTCTCCAGGGAGCGCGGCTCGCGGCAGTCGGCCTCGGCCTCGGGTTGCTCGGCGCTTTGTCACTTGGACGGTTCCTCCACAGTCTACTCTACGGCGTCGGCGCGGCAGACCCGGTGACGTTGGCCGGTGTCGCGCTGCTGCTCGCAACGGTCGCGTTCGCGGCATGCCTCCTGCCAGCGCTACGCGCCCTTGGCGTCGACCCAATTGCCGCGTTGCGCGCGGAGTAAAGACCGTGGAGACCCTATGGAAAAAGTGGAGATCGCCGCCGTCGACGGCGCGCGAGCCGAGGCGTATCCGTACGGCGCACAGGTTACGTCGTGGAAGCCAGCGAGTGGTGAGGAGCGGCTTTTCCTGAGCGGTCGATCGCACTTCGGCCCCGATTCGGCGATTCGTGGCGGGGTGCCGATCATCTTCCCGCAGTTTGGGGGAATGGGCAGTCTCCCGAAGCATGGGTTCGCACGTGTAAGCGAGTGGGAGATGCTTCGCGCGGGTCGAACGACCGCCGGACGGGGCGAGGCACAGTTTCGCCTAACGGCGAACGACCACACGCGTTCCGCGTGGAATCACGCGTTCTCGGCAAGCTTCGTCGTGAGCGTGCAGGGAATGTCGCTTTCGCTCGCGCTGTCGGTGCTCAACGAAGACGCGGTCCCCTTTCAATTCACCGCCGCCCTCCACACGTATCTGCTAGTCGATGACGTTCGGAGCTCCGTCGTTCGTGGGTTGGAGGGTGCGACGTTCCATGATGCCGCGGCGGGCGGCGTCGAGAAGCGGCAGGATGACGCCGACCTCCGCGCCGTCGGCGAATTGGATCGGATCTATCTCGGAGTCGGGGCGCCGCTGGAGGTGCGCGACGCGGTGCGCCGAACGAGGGTCTCGATGCGCGGCTTCTCGGACGTGGTGGTGTGGAACCCAGGCGCCGAACGTGGTGCGGCGCTGTCGGATCTGGACCCGGGCGGGTGGCTTCGCATGCTGTGCGTCGAGGCGGCGGTAGTTGGGGCACCCGTGCAACTCGCACCGGGTGAGCGCTGGACGGGGCAACAAACGCTCACGGCTTTGTAAGGGGCTAGGGCTAGGGACTTAGGGGCTAGAGCAGTCACGAGTTGCGACGCATTTCGGGCGAGGGCATCTTGGGGCGTCGTTTCCCTGCAGCCCTAGCCCCCATTCCCTAGCCCCTTCTTCCATGACCCTCGATCGTCGTGATTTCGTCGGCCGCGTTGCCGCGAGCGCGCTGCTGGCCGGCCTCCCGCTGCCTATCGACGCTTCCGTTCGCGCGCTATCTCAGCCACGCGCGATGGTCGCCGAGGACTGGGATCTCAGCTGGGTGAAGCGCATAACGGGAAAGTATCGCGCAATCTTCGACGTGCCGGAGATCGACAGCGGCTACGGCGTGTGGCGCGCGTCCATCTGGGGAAAGCAGTACATGGACGTCCTCGGGGTGAAGCCTAACGAGTTGTCGGCGGTGCTCGTGCTCCGGCATCACGGGATCCAGCTCGCGATGCAGCAGGGCTACTGGGACAAGTATGCGATCGGAAAGGAGAAGAGCGTCCTGCATCCCATCACGCAGCAGGGGACCGATCGCAACCCGGCGCTGCTCTCTTCGACGCGGAACGAAGTGCCGGCGATGTTCGACGATGCGGCGCTCGACAAGTTCATTGGCCGCGGCGGGATCGTCCTCGCTTGCAACCTCGCCCTCGATGACGTTGTTGAGGTGATTCAGAAGAAAGACAATGCAAGCGACGCGGACGCGCGGAAGCAGGCGATTGGCTTCATGGTGCCGGGTGTGATTCTCCAGCCCTCGGGCGTCTTCGCGGCGCTGCACGCGCAGGACGCGGGGTGCAAGTACCTCAGGGCGAGTTGAGGAACGAGGAGTGAGGGACTAAGGGCTAGGGATTAGAAGTCTCTAGCACCTAACAACCTAGGCCCTAGCGCTTCAGCTTGGTTGCGTGTGTGCGGTGAGTCACCGACGAGATGTCTATCGCGGACTAGTCTTGGCGGCTAGCCATGACGGACATCGGACGCAGCCGCCGAATTTGGCGCCAGAGCTTCTTCGTTCTCCTCGGCGTGTCGATTGTGGTGATCGGCGTTCTGCTGATTGCTCGCTCCGACAGAAAGGTGAGCTACGCTGGCGAGGGGCCCGATGCGAGCCAGCAGAATCTGGAGATCGTCGCGCACATTCTCGAGCAGCAGCAACCGCCAGCCAATCGCGCGACGGTGCTGCGGGTGCTCCGGCATGACAATCCAAAGGCGCGTATCTTCGCGACCGACACGACGGTGTCGATGGGAAGTCTGATGTTCGTCTTCGCCAAGAACGGCAAGCTCGAGCGCGTATCGACGCATCCCTAGCTGTAGCTGTCATACTGAGCAAGGCGCCTGCCCTAGAGGAGCGCAAGCCTCGTCGCTTGCGCTCCTCAGGATGACCGGGATGGTTACTTCTTCTTCGCCCCTTTTGCCGGCGCGTCCTTGAAGAGCATCGTCTTTCCGTCTTCGCCCCAGGCAAACTGCAAGTTCGCGCTCTGCTGCACGGCGTTGATCGCCTCCTTCGGCGAGTCGAGCGAGGCCTGAATCGTCACCAGCCGGTCGAGTAGCGGTGCATCGAGCACTTTGATATCCAGCCCATACCAGCGTCGGAGCGACGTCAGCACGTCGCGCAGCTGACGGTTGGAGATCGTGAGCGTTTGCTCATTCCAGCTCGTCGCCTCCTCGATCTCCGGTGCCGTGGCGTCGCGCATCACCTTGTTTTTCACGAAAAGCGCCTTGCCCGCGGCCACGGTGCGGACGCTATCGCCGACCTTCACGTTGGCGCTGCCGTCCTTCAGTGCAACGACGACCGAGCTTTCACTCGGGAAGGCGCGCACGGTGAGGACCGTGCCAGTCACGAGGATGTGCGTGTTGCCCGCGCGGATCTCGAGCGGGCGTCGTTGCCCCTTCACGACGGTAAACGTCGCCGAGCCCTCGAGCTTCACCGCGTGCATCAACTCACCGAACTGCTTCGGGACGATGAGCTTGGATTCAGGGGTGAGCACGGCTTGCGTGCCGTCATCGAGCGTGACCTTCGCGAGCTGCGCGGTGGCGGCAACGTGCGTGCGTGCATCCGCCGAGGCGAGCGCACCGGTGATGGCGCCTTCGTCGCCAAGGCGATCGACGTACCAGATGCCGGTGCCGACCACGGCCGCGGCAACGACGACGATGGCGATAGGCACCTTCCACGAACGCTTCCTGGCCAGCTCCGCGACGTGACCGGCAGCGTCATGGCGGAGCGCCGCAGCGCTCTCCTGTTCGGCGATACTCACGTCATCGGGCACGAAATGTAGTGCACGAGACAGATGGACCCAGGACTGGTCGACGTCGACCTGCGTCTGACTGTGCGGAGCCGGCTTGGCTGACCCGGGCGCGTCGTGCCGGTGCAGGCTCGCCCGCCGACTCTTCTCGCGCGCTGCGCCGTGTCGGACCTCGTCGTGGAGGAAGGAGTCCAGATCCTGCGAGCTCGTTATGCGCTCTCGCTCCTCCCATGCGTGACGGAAGGCGCCCTCGACGACTTTTGGGGCTGCAGACGCGGCGTCAGCCAGTTGCTCTTTCGCCTCGGTCGCGAGATCGGAGAAATGAGAACGGAAGTACTGCTCGAGCGAAGCAGGATCGCTGAGTGGCACGCCTGGGGTGGGCGGCTGGTCGGACCCCATCGGCGGAGACGTAACGGGCATGACAACCTCCGGATACGAATGGGACGTTTCAGTATGCGAATTTCCCCGAGGTTCGGCTAGGAGTGGACCCCCGACAATTCTCGGCGGTTGACACTGGCCGCCTTCCAGTCGACTGTCATCCTTCGTCCTTTCGTCGCTTGCGCTCCTCGAGTACAAGCGCCTGGGCTCCTCAGGATGCGGTCACAATGCCTGACGACAAATCGCTCGGTCAACACATCGCGCGAACACTGGACTGGGAGGATGCCCATGCCGGCTTCGAATCCGCGGTGAAGGGGCTCGCCCCCGCGCTCCGAGGCAAGGTGCCAAACGGGCTTCCTTACTCGGCCTGGCAGCTGGTCGAGCACATTCGAATCACGCAGGCAGACATTCTCGAGTTCTGCGTCGCGTCGAAATACAAAGAGCAGGAATGGCCGAAGGATTACTGGCCCGAGGGGCCGGAACCGCCGTCAGCAAAGGCCTGGGATGACAGCATTGCCGCCGTTAAGCGTGATCGCGACAAGCTGGCGGCACTCGCGGTCGACGCGAAAACCGATCTCACCGCGCCGGTGCCGAATGGAACAGGACAAACGTACCTGCGCGAAATCCTGCTCACCGCCGACCACACGGCGTACCATGTCGGCGAACTGATCGTGGTCAGACGATTACTGGGCGCATGGCCCGACGGGTGATGCTGGTGATTGGTGGCTGGTGATTGGTGGCTGGTGGTTGGTGGTTGGTTATCCGCACTCACAAACCACCAGCAACCGATCACCGAGCACCAAGCCACCAACCACAAGCAACCGACAACCAGCCTGCACTCTCCATGGACGCTTTACTGAAAGACATCAAGTTCGCGATGCGCTCGCTGCGCAAGAATCCGGCGTTTGCCGCGACGGCGCTGCTGACGCTCGCGTTAGGCATCGGCGCGAGCACGGCGATCTTCAGCGTCGTGAACTCGGTGCTGCTGCGTCCTTTGCCATATCCGCACGCCGACCGCCTCGTGCTCGTCTGGGGCGAGCTGCGGGCGCGCAGCCTCCCGAACTTTCCCTTCTCGCCGCCGGACTTCAAAGATCTGAAGGATCAGGGGACGCTCTTCCAGGATTTCGCCGCGGTGACGACCGGGCGCGGAACGGTGACGGGGAATGGCGGAGATCCCGAGCAGGTGAGCACGGCCGGAGCGACGACGAACATCTTCCGTCTCCTTGGCGGCCGTATCGAAGTCGGACGCGATTTCACGGACAATGACGGGATGCCGCAGCCACGCCCGCCGCAGCCGGTTGCCGGTGTGGCGCCGGCACCGCCGGGACCGCGGCTTCCGCTCATCGCCATCCTGAGCCACGAATTCTGGGAGCGTCGCTTTGGCGGTGACCGGACCATCCTTGGGAAGGCGATCGACGTCGGCGGTGCCAGCGCGACGGTCGTCGGCATTCTGCAACCGGGCTTCGAGCTGCTCTTCCCACCGAAAGCGTCGATCGAGCCCACGCCCGACATCTGGTTCGCTCAGCGCATCGACTACGAGAATTCATCGCGGAAAAATGTCTTTCTGCGCGTCATCGGCCGGATGAAGCCGGGGGTGACGATGGCGCAGGCGCAGGCGCAGGCCGACGGCATCGCGGCCGATCTGCGGCGACGCTTTCCCATCGATCAGACGGCGAACTTCAACATCGACGTCGATGGGATGCACGAGAACATGGTCGCGGAGGTAAAGCCCGCGATCCTGGCGCTCATGGGCGCGGTGGTGTTCGTGCTGCTGATCGCGTGCGCGAATGTCGCCAATCTGTTGCTCGTCCGGTCGTCGGTCCGAGAGCGTGAGCTGGCGGTGCGCGCCGCGTTGGGTGGATCGCCCTGGCGACTCGTCAGGCAGATGTTCGCCGAGAGTCTCCTGCTCGCGGGCGGTGGCGCATTGCTCGGCCTTGCGCTGGCGCAGCTCGGGATCCGACTGCTCATCGCGATGGCGCCGGCGAATCTGCCGCGTCTCGACACGGTCTCGCTCGATCCCTTTGTGCTCTCGTTCACGATTACCTGCGCCGTCGTGTCGGCGGTGCTGTTCGGCGTCGTGCCCGCGTGGCGAGCGTCGCGTCCCGATCTCGCGGACGTGCTGCGTGCCGCCGGACGTTCACCGGGGCTCGGCGGAGCCAAGCTGCTGCGCAATGGCGTCGTGACCGCAGAAGTTGCGCTTTCCTTCGTGCTCCTGATTGGCTCGGGACTCATGGTGCGCAGCTTCGTCGCCCTGTCGCACGTCGATCCAGGCTACGATCCGGATCGCGTCCTCACCTTCACGCTCGTGAATCCACGACTCAACAAGCCGGACGAGCAGGCGGTGTTCAAGGACAATGTGCACGAGCGACTCGGGGCGTTGCCAGGGGTGCGCGGCGTCACCGTGACCTCGGTGCTGCCACTCGACGGCTCGCTCTCGAATGCGCGCTACGGGACGGCGGAAGCCGCAGCTGATCCAGCGAAATTCAAGCAGGCGACGACGATCGCCGTGTATCCTGGCTATTTCGAGACGATGCGTACGAGGCTGATCGCCGGGCGCACATTCACGTCGGTGGACAACCGAGACAGTGCCAGGGTCATCATCGTCGACAAGCTGTTAGCGGCGAAAGCATTTCCGAACAGGAACGCCGTCGGTCAACGTTTGCTCGTCCGCGTGCGAACCGAGGAACCGGAATGGTTCGACGTGATCGGCATCGTCGACCACGAGCGCCACGAATCGCTCGCGACCAACGGCCCGGAAGAGATGTTCTTCACCGATGGCATCTTCAATCATTTTGCGGCGACGACCTGGGTCGTGCGAACGAACGTCGATCCGACGACACTCGCCGCACCCATTCGTGCAGTGATCCGCGAGATGGATCCCTCGCTCCTCGTCGCGAACGTCAAGCCGTACTCGGCCTACGTCGACCGCGCGATGGCGCAAACGCGCTTCTCGCTCGTGCTGATTGGAGTCTTCGCGACGATCGCGGTGATTCTCGCGTCGGTCGGTCTGTATGGCGTGTTGTCGACACTGGTGCGAATGCGCACGGCGGAGATCGGGCTGCGGATGGCGTTCGGTGCGCAGCAGTGGAGTATCATGCGGCTCATCGTGGGGCAGGGACTGCGCCTCAGCGCGATGGGGATCGTGATCGGCGGGGCGAGCGCGTTTGCGTTGACGAGGGCGATGCGCAGCATGCTCGTCGAAGTGACGCCGAGTGATCCGCTGACGTTTGTGGCAATCGTAGTATTGTTCGTAGCGATCGCGGTGCTGGCGTCGTGGATGCCCGCTCGCCGCGCGGCGGCGCTCGATCCGACGATTGCGTTGCGCGAGGAATGAGCGCGCGGCTGTCGAGGCAAGCGCCTTCGTTCCTCAGGGTGACACGAACTGCTCGGTACAATGCTCGACCATAGCCCGACCTTTACGCTCGATGACGCTGAACGAATAGCGCGCGAACGTTACGGTCGTAGTGGCCGGGCTCGCGCGCTCACCAGCGAGCGCGATCAGAATTTCTTGATTGAGGGGAGCAACGGCGCGCCCGCGCTTGTGCTCAAGATTGCGAATGCGCTCGAGACGCGAGCATTGCTCGAGGCGCAGCAACAGGTTCTGTCCGTGCTCGCGGAGCGCGATGTTGCCGTACCGCGCGTCGTGTGCACCACGGGCGGCGACGCGATCACCGAGTTATCTGGCGCGAACGGCGAGTGCCATTTTGCGTGGGCGATTACGCACCTCCCTGGCAACCTCCTCGCCGACGGGCGTTACCGGTCCCGCGAGCTGCTCGACGACCTTGGCGCGACGATCGGCAGGCTGACGAGGTCCCTCGAGCAGATTCAGCAGCCGGCGCTCGAGCGGGACTTCCACTGGGATCTTGCTCGGGCGGCCGATCTGATCGCCGCAGCGCGCTCTTCGATCATCGGTGAGACGTTAGGCATGGCGATCGACGCCACGCTCGCGCGTATGAACCGTTACGTGGTACCGCTGGCCGGGGAGCTGCGGCGCGGCGTGATCCATAACGATCTCAACGATCACAACATTCTCATCAACGGTGATCGCGTGAGCGGCGTCGTCGACTTCGGCGACATGGTGTATGGGTGGCGCATCGCCGATCTCGCGATTGCGGCGGCGTACCTCATGCTCGACGCGGATGATCCGCTCGCGATTCTTGCGTCGTTGGTCCGCGGAGCGCGGCGCGAGTGCGCCTTCGACGATCGTGAGCTCGAAGTGTTGTTCGAGCTGGCGTGTCTGCGGTTGGCGCTGAGCGCCGCGATCGCCGTCGGGCAGCAGAAAGCTCGACCCGACAACGAATACCTCGGCGTCAGTCAATCGAGCATCCATCGAACGCTCCCAACGCTGATGCGCATCCCGCACGCGCTCTCAGTTGCCGTGGTGCGCGAGGCGGCCGGACTCGAACCCGTCGCCCGCAGCGCGCGCGCGCGTGAGTGGCTCCGCGCGAACGGCGGGTCCTTCGCGCCCGTGCTCGATGTCGATCTGAGTGCGGAGCGCACCATCGTCCTCGATCTCGGAGTCGCGAGCCCGCTCGTGAGCGGCAACCCAGGCGAGAATGCCGAGCCGAAGGTCACGACGCGCATCGCGGCCGCGATGGAGGATGCGGGCGTGCGAGTCGCAGTTGGGCGATACGACGAAGCGCGACTACTCTACACCGCGCCATTCTTCGGGGGCCCAAAGCCGGCGAGCGAACGGAGAACGATTCACATCGGCCTCGATCTCTTCGCGGATTCGGGGACTGCCGTACATGCGCCGCTCGACGGTGTCGTGCACGCCTTTGCGAACAACGCCGTGGCACAGGACTACGGACCCGTCGTCATCCTCCGCCACGAGACCGACGCGGGCGACGTGTTCTTCACACTGTACGGCCACTTGAGCCGGTCGTCGCTCGACGGGCTCGTCCTCGGCCGGCGCATCGCCAGGGGAGGTCGCTTCGCGTCCCTTGGAACACCTAACGAGAACCTCGGGTGGACACCGCATCTCCATCTGCAAATCATCACCGACCTGCTCGGCCTGGGGACCGACTTCCCTGGCGTCGCGCCGGCGAGCCAGCGCGCGGTGTGGCGAAGCTTGTCGCCGGATCCGAATCTGATCGTCGGCGTCCCGGCGGATCGCTTTCCCCGACACGAGCCCGATGGCCTAACGACGCTCGCTGCGCGCCGGGAGCGCCTCGGCGGGAATCTGAGCATTGCCTATCGCTTGCCGGTGAAGGCGGAGCGAGGATGGATGCAATATCTCTACGACGACACCGGCCGTCAGTTCATCGACGCCTACAACAACGTCCCGCATGTCGGCCATTGCCATCCCCGTGTCGTCGGCGCCGGCCAGGCGCAGATGGCAATCCTGAACACGAATACGCGCTATCCGAGCGATCTCGTCAACGAGTACGCCGCGCGGCTGCGAGCAACGCTGCCTGGCGCGCTCGCCGATGGAGTTGTGTATCTCGTCAACTCGGCGAGTGAAGCGAACGAGTTGGCGCTGCGGCTCGCGCGGGGGCACACCGGCGAGCGCGACATGATCGTGCTCGAGGCGGCGTATCACGGCAACACGACTTCACTCATCGACATCAGTCCGTACAAACATTCCGGTCCAGGCGGACACGGTGCGCCCGAGTGGGTGCACGTGGCGCCGCTCGCCGACGACTATCGCGGGCCGTTCAAGCGCAGCGATCCCGATGCAGGACGGAAATACGCCGATCCAATCGGCGCGCTCGTCGCGCGCGCACGGGCACGAGGTCGCGGCATTGCCGGCTTCATCGCCGAGAGCAGTCCGAGCGTCGGCGGGCAGATCATGTTCCCGCCCGGATACCTGGGTGCGGCGTACGCGATCGTGCGGGCAGCCGGCGGCGTCTGCATCGCCGACGAGGTGCAGACGGGCCTCGGCCGGATCGGGACGCATTTCTGGGCCTTCGAGGCCCAGGACGTGGTACCGGACATCGTCGTCATGGGAAAGCCGTTAGGCAACGGGCATCCCTTGGGAGCGGTCGCGGTGCGACGGGAGATTGCCGAATCGTTCGACAACGGGATGGAGTACTTCTCGACCTTCGGTGGCAACCAGGTGTCCTGCGCGATCGGCCTCGCCGTTCTCGATGTCGTGCGCGACGAAGACCTGCAGGAGCACGCAAGACGCATTGGTGAGCGTTTGCTCAGTGGACTCCGGCCGTTCGTGGTGCGTCATGAGCTCGTCGGCGACGTGCGGGGATCGGGGCTCTTCCTCGGCGTCGAGCTCGTGCGTGACCGGGCGACGCTCGAGCCGGCCGACCGTGAAGCATCGTACGTCGTCAACCGGATGCGCGGCGAGGGAATACTCGCGGGTACCGATGGGCCGTTTCACAATGTCGTGAAGATCCGGCCGCCGATGCCATTCGATCTCGACGATGCAGATCGGCTCGTCGACGTTCTTGACAGCCTCCTCGCCGAGCTCAAACCACACGACCGATAGACTCGAGAGCGTTCACGCGCTGTGGCCGATCCGCATTCGGAATCAATGGGCCAGGGTTTGCATTGAGTGTGATCGAGGATACACTGCGGAAGGAGCGCATCACGCGCTCACTTCCTCGTTCCATGCCAAGAACTTCGTCTCGAAGCAGTGTCATCGATGTCAAAGCAATTCGCCGCCCGACGCGGGCGCGGCGCCTCGGTTGTCCTATGGTTTGGACTGGCGGTGTCCACGGCGCGAGCGCAGCCGACGCCGACTCCGCCAGCGCTCGCGCGAGAATTCCGCGCCGCATGGATCTCGCCGACCGAGGGAGGTGACTGGCCATCGCGGCCGGGTCTGAGCATCGACGAACAGAAATTCGAGCTCGCCGCGATTCTCGATCGCGCGAAAGCCGACGGGCTCAACGCCGTGCTTCTGCACGTGCGCACGGCGGCCGACGCGCTCTATCCGACGCATCGCGCGCCCTGGTCGCGGTACCTCGTCGGCCGTGACGCGTCGTCGTTAGGCGATTACGCCGGTTACGATCCGCTGGCGCTCGCCATCAGCGAAGGGCACGCGCGTGGCCTGCAGCTGCACGCCTGGTTCAATCCCTTCCGCGCGATGCCGCCCGACGATCTGGGGAAGCCGATCGCCGGCCACGTCACGAGCACGCATCCTGAGTGGGTGCGCCACTACGGCAAGTCGACCTGGATCGATCCCGGCATTCCGGCGGCGCGTCGTGCGGTGCTCGACGCGATTCTCGAAGTCGTCGACCGATACGATATCGATGGCGTGCATCTCGACGACTACTTCTACCCGTATCAGGAGGAGGCGACTGTCACGCGCGTCGTCAAGCACGGCAAACATCGGCGTCGGATCACGCGCCGCGTGACGTTGCACTTTCCCGACGATGTGTCGTGGAAGCGCTACGGTTTGGCGCGCGGCTGGACCGACCGCGACGCCTGGCGAAGGGCCAACATCGACGATTTCGTGCAAACGCTGTATCGCGAGGTGAAGGCGCGAAAGCGGTGGGTGCTCGTCGGGATCAGTCCGTTCGGCATCTGGCGGCCGGGCTATCCGGAAGGGGTCACGGGCCTCGATTCCTACGCCGAGATCTTTGCCGATGCACGCCGGTGGCTGCGCGAAGGGTGGGTCGACTATCTCGCGCCGCAGCTCTACTGGCCACTCGAGAATTACCAGCAGCGCTTCACGAAGCTGGACGCGTGGTGGCGGAGCGAGAACGTCCGCGGCCGTCATCTCTGGCCGGGGCTATTCACGATGCGCGTTGGTTCGCGCTATGATCCGTGGCCGGCGGAGGAGATCGCGCGCGAGGTCGACGCATTGCGCGCGGCGCGGCAGGGCACGACGGAGTCGTTAGGCCACGTTCATTTCCGCCTTGGAACCTTCGCCGAGCGACTGAGCGCGGGCGATAGCGCGACGTTCGGCGACGAGCTTCGCGCGCAGGAGTACGCCGAGCCGGCGCTGCCGCCCGCAAGTCCGTGGCTCGGCGCAGCGCAACCGGCGAGGCCGCTGATCGACGTACCGGACGACGATCCGCCGCTACAGAACGGCAGCAGCGGCGATGGGCCGGCAACATCGGACGGCGCGCACGCCGTGCTGGTCGCGTCGCCGGGCGACAGCGTCGCGGTGCGCTGGTGGATGATCCAGACATTCAGCACCGATCGCAGATGGCGCGAACGTCTCGTGCGCGCGGATAGTCCGGCGCTCGCGCTTTCGGCAGCTGACACGTTAGGTGCTCAGTGGATCGCGGTGACACCGATCAGTCGCACGGGCGTTGCGGGGACGCCCGCGATCTGGGGATCAAGGCAGACCGACCGTTAAGGGCAGCTGGGGCATCAGGGTCGGCGGTCGTCGTCGCGTTCACCGTGGCACGCCTAACGGCTGGCGCGACCACGGTGCCGAGTAGCTCGATCGCGTGCAGGACACGGTCGTGCGGCATCGAGCCGACAGTCATTTGCGCGAGGAAGCGATCGTAGTGAAAGAGCTCGTGCTCGAAGAGCATCTTGTCGATCACTTCCTGCGGGCTGCCGACGAGCAGCGAGCCGCGCGGCGACCGAAGCCCGTCGAGGTGCGCTCGCGTCGTCGGCGGCCAGCCGCGCTCGCGCCCGATCCGCGTCATCACGTCGGCATACGAGGGGAAGAACTCGTCGGCGGCGCGCTGCGAGTCGTCGGCGATCCAGACGTGTGAGTTGATGCCGACGGCCATCGTCGAGGGATCACGTCCCGCGCGCCGCGCGCTCTCACGATAGAGGTCGATGAGGGGCACGAATCGCTCGGGCGCTCCGCCGATGATCGCGAGTGCCACCGGGAGGCCGCGGTTCGCGGCACGGACGACTGACTGCGGTGTTCCGCCGACGGCGACCCAGATCGGGATCTCATGTTCCGGACGGGGATAGACGCCGAGGTTGTCGAGCGCCGCGCGATGCCGGCCATGCCAGGTCACGCGCTCGTCGGCGCGCAATGCGAGCAACAGCTCGAGCTTTTCGGCGAACAGCTCATCGTAGTCACCGAGGTCATAACCGAATAGTGGGAAGGACTCGGTGAACGAGCCGCGCCCGGCCATGATCTCGGCGCGTCCATCCGAGAGCAGGTCGAGCGTTGCAAAGTCTTGAAACACGCGAACGGGATCGTCCGAGCTGAGCACGGTCACCGCACTCGTCAGGCGGATCTGTTTCGTGCGCTCGGCCGCCGCGGCGAGCACGACGGCCGGCGAGGAGACGGCGAAATCCGGCCGGTGATGTTCGCCGACACCGAAGACGTCGAGTCCGAGCTGATCGGCGAGCTCGATCTCCTCGATGAGGTCGCGTAATCGCTGGCCCGGCGTGATGCGATGCCCCGTGCGCGGGTCGGGCGTGGTCTCAGCGAACGTGTACATGCCTATTTGCATGCGGTGAAAGTTCGCGCCGCGTCAAGGGCTCGCTCCGCGCGCCAATCTCGACTGGCGTTTCCAAAGCAGTCATCGAGTCGCACTCAACTCGTCCGCGCGGAACTCCATTATCTCGGGCGGATCGGTGTTGTAGTCGCTGTAGCGCAGCCACATGGGGCGCACGCGCACGTAGATGAGACCCGGCCAGCTCAAGCGGCTCGGACCGTCGGGGAAGACATCGTAATAGATCCTCTTGAGACGTTCGAGCTCCTCGCCGACAGGTTCATCGGCAATGCCCTCGTATTGCACGGTGCGCTCGTCGGCTCTCTTCAAGCCGCCGATGACGAAGGCGACGCGCGGGTTGGCGCGGAGGTTCTGCGCCTTGCGCGTCGACGCGAGGGTGTCGAACACGAGCTCGAGATCGTCGGTGACCGCGTAGCCGACGACGGCGGCTTGTGGCGCGCCGTCGAGCGATGCGGTCGCCTGGATGGCCAGTCGATGCGCACGAAGAAACGCGAGCAAGTGGCTCCTATCCATTCATCAGGCGATGAACCGCTGCCGCTGCTCCGGTGTTGGTACGATGCACGACTCTGGCGCCAGATCGCGGCGGTGCCTGGCAATCCACGCATACACCGAGTCCGAGAAGGGGCGTGGCATTATTGCACCTAACGAGCCCAGTGCGGCCCAGACGCCGCCGACGTAGCGGGCCACACGAAGGACGCCGCGCGATTGCCAGAGCAGTTGCTCGGACGCAGTGGTCGTCGCGGGCTCGTACCAGATCAGCGAGTCGATCGCGGCGAGCTCCGGATGCCGAGCGCGGAGCGTGGTGCCCAGAGCGCCTTCGAGCCGAGCGAAACGGAGGTCGCGTCGACGGCGCTCGTGTCGGAGAATCCACTGCACGGATTGTGCGCAGAAGCCGCAGCTCCCGTCGTAGAGCAGGATTGGTCCGGCGCCGGCGACTGCCGACGCGGCGTCAGCGGTTGAAGGGGAGCTCGTTGATCCGGTGATAGCCACGGGCAGATTGTAGAGGACGAGATAAGTAAATACAAAACGAAAGCCGATGCGCCGAGCCGTGCCCCACGCCTGCGACGGATCTTTGCCTTCCGCTCCGTGTCAGATGTGTCATGGACTCTGACGAGTCGACTCCAGCAGCTGCGTCGTCATGCGCCTCGCTACTGTCGAGGCGCACAATGATACGGCCCGGGTGCGGCGCGCGCATCCCGGGCCGCATCCTCCGAACGAATTCTGAATAATTTGTTCAACTCGCTCTGGACCGTTGAATGGGGGCTGGCGAGCTTTCGCCCGTGAGACTCGACCACGACCGGCCGCGCTTCCGGCTCGCGAAAGCCTACGGCGTCACGTTGCGCGTGCTCGCGAGTTATCTGGTATTGCGGCTGCGCCGTCCGTTTCTCACGCCTGACGGGTACGAGCGCAGGCTCTTCGAGAAGCATCGCGTCAACGCGCGGCGCATCGAGCGCGCGATCATCGAGCTCGACGGACTATTCATCAAAGTCGGGCAGCTCATCAGCATTCTCGCCAATTTTCTACCCGAAGAATTCCGGCGCGAGCTCGAAGGACTGCAGGATTCGATTCCCGCGCGGCCGTTGGAGCAGATCGTCGAACGCATCGAACGGGAATTCGGGCGAGGACCGAACTCGCTGTTCGCCTGGTGGAATCCCGAGCCGATGGCGAGTGCCTCGCTCGCGCAGGTCCATGAGGCGCGGCTGCACAATGGAGTACGTGTCGCGGTCAAGGTGCAGCACGCCGACATCGACGAGATCACGCAGCTCGATCTCACCGCGATTAGGCGCATCCTCGGCATCGTCCAGTTCGTCACGCGGGTCCGTGGCATCGAGTCGTACCACAGCGAGATCAGCGCGATGATTCGCGACGAGCTCGACTTCCGGAAGGAAGCGGAGAACATCGCGCTCATCGGGTCGCGCTTCGGCAGCGACCCGATGGTCGAGTTTCCCGTCGTGATTCGAGATTTCTCAACAGAGAAAGTGTTGACGACGGAGCTCATCGAGGCGACGAAGGTGACCGATCTCGCCGAGCTCGAGCGCCGCGGCATCGATCGCCCGGCGCTGGCGCAGCGTATCCTCACGGCGTACTGCCAGATGATCTTCGTCGACGGCGTGTATCACGCCGATCCGCATCCCGGCAACATTCTCGTGCGAGACGACGGAAGCATCGTCTTCGTCGACTTCGGCGCCGTTGGGCTGTTGTCGCGCGACATGAAGGAGGGGATTCCGCAGTTCCTCGACGGCATTTTCAAACGCGAGTCGTCGCGGATCACGGGTGCATTGCGTCGGATGGGATTCGTTGCGCGCGTCGAAGCCGACGGCCGAGCGCCCGACGAGGAAGACGTCGCCGAACGCGTGATCGAATACTTCCAGCGGCGCTTTCTCGAGCAGGTCTCACTCGAGTCCTTCAGCCTCCGCGACGTTCAGGTCGACGTGCGCGCCAAGGCCGAGATGCTCGCCGACCTGCGGAAGCTCGACGTCTCGTTTCGCGAGTTGACCCGTACATTCCGGGTGCCGAAGGATTGGGTGCTTCTCGAGCGGACGATCCTCCTTCTGCTCGGCCTGTGCACGACCCTGGATCCCACGATGGCGCCGATGCGGACGATTCAACCATATCTCGAGGAGTTCGTCCTCGGCCGCGGACAGGACTGGGTGACACTCGTTAGGTCCGCAGTGAAGGACATGGCACTCTCGGTCCTGACGCTACCGGAGGGGCTCAACCGCCTCGTCGCTCGGGCGAATCGCGGCGACGTCGAGATCCGCGTTCAGGGGCTACGCGAGAGCGCGAATCTCGTGTACGACGCGGCGCAGCAGTTGGTGTTCGGTGTTCTCGCCGCTGGCGCGGGCATCATTGCCTATCTGGCGCGGGTGCGCGGCGATCACTTCACGGCGACGACTGGCGTCGTTGCCGCCGTGGTGTTGCTGCTCGGCGTGGTGAGGTCGATGTGGAAGGCGCGCTAGCGCGCGCCTTACCAGATCGAGGCCCGCTTTGCCCATGCGGTGTCCGTATAACGTTCTTTAAACTGCTTCCCCAGTGCTCTGAGCTCCGACGCGTCATGGCTCGCGCTGTATTTCGCCACTCCGCTCCAATAGAGTGCTTCAGGGCCGGCGCTCGTGTCCGGGTACTGTTGGACCACATCGTCGAACTCCTGCCGCGCGGCCGTCCAGTCCTTGCGCTTCACGCCGAGATAGCCTAACGCCAGACCCAGCTGACCGAGTAGTTCCTCTTTGGGGAGAAAGCCCTCGACCCGCCGGACCTCGCTGCCGTCTGGCGCCAGGACCAGCACCGTCGGCGTCCAGCGAATCTCGAAGCGCTTCCACATCGTCGGCTGATCTTTGACGTGGATACGCACGGGTACGAATCGCCGCGCAATGAACGCGCCGACGCGTGGATCCGGATACACCTCGGCTTCCAGCCGAGCACAGCCCGTTCAGGTTGGCGCAGCGGTGACGTCGAGAAGAAGAGGCTTGTTCTCATGAGCCGCCTGCGCGAGCGCGGCGTCGACGTCCTTCTGCCAGTCAATAGTCTCGTTCGCCACGGAGAGCTCCGGGAAGAGGTATGTACGAGCCATGCAGGGGATGTTCCAACGGGGCTGGTCGCCCGGACGTGCGTGAGCGCTGCAACTCGACACGCCGCGAGACGCCCAGAGTGACACAGCGTGACATCCCGAACGAGCCGGCGTAAACGCCAAGTCCCCGTGCCGAGCCAAGTTCCGTGAACGCGAAAGTGCCCGAGGCCGCGGCATTCCTCTCGCCTTGGGCACGACAGGTCGAACTCACACTCGGAGAGGTCGTCATGCAACGCGTTCTTGCCGCAGCGCTGCTGCTCCTTGCCGTTTCCGGTTGCGTCATTGTCGGCGATCCCACCTGCTCGGGGGCCGGGGCAGCGGTCGTCATCACGCCTGGCGTCGTCATCGTCGCCGTTGGCGAATCATTCACGCCTAACGCGAGCGACAGTTGGTGTGACGGCGGACATCAGTCACATGGGTCGCCGAACTGGAGTTTCAGCCGCCCGGGCGACAGTCTCTACGTCTCACTGAACCAGAGCACCGGGCGAATTACCGGTCTTCACACCGGCGTCGTGACGGTACTGGCGCGGTCCGATCACTCGGACGCGACCTCCTCGATCCAGGTGATGGTGCGATAGTCGTTAGACGACCGTCGCGCCGGCGTCGACGAGAAGCTCGGCGAGCAGCGTCCGATGGCAGTGGGAGGCGTCTTCGCAGTAACAGCCGATCGAGAAATTCGCTTGCTTTGACAAGGCCGCGAGAAGCGCAATGAGGCGCTGCTGCTCGGGCGCACGCATCTCGCGGCGGTAGGCGCGCGCGAACTTCTCCCAGCGTGCCTGTGTCCACGGCTCGGAGAATGCCCATTTGACGATGGCGGCTGTCGGCGCAAGATCAGGGAGCCAGAGATCGAACCAGTCGCCGGTCGCGAAATCCTCCTTGCGGACGCCGCGCGGGGGCCGGCGGACGGTACCGAGCCGCAGTCCCTCGTTCGATTCGCGCGGCTCTCCGAGCCTAACGACACAGATCGCCATCAGCGGTCGGCCATCGCGACGATCGTCGCCCACTCCTTCGGCGTCACTGGCGAAACCGAGAGCCGGCCGATGCGGACGAGCGCCATGTCGGCGAGCGCCTTGTCCCCCTTGATCTCGGCGAGCGTCACCGGCCGCGGCAGCGGCGCAACGGCCTTGATGTCGACGGCATACCAGGTTGGATCCTTCGCGTCGGACTTTGGATCGAATGCGGGATGCTTCTTGTCCGTCGCGGTTGGATCGGGGTAGCCGTCGCGCGCGACTTCGGCGATGCCAACGATTGCTTGCGGGTTGGAGCTCGAGTGGTAGAAGAAGACGTGGTCGCCGCGCTTCATTCCGTCGCGAAGGAAGTTGCGCGCGGCGAAATTGCGCACGCCGTCCCATTGCGTAGTCTGCTTGGGCGCGGCACGGAGGTCGTCGAAGGAGAACACGTCGGGCTCGGATTTCACGAGCCAGTAACGTTTCTCGTTAGGTGCCCGTGGTGTGAAGGCGGCGGCCCATCGTCCTTCGCCATGCTCGGTGGGCGTCATTCGCCCTCCACGCGCGCGGCGAGGCGCTTCGGCGCGATGAGCCGATACGAGTCGCGCAGCAGCATGTCGAGCTCTTTCCAATCGACGTCGGCGTCGAGATTGACGCCGATCCAGCCGCTCGGTCCCACGTACGGCGGAACGAAGAAACGATCGGGCTGAGCGCGCACCATGATATCCTGATTGCCGGGAGGCGCTTTCATCCAGATCGCGGGACGGCCAGCGCCGTGGTGATTGCCTGACGAGGCGTACATCGCAAAGAGTTTGTTCTTGACGCGAAAGGTCGGCTCACCCCACGCTTCCACCTCGTGCGCCTCAGGAAGAGCGAGGCAGAGCTTGCGGACGCGCGTGAGGGGAGACCGAAGCATACGTCGAAAGGTGAGCAGAGATGCGGGCGGTGTCTAGAACGGAGCCTTCTCGACGCGCCCTTCTTACGCCCCGCTCCTTTGGCGGTCTTCCCGACCGGCCCGCGATCGCTCCTGCGCGAATCTCTTCTGCCCACGCTCGTGCGCCTTGCGCGCCTCCTCCTCACGATCACGTGGCGTTGCGTTGGTGTGCAACGAGCGAATGAGTCGCTCGGCGGCCTCGGTGACTTCCTCGACGGCGCGGTTGAACGGTTCCTCGTTCGCGCGCGACGGCTTCGTCGTCCCGCTCAGCTTCCGAACGAACTGCAGTGCCGACGCGCGAATTTCGTCATCCGTCGCAGGCGGCGAGAAATTCGCCAGGGTTTTGATGTTCCGGCACATGCGTCTGTGTGGTCAGAGGGTCAGCCTGACGCCTAACGTCTCAGCGGTGAGGCGGGCGTCACGGTCTTGGCGAAAAGAAGGCCGTCGTAATACGACGGAAATTGCAGCGGCGTCTCGAAAACGCCAAGCGCGCTCTCGGAGTACACACCGCTCACGAGCCGCGCCTGATGCGGTCCCTTGAGCCAGCCCGATCCGGGCTCGCTCCCGGCCGTGCGCAGATCGAGCATGAAATCATTCGCCGATGCACGGTTGAGCACATCCTCAAATGACTCGGGGCGCACGGGGCGCAGCCGCATGTTGGTCTCGCCGCCCGGCTCGCGCTGGCCCACGTTGATCGGCTGGGCGCGGACGACGCCCTGGCCCGCGGTGAACGCGAGATTGCGATAGCGATCCCCAAGCGCGCTCGCGAGCGGCACGGCCGACTGGACGACGCCGCCCTCGCCCGTCAGGCGCCCCGATTCCACGTCACGCCCCCACACGAGCAGCCGGCCGTCGGGACCGAGACTGTTCAGGAGCCACATGATGTGGTCGGCCACGGTTTGATGGCGCGGAAGGTGGCGTAGTCCGACGTCCGCGTCGTGCTGCGCGAGGCGGGCCATCTGTTCCGCAAAGATGACTGTTGCCTGCGCGCTCGGGCGAGAAGCGAGACGCATCCGCAACGCGTCGAGAGAGTCGACGACCGCTGCCGTCTCACCGCGGCAGCGATTCCAGAACGTACTGTCGGAGGCCGGACCATCACGACCCCACGCCGCGCTCTCGCCGGTCGAGACACACTGAATCGTTCTTCGGAGCCAGGCATTCAGCGCCGAGCCGCCGACGCTGTCCGGCAGTGTCGTAATGACGGCGAGTGCGTGACCCGCCCCTGGCAGCTCGAAGCCATAAAAGCCAATCTGGTCAACGCGCGAACGATCGCGGTCGTAATTGCGAATCCACTCGACGAGCGCGAGGATCTCCTGTGTGTTCCAGTGCGATGATCCGAGGTTGCGAAGCCACTGCCTTGGATTGCCGACGCCGGTCCGCACGTAGCGATCCAGTTCCATCGATTCAGGCATCGGGGCCTGAATCGCGATACCGCGGAATCCCTGCGACGAAAGCGTTTCGAGGATTCCCAACATCATCTCCGTGAACTGGCGCGTGCCCTCGGTGAGCTCGCTCACCCCGAGCACTCGGGCGCTGCCGACAAATCCGACGAATGGCGCCCGGTCGATGATGAGCTGATTCGAATCGCGTAATGTGATCGGAATGGCGTGCGCGTCGACCCAGCGGAGCGCGGCGACGGCAGAATCGCTCAACGGGCGAGGAGGAGGAACGACTTCAGGCGCTTTGGAGTGGCAGTCGGTGACGACCGCGAGCGCGGCTGCTACGGAAATGATGACTAAAGAGCGTCGTGTCGACATCGGGGATTCAAGGAGAATTGCTGCAATCAATTTGACCGCCCTGGAACGTACAAAGTGCACGAAGGTCGCGTTGGATTCCGCCGTCACGCATCGACTCGAAGAGTGAGACGTTTCGTCCACCGATGGTACTCCACCGCGTACCGCGCCAGCGGCAGTTGTGCGGGTCCACGGCGTACCTGGCCCTGGAGGTCGTATTGCGACCCATGGCACGGGCAGGTGATCACGCCCTGCAGGGGCGGCCGAACCGGACAGCCTTCGTGGGTGCACTGCATCGACAGAGCGTGAAAGCGGCCTGCGCCGTCGCGAACCACCAGGATTGGCGCACCGTCGAGGCCTGGTGCGGACGTCACGAGCGTCGCACCGTCGGTGGCGAGCGTCGACACGTCGACGGTGGTCTCGAAGAGGGGTGGCGGTCGATGCGAGCGCTCGCATCCGACCGCGGCCGCGCCGGCGGCGAGACGCGCGGCGTCGCCGAGGAATTCACGCCGGGAGCGCAACACCGAGCCTAACGAGCGAGGGCGACGGACGTCATGCGCTGCGGATAGCGGCCAACCTTCACCCGGGCGACCTCCTTCCGCGACGCCAGATCGATGACCGAAACGTCGTCGGAGCCGCGATTGCTGACGAAGATGCGCCGCCCATCGGGCGAGAGCGTCACCCAGTTGGGATCCCGTCCGACGGGCACGGTCGCCACGAGGCGCAACTCGGGCAGGGAATAGATCCCGGCGAGATCCGTCATGCTGCCATTGGCGATGAGATACCGCCCATCGGCGGTGATGCGGAGGCCGTGATTCGTCGTCACCGGGAGCGTATCGGGCGTCTTCGCGCCCTTGGGCATCGGCATGTCGACGCGACGTAAGATCTTTCCCGTCCGCGGATCGGCGACGACGAAGCCATAGTATTGGGAGAGCTGAACGTAGAGTCGACTTTCGTCGTGAGAGAGCGCGATCGGGCGCACGTTGGCGGTGAATGGAATCTTGCGCAGGACGCGTTTGCTCGCGGCGTCGAACACGGTGACGTCGGTGCCGCGAATGAGACCGACGTAGACTGTCTTGCCATCGCGCGAGACCTCGATGTCGTGCGGACCAGTTCCGACATCGACGCTGTCGACGAGAGCGCGTTTGGCGGGATCGAAGACGTCAACGTAGTTCCCCGAGACAACGGTGACGTACACGCGTCGTCCGTCGGGCGAGACGGCGACGTGATTGGGAACCCCGTGGAAGGCCACGCGCCAGCTGACCTGCCGAGCGTGGGGGTCGATCGCGACCAGCTCGCCAGTCCCTGTTGGCCGGCCGTCGGCGCGGTGGACGATGCGGCTCACGTAAAGCACGTCGCCCGCGGGCGCGGCGACGATATCGTCAGGGGAAAGACCGACGGGAATGGTCCCGACAACCTTCAGCGTCGAGGCGTCGATGATCGAGACGTCACCGCCGTTGGTATTCTCCACGAAGACGAATGGAGACGTCCGCGCGTGATCTTGTGCTGGCAGCGCCCTGCTGGCGGCGACGATTGCCGCGGCAACAAGCAGGGCTCCGAGTGATGTGGACAATGCACGCGTGCTCATCTGGGCTCCGTCGGTAGACTCGACAGCATGAGCATATCGTCGGCGGGTGCGTTGCGCGATATCCGAGTGCGCAGAGGCGATTTTCAGCATTGGACGGGCTCTGTACCTTTCAATGAGGCCCGAGCCCCTCGGCCCCAGACCCTAGCCCCTTTTCTTGTCGTGACTGCTGCTCCCCCGAAGCGAGATTTCATCCGCGAGCTCGTCGTCGAGGATGTTGCGACCGGCCGCTTCGGCCGCGCGCCCGCAACGCGTTTTCCGCCCGAGCCTAACGGCTTCCTTCACATCGGTCACGCGAAGTCGATCTGCTTGAACTTCGGCATCGCCCAGGAGTTCGACGGCCGATGCAACCTGAGATTCGACGACACGAACCCGGCGACGGAGGACGTGCGTTACGTCGAGTCGATCCAGCAGGACGTGCGCTGGCTCGGCTTCGAATGGGACGGTCTGTTCTACGCCAGCGACTACTTCGGCAAGCTCTTCGGCATCGCCGAGCTGCTGGTCAATAAAGGGAAGGCCTATGTCGACTCGCAAAATGAGACCGAAATTCGCGTCAACCGCGGCACGGTGACGACACCCGGCGTCGACAGCCCGAATCGTTCGCGCTCCGTCGACGAGAACCTCGATCTCCTGCGACGCATGAAGGCGGGCGAGTTTCCGGACGGCGCTCACGTGCTGCGCGCGAAGATCGACATGGCGCACCCGAACATGATCATGCGCGACCCGCTCCTGCTGCGGATTCGCCACGCGCATCACTATCGGCACGGGGACGAGTGGTCCGTGTACCCGCTGTACGATTTTGCGCACGGCCTGTCGGATGCATTCGAGGGGATCACGCGCTCGTTATGCACCCTCGAGTTCAAGGACAACCGCGAGATCTACGATTGGCTCGTGCGTGAGGCAGGATTCGAGAACCCGCCGACGCAGATCGAGTTTGCGCGATTGGAGCTGGATTACACGGTGCTCAGCAAGCGGAAGCTTCTGCGACTGGTGAATGAGGGCTACGTCGGCGGCTGGGACGATCCGCGGATGCCGACGATTGCCGGCATTCGGCGTCGCGGCGTGACGCCCGAGGGCATCCGGAATTTCGCGGAGGCGATCGGTGTCGCGCGCAAGCCAGCCCGTACGGAGCTCGCGACGTTCGAGCACTACGTGCGCGACGATCTCAACATGCGCGTGCCGCGAGTCATGTGCGTCGTGAATCCGCTGAAGGTGGTGATCACGAATTACGCCGAGCAAGGCGACGAGCACCTCGAGGCGTCGTATTACCCGCACGACGTGCCGCTGACAGGATCGCGTCCGGTGCCGTTCTCGCGCGAGCTCTACATCGAGCGCGAGGATTTCATGGAGCATCCGCCCAAGAAATTCTTCCGGCTCGCGCCGGGTCGCGAGGTGCGGCTGCGCTACGGCTACTTCATCACGTGCACGGACGTCGTCAAGGATTCTTCAGGTGAGATCGTCGAGCTTCGCTGCACGTACGACCCGGCGACGCGCGGTGGCGATGCACCCGACGGACGCAAGGTGCAGGGCACGATTCACTGGGTCTCGGCGCGGCACGCGCTCGACTGCGAGCTCCGGCTGTACGACAAGTTGTTCACGGTGCCCGATCCCGAGGACCTTCCGGACGGCCGGGAGTTCACCGATGTTCTCAATCCGAACTCGTTGATCGTCGTGCCGAAGGCGAAGATCGAGCCGAGCGTCGGGTCGGATCCGACAGGGACGCGGTACCAGTTCGAAAGAACAGGATACTTCATGAGTGATCCGGTGGACTCGAAGCCGGATATGTTGGTGTTCAACCGAACGGTGACTTTGAGAGATACGTGGGCGAAGGTGAGGGAGCGTGGATGAATCACGAGTATCGGCACGATAGGGGTCCATTCCGTTGTCGAGACGAAGCTCACGCGAGGTGAATTGTGCCAGTTCGAAGTCGACTCATCACCGCTGCCCTCATCGCCACGGCCAGTCATCTCTCCGCTCAGCAACAGCAAGGTTCGTCGAATAAGCAAGTTATAAACCGACCCGATGCCCGCCCGGGGGGCGTGCTCTCCACGGCCGTCCGTGTCGGGGATTTGATCTTTCTGTCTGGTGTGATGGGCACGCAGGCCGGAGGCAAGCTTGCCGACGGCGGTATCGAGGGTCAGACGCGGCAGGCGCTCGAGAACGTGAAGGCGAACCTCGAGCTCGCAGGCGCCACGATGGCCGACGTCGCCAAGTGCACGGTCTTCCTCTCCGACGCCGCGAACTTTGCGGCGATGAACAAAGTCTACCGAGAGTTCTTCCCGACCGATCCGCCCGCGCGTTCGACGGTCGCGGTCGCCGCCCTCGTCGTGCCCAACGCTCTGCTCGAGATCGAATGCACGGCTGCGGTCAAGAAGTGAAGCAGCAACCACCACTAGCCCCTGGTCTTTAGCCCCTAGCCCCTTTCCTCGATGTCCGCCATCGCCGCCGAGCCCTTCACCCTCACGCTGCGCGACTTCGAGGAAGTGCGCGCGCGCATCGCGCCGCACATCAAGCGCACGCCGCTGCTGACATCCCGCCAGCTCAGTGAGCTCACCGGATACGACATTCGGCTCAAGGCCGAGATGTTCCAGCGCGTCGGATCGTACAAGATCCGCGGCCCGTTGAACAAATTCGCGCTGATGCCCGAGGAGGACAAACGACGGGGCGTCGTTTGCTCCTCGGCCGGGAATCACGCGCAGGGCGTCGCGCTCGCCGCGAAGATTCACGGAATACGAGCGGTCGTCTGCATGGCGAAGAACGCGACACCAGCGAAGATCGCCGCCACGAAGGGATACGGCGCGGAGGTCGTGCTCCACGGGATGATCTGGGACGAGGCAAATGAGAAAGCGAAGGAGCTCGTCCGCACGGAAGGGCTCACGTACGTCCATCCGTTCGACGATCCGCAGCTCATTGCCGGACAGGGGACGCTGGGATTAGAGATTGCTCAAGACTGGCCCGAGGTCGACGCGGTCATCGTGCCAATTGGTGGCGGCGGACTGATCTCCGGCGTCTCGATGGCAATCAAGAGCCATAACCCGAAGGCCAAGGTCATCGGCGTCGAGTCGTCGGATGGCCCGGCGATGCAACGGAGCGTCGCGGCCGGCCGGCTCGAGACGATCGACTGCCGCACGATCATCGACGGCTTGCGCGTGCGGCGATGTGGTGAGCTGAACTTCTCGGTCGTGCAACGATTCGTGGAAGACATCGTCGCGTTGCCGGACCGCGAGATCTTCGACGCGATGACCTGGGTGATGGAACGCTGCAAACTGGTCGTCGAAGGCGCCGCCGCGGCTCCCGTCGGCGCGCTGCTGCACGGACTCGTTAGGCTCCCGAAGGGCTCACGCGTCGCCGTCGTGCTGTCGGGCGGCAATGTGAATCTGGATCAGCTACGGGGTTTGACCTGGAACTAGGGCCCGGCGGTTGGTAGCTGGTTGTTGGTAATCGGTAGTCAACCACCAACAACCAGCCACCAACCACCAGCCAGCAGCGTCAGCACGGGTCTTGCCGCAGATAGGCGGCGACAAAACCCATCACGCTACATGCGCTCGCTCATTGATCGAGAGCCCGTCGCGCCCTGCGCGGCCGGTGACGTGATCGAACCCGGCGACGCCGCGCCGGACTTCGAGCTGACTAGCGGTACGGGCCGCCTCAGGCTGTCCGATTTCCGCGGCTCGCCCGTCGTCATCGCCTTCCACGGCGCTCACTGGGATCCGGCGCGCGCCGAGTACATCGAGACGTACAATCGACTCGTCGCGAGCCTCGGAGGCGTCGCGGGTGCGCGCCTTCTCGAGATCGGCGGCGGCGACCCCTGGCGAAGCCTCACTTTCAGTGACGGTGCAATCTCGCTGCCAGTGCTGAGCTCGTCCGACGCGAGCATCGCGCGGCGATTTGGCGCCGGCAGCGAATCGGCCGTGTTCGTCATCGATGCGGACGGCATCGTCCGCTGGTCGCAGGTCGGCCCGATATCGCTCGCGAACCCCGTCGAAGTGGCGCGAGCGATCAGCGCGGTGGCCGCACCATTCGTGGCCGAGCCTAACGACAACGACTACGGCGACGGCCACAAGTGCGCGCACGATTTGTCGTGGACGCGCCGAGACTTCGTCGCGACGACGCTCGCCGCCGCCTTCGCGCTGGTCCTCCGTCCACTCGAAGCCCACGCCGAGCGCGCCGCCGCGCTCAACGCTGAGCGCTCGACGCTGAACGCGCAAAGCGTCACACTCAACGTCAATGGGCGCGACCTCACCCTCGACGTCGAGCCGCGCGTCACGCTGCTCGACGCGCTGCGCGAGTACGCGGGTCTTACGGGCACGAAGAAAGGGTGCGACCACGGACAGTGCGGCGCGTGTACGGTGCACGTCGACGGACGGCGCGAGCTCTCGTGCATGACCTTCGCCGTCATGCAGGAGGGCCATCGCATAACGACAATCGAAGGCCTCGCGTCGGGCGAGCGGCTGCACCCGATGCAGCAGGCGTTCATCACCCACGACGGGTTCCAGTGCGGCTACTGCACCTCGGGTCAGATCATGTCGGCGGTCGGCGTGCTCGACGAGCCGTGGGGACCGGGTGACGACGACGTGCGCGAAGCGATGAGCGGCAATATCTGTCGTTGCGGCGCGTACCCAGGCATCGTTGCCGCCGTGCAGGAAGTCAGGCGCGCACAGGCCTCGAACGGCGGAGGGCGAACCCAATGATCGACTTCCAGTACGTCCGCACCACGGACATCGAGGCTGCGCTTCGCGCCGGTACTGCACCGTCGGCGAAATACGTTGCCGGCGGTACGAACCTCATCGACCTCATGAAGCTCAACGTCGAGCGTCCTGGCCACGTCGTCGACATCAACGACCTCGGCCGCCGTAACCCGTCGCTGTCGATGATCGCCGACATGCCTGGCGGCGGCCTGCGACTCGGCGCGCTTGCGCGCATGCGCGACGTCGCATGGGATGCACGCGTGCGCGAACGCTATCCGGTCGTGAGCCAGGCGCTCCTGCTCGCGGCGTCGGGTCAGTTGCGCAACATGGCAACGATCGGCGGTAACGTCCTTCAGCGCACGCGCTGTCCGTACTTTCGCGACACCGCGATGCCCTGCAACAAGCGCGAGCCGGGCTCCGGTTGCTCGGCTCTCTCTGGAATCAATCGGACCGAGGCAGTTCTCGGTGTGAGCGATCATTGCATCGCCACATATCCTGGCGACCTCGCGGTCGCTCTGGTCGCGTTGGGCGCCACGGTGACCATTCGCGGCCCCGGTGCTGGCGATCGGTTGATCGACTTTGCGTCGCTGCACGTGGTGCCGGGCACACATCCCGAGCGTGAGACGACGCTTCGTCCGGGCGAGCTGATCACGTCGATCGATCTGCCGCCTCTCCCAGCGGCGAAGCGCTCACTGTACCTCAAGGTTCGCGACCGCGCGAGTTTCGCATTTGCTCTCGCCTCGGCCGCGGTGGCCGTCGACGTTCAGAGCGGAAAGATCCAGGACGCGCGTGTTGGGTTAGGTGGCGTTGCGACCAGGCCATGGCGGTCGACGGAGGCCGAGCACGAGCTCATTGGCAAGCCGGTCAGCGAACATACCTTCCGTGAAGCGGCCGAGGCCGCGTTGGCGAAGGCACGTCCACATCGTGATAACGCGTTCAAGGTGTTGCTCGCCAAGCGCACGCTCGTACGCGCGCTCACGGAGGTGACGACATGACCTGGATGCGGAAACCCAAACGCACCGAGAGTGTGGGCACACCGCTCGACCGCGTCGACGGACGGTTGAAGGTGACCGGCGGAGCGAAGTACGCCGCCGAGTATCCGATTCCGAATATCGTGCATGGCGTCATCATCACGAGCACGATTGCCAAGGGCCGCGTGAAGGCGATCGACACGACTGTCGCCGAGAAGGCGCCGGGTGTGATCAAGATCCTCACCCCCTTCAACGTGCCGCGCCTGCCCGGCGCGCCGACACCAGGACCTCACGCGCAGAGCTCAGGGGAGAGCAGCGGCTCTCGAGAATCGGGCAGCCAGGGCCCTGGCGCTCGCAGCGCGGTGTCGATGCGCCTTCCGACGTTGTTACAGGATGACGTCGTCCGCTACAACGGCCAGCCGATTGGTGTCGTCGTTGCCGACACATTCGAGCACGCTCGCGAGTCGGTGGACCTGGTGCGTGTCACGTACGACAGCGAGCGACCGGTTCTCGACTGGCACAAGGCGCCGACGATCCCGCCGGAAGACGTTCACCCGTTAGGCGGCCAACGCGTCGTCACACGCGGCAATCTCGAGCAAGGGCTTGCCGCCGCATCCGTCACCGTCGATCAGACGTATGTGACGCCGCTCGAGAATCACAACCCGATGGAGGTGCACAGCACCATCGCGCAGTGGGACGGTGATTCGTTGACGCTGTACGAATCGACGCAGGGCATAACGAGTGTCCGCAACACTGTCGCGCGGTACCTGGGGCTGACGCCGGACAAAGTACGAGTCATCGCATACTTCACGGGTGGCGGCTTCGGCAGTAAAGGCGGGCCATGGTCGCACGAGACGCTGACCGCGATGGCGGCACGCGAAGTCGGGCGCCCGGTGAAGCTCGTGCTCACGCGGCGACAGATGTTCGGACCCGTCGGCGGACGGCCACGCACCGAGCAGCGGGTAACGTTAGGCGCCACCCGCGATGGAACGCTCACTGCGACGAGACATCACAGCAAGTCGACGACGTCGACGATCGAAGATTGGGTCGAGCCGGCGACGAATCAGACGCGGCTGCTGTACGAATGCGAGAACGTCGAGACCATCTACGACCTCGTTCGTGTCAACGTAGGCTCGCCGACATTCATGCGTGCGCCGGGCGAGTCGACCGGCACGTACGCGCTCGAATGTGCGATGGACGAGCTTGCGTACGAGCTGAAGATCGATCCGCTCGCCTTGCGTTTGAAGAATTACGCGGAGAAAGATCCGGAGAGCGGCCGGCCCTGGTCGAGCAAAGGCCTGCGCGAGTGTTACGACTCGGCAGCGCAGCGATTCGGTTGGAGCAAACGGAACCCGCAGCCGCGGTCGATGCGCGACGGCCGGTGGCTGGTGGGGTGGGGAATGGCGACGGCGACGTATCCAGCTCGACGTGCGCCCGCGGGCGCTGTTGCGCGCATGATGCCCGACGGACAGGCGTACGTGCGGGCCGGAACACAGGAGATCGGCTGCGGCACGTACACCTCGATGACGCAGATTGCCGCCGACGCGTTAGGCATCGCGCCGGCGCGCGTGCGCTTCGAGTTGGGCAACACCGACATGCCGGAGAATCCGGCGTCGACGGGCTCGGTGACGGCGGCCTCCACTGGCTCCGCCGTGCACGACGTCGCTGTCGCGCTGCGGGAAAAACTCATCCAGCTCGCGATCGCCGACCGCCAATCGCCGCTCTTCCAGGCCGCGGAGGGTGACGTTCGGGCGGCGGATGGACGACTCACCCTCGGCGGTGACCTGAATCGTGGCGAGTCATACGCCGCCTTGCTCGCCCGCCACGGCGCCGAGCCAATCGAGGTGGCGGGTTCGTCGCGTCCTGGCGCCGAGACGCAGGAGTACTCGATGCACTCGTTCGGTGCGGTATTCACCGAAGTGCGCGTCGACCCGGATCTTGCGATCATTCGCGTGCCGCGCATCGTCACGGCGCACGCGGTGGGCCGAATCCTGAACGCCAAAACGGCACGCAGCCAGATTCACGGCGGCGTCGTGTGGGGCGTCGGCATGGCGCTCGAGGAGGAAACTCTCATCGACCCGCGCACCGGCCGTTACATAAATGCTGATCTCGCGGAATATCGCGTACCGGTGAACGCCGATGTCGGGGTGATCGATACGGCGTTCATCGAGCAGCCGGACGAGCACGTGAGCACCGTCGGTGCGAAAGGGGTCGGCGAAATCGGCATCACGGGCGTCGCGGCGTCGATCGCGAACGCGGTCTATCACGCGACGGGAAGGCGTGTGCGCGAATTGCCGATTCTGATCGAGAAAGTGCTGGCGTAAGAGGGGTTAGCCCCTAGCCCCTCTATCGCGGCAGCATCCCGGCCCAAATCACGACCGAACCGCAGTTATTGCCCCAGAACTCGATCGGCCTGCTAGCTGTCGTGTAGACCTCGATGCCGGTGATCTCGTCTGGATTCGCGAGCTGGTCGATCTCCGTGGCGGCGTTGTCATCCAGGCGCATGCCGTTCAGATAGACTGTGGGACGGCAGTTGCGCAGCAACACGACGTTGCCGAAGCGTCCAGGCACCACGCGAACCCCCACAACCGTTCGGAAGAGATCGGTCGTCTGCGTGGCGTGTCGCTTCTCGATGTCCCCGGGTGTCAGAATGTGGCCAAAGCCTGCCTTCACCCGCCGCTCGAACTCCGCGAGCCGCGTGCTGCCGGTGCCATACACCCTCACCGCGTCGAGCGTCTGTACCGGCCGGTCGAGCGCGACCTGGATCGTCGTTAGGTGGTCTCGCGTCAAATCGACGATGACGTGCTTGGGCTCGAAGCCGATCACGCGCACCTCGAGCGTCTGCGTACCCGCCGGGAGACCAGCGAGCGCGAACTCACCGGCCTTCTGAGTCCGTCCATACACGCCCGTACCAGGAACGCTCACCTCGGCGTTGTTCACGGGCTCTCCCTTGTAAGTGCGGACAACACCGCTGACGCGCGCATTGCCGCGACGCAGCGTCGCGACGGGCACGCGCGCCGCCGAGGGCGTCGTGTCGCCGGCCGCGTAAACGGCGATGGTAGAATCCGCCTTACTCACGAGGAAGTCACGCATCGACAATCCGCCCGCCGGCACGCGCACGATCACGTCGCCGCTCGCCTCGTCGCCGGCCTGCGCACTCGCGCTTATCTCGGCGTCGCTCGGAAGGCCGCAGAACGCAAACCAGCCCATGGCGTCCGTCTTTACGGGAATCTGTCGACGGTTGCGCTGTATGCCGCCCTGACCGATGCTGAGCTCCGTCCAGAACACCGTGACCGTTGCGTCGCGCGGCTGTTGCGTGTCGGCGTCGCGGACGTGCCCGAGCAGCAAGCCAGTCGAATCCCGCATCGGTGCGGCATGGCACAGCTGCGTCTCGATTGTCCACGCCGACGGAATCGACAGCGCGGCCCTTTCCGTCTCTCCTTGCCTAACGACTAAACGCCTCGGCGAGAGCTCGATGCCGAGACTATCGAGCGAGGGATGGAAGAAGCCGATGATGTACGAACCCGCGGGGACGCTATCGAAGTGAAACGCACCGAGCGAGTCCGAGTTCGCGCTCCTGGAAACCTTCGCCGAGTCGGAGACGATCTGCACCAGCGCACCCGCGAGCGGGTGGTGGCCGATGCTGTCGGTGACGGTTCCGATGACCGTGCCTTGTGCGATGAGGGCCGCGACCGGAAGGCACGAGGTCGCAACTACCGCGCGGATCAGGTAACGAAGCATCAACGGACCTCGAGCGTCGAATAGGCGATTCCGTCGGACCAGGTGCCGGTCGGCGCATAGGCGACGATGGTGCCCTGCTGGAGATCGATCATGGCGACGAGATTGCGTCCCTGCAACGTCACGAACGCCCAGCGCCCGTCCGGCGACGTCGTCACTCCTTCGGGCGACGGCGAACCCGGAACCTCTGCTGTCGGCAGCACGCCGCCGCGCGGGACGGTGATGAGAGAACGCTGACGGCGCGTCCGTGCATCGAAGATACGGACCTCACCACGGGACGGATCGGTCACGATCGCCGTCGCGCCGTCGCGTGACACGGCAAGCCGATACGGGATCCCAAAGCCGATCAACGTGTCGATCGGCTGTCCTTTGTCGGTATCGATGACGACGACAATTCCATCGGCATTGCTGCCAACCCACACGTGTTTACCGTCTGGGCTGATCGCGATTCCTTCCACTTGTTTGGCAACGGGAATGACGATTCGCGTTGAGCGTTTCGCAACGTCGAGCCGGCTGATCGATCCATCGGCGATGTTCGTCGTGAACAGCTCGTCGCCGGCCGACGACATCGCCAACATGTGCGACGTTCGCCCGCTCGTCGGCACGGTGCCAATGACTTTGCCGCTGCGGAAATCGAGGAGGAGCACGGCGCGGCTCACCTCCGACGTCACTGCGAGCAGCGTGTCACCGGGGAAGAACGCCATCCCATGCGGTCGACGGTACTCGCCGAGGTCGATGGTGCGGGCCACGACGAGCCGGTTCAGATCGATGACCGTAATGCTGTTGCCCGGACGCTCACGTGTTCCATAGTTGCTAACGACGGCCCATTTGCCGTCGTGGGTCGTCGCGACTTCGTGAGGCGCTTCGCTTGTCGTGACGGTCGCGAGCACTTTGCCCGATGCCGCGTCGATCACCGTGGCGGTGTTGTCGCGCATGTTGCTCGCGATGATGGTGCCGTGCGGCGTCTCGTGCACGCCGACGCCGAGCGTCACGAGCGCGAGCAGAAGTGGTGGGAATCTCATGCGGCTAGTGTGGGACGCCGCCCAGCGCGTCGCAAGCCTCTGTCATGTGGTTACAGCACTTCGATCCGCGCTATGACGTCACCTTCGAGCACACCATCGACGATATCGATTCCCTCTACGACCTCACCGAAGACCGTGTAGTCCGCGTTCAGTCGAAGATTGTCCCGCAGATTCACGAACCACTGCGCGTCGCCGGTATCGTGGCCGCGCGTGCTCATCCCTACTGCACCACGCACGTGTGGCACCGTCCCGAGCTCGTCGCGGATGAAGCGCGGGTTGCCGGCGTACTCATTGGCGTGCGGGCTGCCGCCTTGAATCACGAAATCCGTTTCGACGCGCTGCCAGGTGAGACCGTCGTAGTAGTGAGCGCGCGCGAGCTCGAGGATGCGCGCCGCCATAATGGGTGCGACGTCGCCGCGCAGGCGAACGACGAACGAGCCGCCGCCACTCGAGTCGGCCATGACGACGCGGAGTCGCGCGTCCCGTCCCAATGCGAGCGCGACGGCATCCGGTGAGAGCCTAACGGGAAGGCGCGTGCACTTCGGCGCCATTCCCGATGTGGGTGCCAGGCGCGCCGCAATCGTCGCCGCGGCTTGCGCCACCGCACAATCGAAGTCCGTCGCGAGCGCAGCAATCGCCATTGCGTGCGCGGGGTCCGCCTGTTCGCTCACGCGCTCGAGCAGCGCGAGCCGCGCGTCGCGCGACGTCTCGCTCGAATCGTTCCGCAGTCGTCGCTCGGCCGCGAGCGCGGCGTTGAGGACCTCACCCTTGCGCGACGAACCGGCGAGCGCCCGCGCCGCGGCGCGAACGGCCTGGTAGCCGCGCGCGCTCAGGGTGAGAAGATAGATGTCGTCCGCCGAATGACCGGCGACCTTGCTAAGGCCGTCGATCGCCGCTTCCATGACGTTGTCATCGGGATCGCGCGCCAGCGTTCGTAGCGCCGACGTATCGTTGAGGATCGCGGCAGTGCGCGCTGCGTAGACGCGCAGCGCCGCCGTGTGCTTGCGCGCAATAACCGGAAGCATCCGTCGACCGATTTCGGGGCGCGTTCGCGCGAGCGCTACCAAGGCGTGCGCCGCCGGTTGCCACGACGCCGTGGCGTGAAGCCGCGATGCGTTAGGGGGGACGGTGCGCACCCACGTGATGAGCGCTCGTGTCCAGAGCGAATCGTGGGCGCACGTTGCGCTCACGAGATCGATGGCGTGAAGGCGCACCGCCCACACGCTGTCGGCGAGCGCCCCGCGCAACGCGAGACAGTCGCTCGGCGTGAGCGCCCGATACCGAAGGCGCCACGCGGGATCTTGATATGCAGGCGGAGCGGGCAACTTCGGAAAGGAATCGCGCGAGGCGAACTTCGGATCGCCAATACGCGCCGTTGCCCGACGCGCGAGCAGTTGAATTCGCTGATCGGGATGCCGTGCGCCCTCGGCGAGTGCCGGATTCGACACATCCCTCTGATCTTCGGCAAGAAGGATGCGTCCGACCAGAGCCGAATCGGCGCTGGTGAGTGCCGGCTGTTGCGCACGCGCCGGTGCCGGGAGGAGCGCGCAGCAGAGGAGCAGCGCCAGAAGCCGCAGTCCGCTTTCGCACATGCTCATATCAACACGCAAAGAGGTAGCACCGGTAGGAGATCGCAACGACGTTGTCGAACGCAACATTGAATTTTCCGTCGACGTGGATGGTGCCGAGCGCGACAGGATTCGGATTGAACTGATAGTGAGTCGCCGTGGCCGTGAACATGCCCTGCGCCCGCGTCGAGCTGTATGACGTAACTGTGATTTCCCCATTGTCGATCGAGTAGAACGCGTCTTCGCCGAACGACCGACCCTCCCAGGTGACGCCGAAGAGCAGCGCCCCGGTCACAACCCTCGTCAAGGGGTACGTTCCGGTGTGCGCCGGTATGAAGCCGAACAGCAGCATATTCCCGTACGGCGCGCCGGCGTCGTCGTCGGCGATGATGCTGAAGGTACCGCTGCGCGTAGTCCCGGCGTATGTGACGCCCACGGCGTAGTCTCCTCGCGCGATGACGTTATCATTTGTCGAGCTGTCGGGCCGTCCCGATGCGTCGAACGTCCCGCTCCGCTCTCCGCTGTAGGTGACCAGCACATGGCTGACGTCGCCAGGATCGAGCCCATCGCCGGTATTGCAGGCCGTCGTCTGCAACCCCAGAAGGAGGGGGAGGGCCAGCGAATGCAGTCGGAATGCCGTGGGCCGACAAGTCATACGATGAGAGAGTTGTCAACGTGGAGTATGCATCAACGAGCGAAGCGTCGCCAAGGTATCGGCGTCCTCGGCCTTTTTGTCCGTTCGCCAACGGACGATCCGCGGGAACCTAACGGCGACGCCGGACTTGTGCCGAGAGCTCGGCTGAATGCCCTCGAACGCGAGCTCGAAGACCTGCTCGGGCTTCACGCTGCGCACAGGACCGAACTTCTCGACCGTGTTGCGACGGATCCACGCGTCGAGGTCCCGGATCTCCGCATCGCTTAGGCCCGAGTATGCCTTTGCAAAGGGCACGAGCGCGCCGCCATCCCACACGGCAAAAGTGTAATCCGTATTGAGCGACGCTCGGCGGCCGTGGCCCGCTTGTGCGTAGATCATCACAGCGTCTACGGCGTAGGGCTGCACTTTCCATTTCCACCAACCGCCGCGCCGGCGTCCGACGCCGTACGGTGCGTCCAGCCGCTTAAGCATCAACCCCTCCGCGTGCATCTCGCGCGCGCCGGCCCAGGCGTCTCGGATCTCGGCCCAGCTTGTCGCCGCCACGGCGGGGGAGAGAATGAGCCTCCCGTTGACGCGCAGGTCCTGAAGCAGCTCGACGATCTGCGCGCGACGCCATGAGAAGGGCTGCTCGCGAACATCCTTACCCGCGACCTCGAGCAGGTCGTAGACGACGAGCACCACCGGTACTTCCTCGAGGATCTTCGCGCCTAACGACTTACGTCCAATGCGGCGCTGCAGCTGGGCGAAGGGGAGCGGACAGCCATCGCGCCACGGCATGATCTCGCCGTCCAGTACTGTGCCATCCGGCAGCCACTCGGCGACTTGGCTGATCTCGGGAAAACGATCCGTCACGAGCTCCTCGCCACGTGACCAGAGAAACGTTCGTCCGTCGCGGCGCACGAGTTGCGCGCGAACGCCATCCCACTTCCATTCCGCTTGCCAGGAAGCGATGTCGCCGAGCGATTCGATGCTCTCCTCGAGCGCGTAGGCGAGGAAGAACGGATAGGGCCGCGAAATGTCGGCGTCGTTGGTCTCGACCGCGATCAGTGCCGTCCACGACCCGGCGCTCGGTTGCCAGTTGCCCGTTAGGCGGTGCGCGATGACACCTTCGGCGATACCACTTGCTCGCGAAAGGGCCCGAATGACGAGCGGCTGTGACACGCCGACGCGGAATCCGCCGGTGATGAGCTTGTTCCACACGAAGCGCTCGCCGCTCGGCAGCTCACGCCACGAGGTCAGGATGGCCTCGCGTTGCTCGCCATCGTCTCGACCGGCGAGCGCCAGGAGATACTCTTCGATCCACACATGCAGTGGACGTGCGACGGCGGTGTCCCTTTCCGGGAGGAGGAGCGTGATCGTCTCCGCGAGATCGCCGACCGCGGTATAGCACTCGTCGAACAGCCACGGCGCGATGCCACTCGCCTGCGTCGCCCACTCGGTGAGCCGACGCACCGGAATGAGCCGCTTCGGCCTCTCCCCACTGAGAAAATGAACGGCCCACGCCGCGTCCGCGGGTTGAGCATGTGTGAAGTATTCGACCATCGCGTCGATCTTCTCGCTCGTACGCGTGGTCTCGTCTATTGCGGCGACCAGCGCGGCGAAACGCTTCACTCGACGATCTCCTCGCCGGCGACGGCGAGATCCAGAAGTTCGGTCTCTCCTTCGCCCTCCCACCCACTGACCACCGATTCCGCCTCGACGCCGTGCTCGACGAGCCACTTCACGACGGGTCCGCGATAGCCGTGCGTCACCCACACGCGTTCGGCGCCCGTCGCGGCGATCGCATCGAGCAACGACGGCCAATCCGCGTGATCGGAGAGTACGAAGCCCCGATCGATCGTCCGTCGCCTTCGGGCCCCGCGGACGCGCATCCAGCCGCTCGCAAATCCGGTCGAGATCGCACCAAAGCGACGGAGCCAGAGCGATCCACCCGCGGACGGGGGCGCGAGAATGAGTCCATTCGAGAAGTCGTGTCTGCGCGGGAGCGCGCTCGCATAGATCGTGTCGGCTATCGCGACGCCGGAATCCCGATAATCGCGATTGAGCCGTTCGATCGCGCCGTGCGTATAGATCGGCCCGATGTCTTCATCGCGGAGGCCGGCAAGTATCCTCTGGGCCTTACCTAATGAGTATGCGAACAGCACGGATGCACGGCTCAACGCGGCGTTCGTTCGCCACCAACCGCGAATCTCGTCGAGGGCGACAGCCTCGGGCGACCACCTATAAATGGGCAGCCCGAACGTCGATTCGGTGACGAACGTGTGGCAGCGGAGCGGTTCGAACGGCGCGCAGGTGCTGTCTGGCTCCGTCTTGTAATCGCCGGAGACCACCCACACCTCGCCGGCGTGCTCAATGCGCACTTGCGCCGATCCGAGAATGTGGCCCGCCGGGTGCAGCGACACGCGCACGCCATTGAGGTTGACCGGCTCGCCGTAGCTCGCGAAGCGAATCGTCGCGCCAACGCCGAGGCGTGTGCGCAGAACGCGCTCTCCATCGCGCGCGCCGAGGTAGGTGTCGCAGCCCCAGCGCGCATGATCGCCATGCGCGTGGGTGATAACCGCGCGCGGTACCGGCAGCCAGGGATCGACATAGAAATCGCCGGCCTCACAGTACAGGCCGCGGTCGGTGACGGTGAGGAGCACGGTCGAAATCTAGAAGTGGTCGCCGACCGGACGCGGTCACCGCTCGGCGAGTCGAGGACAGCACACAGAAAGTTGAGGATAGGAGACATCGAGACGTGGTCGGATGGCACGGGGTCCAGGACAGAGAACCGCAACTCGTGGTCGGATGGCACGGGGGCCAGGGACAGATGACCGCGACTCGTGGTCGGATGGCAGCGACTCGAGGTCCGATGACATGGACCTCGCATTCGCTTGTCTTATGACCTTCCCAAGGTCATCGATCTGTTCAAGAATCCCGAACACGCTCCAAGATGGAACAACGAAGGACCAACTTCATGCGATTGACATTGCTTTCAGTCATGGCCAGCGTTGCGCTCGCGAGCATCGGTGCCGCGCAGGCCACGCGCGACACGACGCGAGCACGGGTGGTGCTGCTTGGGACGGGGACGCCGATCCCCGATCCCGAGCGCAGTGGACCGGGCCTCGCGATCGTAATCAACGGCGCGTCGTATCTCGTCGACGCGGGCCCTGGAATCGTCAGGCGTGCGACCGCGGCGGCGCGGCAGGACTCGATCGCGGCGCTGCGCGTCGCCAACCTGCGCCATGTTTTCATTACGCACCTGCACTCCGACCACACCTTGGGCTTGCCGGATCTGATGCTGACGCCAGCCGTCATGCACCGGAAAGGACCGCTGCACGTGTACGGCCCGCCGGGCACTCGCGCGATGGTCGACAATCTGCTCAGGGCGTATCGCGAAGACATCGACCTCCGCATACACGGTCTCGAACACGGCGATTCCAGCGCCTATCGAATCATCGTGCACGAGGTCGCGCCGGGCGAGGTATATCGCGACTCGAACGTCACCGTGAAAGCGTTTCGCGTGTCACATGGCAGCTGGAAAAACGCGTTCGGCTATCGCTTCGACGCCGCCGGGCGGAGCATCGTCGTGTCGGGCGATACCCGGCCGAGCGATTCGATTGTCGACGCGTGTAACGGGTGCGATGTGCTCGTGCACGAGGTCTACTCGAAGAAGGGCTTCGACGGCTTGCCCGCGGACGCTCAGCGCTACCACTCGACGTTCCATACTTCCGGCACCGAGCTAGGCGACGTCGCGACGCGTGCGCGACCGAAGCTCCTCGTACTCAGCCATCTCTTGTTCTTCGGTGAGACGGCTGACGAGATCGTCGCGGAGGTGCGGTCGAGGTTCAATGGGAATGTGGTCGCCGGCGTTGATCTCGCTGTCTACTGAGGGTAGGACGGCTCCTAGCTCCTCGGCCAGACGTTATTGCTGCGATCGACGTCAGGGAGCGCGTGCCGCGGATCGACCTCGACGCGCCGCACCGGTTTGCGCTCCGGCACCCGATAGTCGAAGCGCGATCCCAGATTCCACATCTCGACCGGAAGCCTAACGGTAGAGCGTGTACCGTCGGCGAAGGTGATCGCGAGCTCAGCCGGCATGACCA
The DNA here is from genome assembly GCA_036496605.1 of Gemmatimonadaceae bacterium. Taxonomy (NCBI): domain Bacteria; kingdom Pseudomonadati; phylum Gemmatimonadota; class Gemmatimonadia; order Gemmatimonadales; family Gemmatimonadaceae; species Gemmatimonadaceae bacterium. The sequence goes on along the minus strand of DASXKV010000054.1, from coordinate 92,420 downwards.
TCGTGCCGCGATTCGCCAGATGAATCACGCCGTTGCTGACCGAGTCAACTCCCTGGTCGAGACGCGACGTCGTGAAGATCCAGTCTCGCCAGAACCAATCGAGCTCCATCCCCGATTCGTCACGCATGAGGTGGAAGAAATCGGTGGGCGTCGGATGCTTGAATGCCCAGGTGCGAATGTATTCGCGAAATGCCGCGTCGAACCGGTCTTTGCCCAGTACCTCGTAACGAAGCAATTGCATCATGAGCGCCGGTTTCTGGTAGCCACCCCAGAAGAGATCGCGAACCTCGACTGGCTTCTCGATCAACGGTTGCTCATTACCTGGCTGGGCGTGATCGCCGTAGAGGTGCAGGGGATGGACCTCGATGGAGTCACCGTAGGGTGTGCCCGCGAAGTATTTCGCCGCGCCCGCGAGATCGATGAACGTGTTGAAGCCTTCGTCCATCCACGGATAGAGCCGCTCGTTCGAGCCAACGATCATCGGGAACCACTCGTGCCCGAACTCGTGCGAGAGCGCCCACTGCTGATCCTCGCGCGTGGGACTATTCGGCACGAACGTCAGCATCGGGTACTCCATTCCTTCGATCGGGCCCTCGACCGTCGTCGCATGCGAATATGGATAGCGATACCATTGATCGCTGAAGTACTTGATCGCGTCGTGCGCCATGCGGATCGCCTCTTCCCATTTGTCCGCCGTCGGCCGGTACAACGTCTCGATGAGGATGCCATCGTAGCTTGTCGCATCCCAGCGAAAGTCGGGACCCGCCGCGAAGGCAAAGTCGCGCACGCTGTCGGCGGTGAAATGCCAGGTCAGCGAGCCCTGGGTCGTCGGACGCGTGCGATCGGCGCGGCCCGCTTCTTCCCTGGTGATGATCGCGACCGGCTTCTTCGATCGCCGCGCACTCGTTAGGCGCGAGCGCTGCGTGCTGGTCAGCACCTGCTCCGGATTGGCGAGCCGTCCCGTCGCGGCAACGATGTACGACGCGGGCAACGTGAGCGCGACGTCGAAACGGCCATACTCGAGGTAGAACTCGCCCGCGCCGATGTAGGGCTCGTGGTTCCACCCTCTCACGTCGTCGTAGACGGCGACGCGCGGATACCATTGAGCGATCTCATACAGCGGGCCGTCGTGTCCCATGCGTCCTCCACCCTGCGCGGGCACGCCGAAATGCCAGGCGAACCGGAGGTCCGTCGACGCGCCCGCGGCGAGTCGCGTGGCCAGGTCGATGCGCATCGTCGTGCCGAACACGGCACCGCGCGCGCTTCCCGAATCGAGCATGAGCCCGCCGTTGAACCCCTGGCAGGAAAAATCGAAGGAGGAGCCGAGGAAAACGAGCGGCGGCTGGTTGAGGAGATTGGTAATGCTGTTCGGTGCGCAGATATTCTGCTCGAGGTACACCCAGATATACGGCAGGGCGTCGGGGCTGTTGTTCGTATAGTGAATCGTCTCGCTTCCGCGTACCTCGTTCCTCGCCGGGTCCAGCGTTGCTGTGATGCGGTAGTCGACGCGCTGCTGCCAGTAGCGCGGCCCCGGGCGCCCCGATCCGCTTCGGTACTCGTTAGGGCTCGGAAGTGTGAGCGCGCGAAAAGGCGACGTGTCGGCGACGGCGGCCGCGCCCTGCGGCATTTGCCCGCGCAAGGCGCTTGGCGACGTCAGGAAGAGCGGGAAGAGCAACAGAGCAGCACGCGGGCTTCGCATCGGGCCTGGTTGGTGGCTGGGTTGAACAGTGGAAGGTCAACGCGAATCGTCACTTTGCTGCTCACCGCAAAGGCGCAAGCTTTGGCGGACGAGTGCCGTGCCTAACGGCTCCGGCCACCGGGATGTACTCGAGCTCGCGCCCCTCGCGAACCTGACGCAGCAGAAGCCCGCCGCGGCTCATGTCGCCGCGTCCGACGAACTCGCGGGGAAACACCAGCCGCTCGCCAAGTGCCGCAACGAGCGTGTCGGCGTACTTCCCCGTGGCGATGCTGCCGAGGAGCACGACCTCCTCGGTGCGCTTCGCGACGAGCTCGACGTCGCGCCACAGCGGCGCGAGATACCGCTCGCTGGCCGTGCCGATATCGACCTCCGCGAAGGAGCAGAGATCGTTGCGCGTGACGCGCTGCGTCGGCGGCACGAGACCGCGCTCAGTCGTGATCACCAGCAGCTCGGCGCCGAACGCGCGCGCGTAGGCGAGCTTCCCCCGAAAGTAGAGACCACTCAGGAAGCTGAACACCTCGCCGATCTCCACGCCCGGCGGCTCGCGCAGCGCACGCGCCAGCGGGAACTCGGCGGTTGGACTGAGAATCAGCTTCGCGCGCTCGCCATCACACCGCGCTGGGGACAGCAGAAAGATGCGAGTCATGACCTCAGCGGCTCGCGAGGGACGTACCATATAACTTCGCTGCATTCTCACGCAGTACCATGCGCGCGAGTGCTTCGGCGCGAGGGCGATCGATCTCTCCGTCGCGCATCATCCCGGTGAGCGCCATCGCCAGCGCACGCCGCGCCGTGGACGCGCCTAGCCACACGCCCTCTTCCCAGCCCTGATCCGGGCCGCCGTCGAACGCGTCCGTTCCAAAGAGCACCTTCTCCGGCCACGCCGTCAACCATGAGCGCAACGTATTCGCAAGCTCGCGGGGTTCGGCGACGAGAACCATCATCGAAATGTCGGCGTACACGTTAGGCTTCGACAGCATGGACTGCGTCTGTGCGTACAACGGCCATCCACCGTGGATCATGACGAACGACGTGCCGCGCAGGGTGGAATCGTTGAATGTTGGTTCGAGCTGGTGCGGCGCGCTTCCGCGCGCGCTGTAGAACCCGCCAAAGGTGTCGAGCGTGTGGATGTGCACGGGCATGCCTTGCCGTCCCGCTTCACGTGCGATCTCCTTGAAAAGATAGTCCTGGAGCGTCTTGTACTCCGCGTGCGTCGGCACGCCAGCGGAGATGTAGCGTGCGTAGATGCGGCGTGCATCGGCGACGTTTGCGTCTCCGAAGTCGAGCGGGCGCAAGTATGCCGCTTCGAATTTCACGGCGATGGCGCCCTCGCGATGTTGCCGCACGATCGTGGGACGAAGCACGTTGGCGACGTAGGTGTCGAGAGTCGCCGGCAGCTTCGTGAGATGCAGCCCGCGGAGATATCGCCTCAGCAAGGTTTGCTCTTTCGGATAGAGAGTGCGCGTATCCGGCGTGCGTGCGGCCTCACCCCGCGGGTCCAGCGGCAGCATGAGTGCATCGTCGAAGGCGACCCAACGAAAGCGCGGCGGCGTTAGGCCCGGTCCGACTGCAACGCGATTGGCGAGCATGACGTCGATGCCCGCGCGGTCCAGCACCCACGACGGATAGTTCTCGCCTCGCGCGCGAAGCTCCTCAGCGCGGCGCGAATGGAGCGTCGACCGAAACGACTCGTCCGAGCCGGTGTTCGGAATATCGAACAGCGACGACTCGGCGGCGCGCCACTCCGGATTCTCGAGGCGCAAGCGCCACGGCAGCGGGAAGGGCGGAATGCCGTCCAGCGGAAGGGCGTCGAATTCGCTGTCGGCCGGCTCCCCCGGTTGCACGGGCCGCATCGGATGCGCGTGGTTGTCGATCGCCCGGATCGAGGCGATGTACGTAACGAGCGCCGAATCGACTGGTGCTTGCGCGGCAACAGCCCTCGAGAGCAACGCCGCAAAGCAAATGGCAAAGACGAGCACGGACCGCGACATGTTCATGTTCCCTTTGGTGTTCGTCCGGGATTTTCCTGGAATTTCGCCGCGACCGCCAGGGGGACGCTTGATTTCTGCTGTCCGACCTCGGTTTCTCGTGGCCGCCAAGCCCTGCGCCATCCTCGGATTCATGAGCCGTGATGAGCATCACCGTTAGGCGAGTCGCAACCGGGGCGACGGCTACACCCACTCGGTGTTGCCCCTGGCACCTCGTGCCTTGCGGCTCCAGCTTTACGCGCATGCTGCGCCTCCTTCTAGCAGCACTCCATCTCATCGCACTCGGCATTGGCTTGGGTGCCGTCTGGGCTCGCGGCAATGCGCTGAGCCGGCCGCTCGATCGTGCGGCGATGGTGCGCGCCTTTCGCGCCGACACCTGGTGGGGCACCGCCGCGGTGCTCTGGATTGTCACGGGACTCTGGCGACTCCTCGCCGGCACCGAGAAGGCGACGAGTTACTACATCCACAACGACGCCTTCTTCACGAAGATGACGTTTCTTGTCATCATCCTCCTGCTCGAGGCCGGGCCGATGATCACGCTGATTCGCTGGCGTCAGATCGCCGGCCGCGGGACGTCGGCGTGGAATCCCAACCCCGCCGCGGCGCGCCGGATCGCACGCGTCAGCTACATCGAGGCGGCGCTGGTCATCGCGATGGTGTTCGCGGCCGTTGCCATGGCGCGAGGGTACGGCTCGAGGGGATAACGCGCGACGAGGGTCGAGAGGACAGCCGCGATTCGCGGGTAGCCATTCACTTCGCCGCCACCTTCTTCGTCAGCGATGCATACGAGGTGAGCGCGAAATACACCGGATCCGTCGTCGTCACGGCAGCTGCCATGCCGCTCAACGCTCCGTTGCGCAGGCGCAGACTCAGTACGATCTCGTGCGGCCATCGGCTCGCGTCGCTCGTCGGGATCGTGCCGGCGAAGCGACCCGTGAGCTCGTTCTTCTCCCACTTGGCATCGTTCAGCAGCGCCTCGAGCTGACCCTCGACGTGCACGTGCACGTCGCCGTCTGGTCTGATCGCGACCGTGAGCGGAATCGAGCGATCCCACGTCCGAATCGTTCCGGACCACTCGCCGACAAGTTCGTTAGGTGGCTGGAACGCCACCTTCGCCGGTGGCGGCGTCTGCGCCAATCGCGCTGCCTCGGCGTACTTCGGGAGTACGATGCGCTCGATCTCGCGCGTGACCTTTGGCGCGTCGGCGACGGCGTTGATCAGCACGACGATTGCCACGTCCTCGGCGGGATAGAGCGTGAGGCCCGTCTGTACTCCTGGCATGCCGCCGGTGTGAGACACGACCTTTAGTCCACCGCGTTCGTCGATGATCCACCCCAGGCCGTAGTTCGCCGGCGCGACGGGTTGCTCCATTGCCGTGAGCGTCGAGTCCTTGAGGATCGCGCGCTGGTCGGCGAGATGATCCTTCAGATGGAACATCCCGAAGCGAACGAGATCGTGCGCGCTGGAGAAAATCGCCGACGCGCCGCGGTGATCGAAGTCGTAGAAGGGAATCGCCCTCTGCTTGAAATCGTAGCGCTGGGCGGCGTACGCCTCGAGACCCGGCGCAATCCCGACGCTCGTGTGGGTCAGTCCGAGAGGCACGAACACGTTCACGCGCATGAAGTCGGCGTAGTCTTGACCCGAGCTGCGTGAGATGATCTGGTCGACGATTCCGTAGCCGAGATTCGAGTATTCATACACCTCGCCGGGGGGATTCACGAGAATCCCATAGCGTGCGATCGTCTCGTCATTGGAGACGACCGGATACGTCTGGTTTGCGTAGTAGAACTGGTAGTGCAGCGGAAGTCCGGCGGTGTGACTCATGACGCGCCGCACGGTTGCGCCGCTCGCGTCGCCGGCGAGTCCGGTGAGCTTGCCGACGCCGAGATAGTCGTTCGCGGGCTTGTCGAGATCGATCTTGCCGCGCTCGACGAGCGTCAACAGCCCGGTCGCTGTCATCGGCTTCGAGATCGACGCGAGCGAATACATGGTGTTCGGCGTCGCGCGAATCATTCGCTCGCGATCGGCCCAGCCGAATCCTTCCTCCCAGATGATCTTGTGCCCACGCGCGACGGCGACGGCGACGGAAGGCACGTTCGCGCGCGTCATGAGCGCATGGATCGTGTCGCGGACTGAGCTCCATTGGTCGCGAGCGGGAGCTTGCTGCGCACTGAGAAGGCTCGGTGCAATGAGGCCGAGGAGCAGAAGACGTCGCGGGATCATGGCTCGCGTCTGGAAACGAACGTCAACGTGGTATACCGGGACGCGACGAATCTGCGGCAGCGACGGTGTTGCGCAAGTGGCGAGTGGCGGGAGTGGCGAGGGACCGCCCCGCGCCACGAGTCACTCGCCAGTTCCGTCACTCCTCCCGGAGCGCAACGATGGGCGAGACTCTCGATGCGCGGAACGCGGGAAGCAACACCGCCACGACGGCGCTTACGAGCAGCACCGACAACGCCGTCGCGATTGACAACGGATCGGTCGCCTCGACGCCGTGGAGCTCCGCGCCGAGCAACCGCAGCGCGCCTAACGCGACCGGCAGTCCGACAACAAAACCAATCAGGACGACTCGCAGCGCGTCGCCGACGACGAGGCCGATCACAGCCTCGCGCTGCGCGCCCAGCGCGACCCGGAGCCCTATTTCGGCCGTTCGTCGGGTCACGGAGTACGTCATCACGCCATACAACCCGATCGCCGCGAGCAGCAGCGCGCCGAGCCCAAAGCCGAGCGCGAGACGAGCCAGCAAGCGCTCCTCGCGCACCGTCGACCGGACCAGCACCGTGAGTGGATCGATGTCGATCGATAGATGTGCGTCGGCAGCACTCACGATGCGACGCACCTCCGGCCCGATGCGTGCCGGCTCGCCGCGCGTGCGAATCTCGAACCGCGCCGCAATCGGCTCGTCTTGGGGATGCAGGTACGGGAGATAAAAGCGGCGCGCTGGCGGGGTCCGCAGATTGTCGGTGTGATCTCGCACGTCGTTGATCACGCCGACGATCTGGATCGGCACCGTGTCGGCTCTGAAAAACTTGCCGAGGGCGGCCCGGTCCCGGAAATAGAAGCGCGCGAACGACTCGTTTACGAGTGCGACGCGTCCATGCTCGCCATCCTGAGCCGCCATGTCGCGGCCCTGGAGAACTCGCGCACCGATCGCTGCCGCATATCGGGGACCGACCTGGTCGTAATTCGACGCGGAGTCCTGCGCCGAGCGCGCCGTGAAGCCTTCGACGGATACGTCAGATTCAGACTCGGTACCGCTGAAGATGCCATTCTCCGAGTAGCTCACGCCCTCCACGCCAGGAATGCTCCCGAACCGCGAGGCGAGATCCATGACCAGGGCGCCGCGCCGCGCCCCGACATATCCGCGCTCGCCGACGGGAATGTCGACAATAAGCAAATGCTCACGATCGAGCCCCATCGGCTGATTTTCGAGCGCGCGCAGGCTCCGCACGAGAAGCGCCGCCCCAGTGAGCAGGACGACCGACAATGCCACCTGGCCGACGATGAGCAACTTCGCTATTGGCATGCGCCGCCCCGTCGCGGTGCCGAAGCCGGCGCCGAGCGCGCGAGACTGCGCCCGCATCGTTGTCGCGAGGTCGATGCGCGATGCTCGGAGCGCCGGAGCGAGCCCAAAAAAGGCGACAGCCGCCAGCGACAACAGCAGCGTGAAGCCGAGCACCGGAAGATCGGCCGAGAGGTCTAGCGGGATGGTACCGCCGTCAGCCGCCAGCGTCACGAGCAGCCGACTTCCCCACGAGGCGACGAGAAGACCGCCCGCCGCGCCAAGGAGTCCCAGGATCAGGCTTTCCGTCAAGAGCTGCCTTACGAGCCGCGCGCGACCGGAGCCTAAAGCGAGTCGGACGGCCATCTCTCGCCCTCGGGCCACCGCGCGCGCGAGCAGCAGATTCGCCACATTCGCGCAAACGATCAGCAGCAGAAGCCCCACTCCCGCCATCAGAATCAAGAGTGGCTCATGAAAGTCGCGCCGCACACGTGAGAATCCACGGCTGCCCGAGGAGACCGGCACCGTGTCGGTGCGCGCCGCAGCGACGATGTTGGCGGGCGGCGAGTACCGAAAGGCACCGACATGATCCAGGAATGCCTGTCGCGCGATTGGCGTCATCGCGGCGTGTGCTTGCTCCACCGTTGCTCCGGGCACCAGTCGCCCGAGCAGCAAGAGCCAGCTCGTCGTCCAGTCATCAAGCCACTTCCCGTGGGGCGCCAAAACCGGCTGCATCGTGATCGGCAGCCACACGTCGTACGACGTGCCCACGATCTCACCGCGGTATCCTTCGCGCGCGACGCCGATCACCGTCATCGGTACGTCGTTGATCGAAAGCTTCTTTCCGATCACCGACCGGTCGCCGGCAAAGCGGCGCATCCAGTAGTCGTAGCTGATCACGATCACCGGCGACGCTCCCGGCCCTGCATCCTCGGCCTTGCCGAACGGCCTGCCTAGCGCGACAGGCACGCCGAGCACACGGAAATAATTTCCTGAGACATACCGGGCACGCGGATGCTCGGGCGCGCGTCCGTCGACGACCAAGTCCATCTGATCGACGCGGCCCGAGGCAAGCATGCCCTGGAACATCGTGGCGCGTTGCTGGAACGTCTGATACATCGGGTAGGAGATCAGATCGAGCCGGGGACCGCCCTGGGACACGCCGCCGGTGCGCGACGGATTCCCGATCGCCACAAGCTGTTCGGGCCGAGGCACCTCGAGCGGCCGCAGGAGCACCGAGTCGATCAACGTGAAGATCGCCGTGTTCGCGCCAATCCCGAGCGCGAGCGTGAGCACGACGACGAGCGAGAAGCCCGCGTTGCGCCGGAGCGTGCGGATCGCATACGCGATGTCCTGGCGCAGCTCCTCGGAATAATTACGACGTCGCATGGTGCGTTCTCGTTCCTCGTCGAAGGTGACACAATCGCTGCGAACGGAGTCGATGTCGCCGAACTGGCGAAGCGCTTCGCGTCGCGCCGCCTCGGGTGCCATGCCACAGGCGATGAGCCGCTGCGTGCGCATGTCGAGGTGGAACGCGAGCTCGTCGTCGACGGCCTCGGCGATCTGCGCCCGACGGAAGATGAGCCGGAGTGCGCGCCGCATCGTTAGGCGATGGCTGACGACGTGATCGCCAGCGCCCGCGAGACGGCGCGTGCATACCGCTCCCAGCTCGACATCTCGGCGCGCAGCTGCCGACGCCCGCTCGGGCTCAGCGAGTAATACTTCGCTCGCCGGTTGTTGTCGGAGAGTCCCCACTCGCCAGCCAGCCAACCCTTCTTCTCGAGACGGTGCAGCGCCGTGTAGAGTGGCCCCTCCTCGACAAGTAGCTCACGTTCAGTCGCCAGCGCGATCCACTCGGCGACCGCGTACCCATGGCGCGGCCCCCAGCTGAGCGCTTTGAGGATCAGCACGTCGAGCGTGCCGCGAACAACGCCACCATCCGGATCGAGCATCCTGCACCCCTCTGTGTTAGAGGGGAGTATATCATCGGGACCGGAAACGCAACAGGGTTGTGAGTGCATCGCCGAGGCTTCACAATCATGCGGGACTTCTCTCACGGAGACTTCATGACAGGACAACCCGGCGGTCTCTCGCGCCGTGACGCGCTGAAGATTGGCGTTGGCGTCGGCCTCGCCGTGACGCTCGACCGTATCGATCTTTTTGCCGCGTCGTCACGGCTAGCGCCTTTGATCGAGAAGCCGATCCCTTCGACGGGAGAGAAGATTCCCGTCATCGGCATGGGGACCGCCCGCTATTTCGACGCCATCACGCCGGAGCTGCGCGAGGTGATCAAGCGCTTCCCCGAACTCGGCGGCAAGGTAATCGACCTGTCACCGTCATACAGCAACGCCGAATCAGTTGTCGGCGACATCATCGCCGAGCTCAAGAACCGCCCGAGCTACTTTCTCGCGACAAAAGTCACCAGTCCTGGGAACGATCGCGATTCGGGGCAGCGACAGCTCGAGGAATCGATGCGCCGGCTGCACACCGACAAGATCGACCTGATGCAAATTCACAATCTCATCGGCGTCGAGCAGCGACTGCCGCTCATTCGTGAATGGAAACAGGCCGGTCGCCTCCGCTACGTCGGGATCACGACGAGCTTCGCGCGCCAGTACGAGGCCTTCGAGAAGTTGATGCATGAGCAAACGCTCGACTTCATTCAGGTCGATTACTCGATCGATGCCCGCGCCGTCGAGGAGCGCATTCTCCCGCTCGCGATCGATCGCGGCATGGCCGTCCTCGTGAATTCGCCCTTCCGCCGCGGACGCACGCTCGAGCGTGTGCAGAGGAAACCCTTGCCGTCCTGGACGGCCGAGCTCGAGGTCACGACGTGGGCGGAGCTCCTGCTCAAGTATCTCGCGTCACACCCAGCGGTGACGTGCGTCATTCCGGGAACCGAGCGCGTGCAATTCCTCGTCGACAACATGGTCGCGACGCACGGACGCCTCCCTGACACCGCAATGCGAAAACGAATCGAGCAGTACTACGACGGAACGACCGCGTAGCGGGTCGAGGGTACAGAGTAGAGGGTAGAGGGTAGAGGATAGAGGATGGAGGGTAGGGGGTAGAGGGTAGAGGGTACAGCGAGCGTTATGCGGCGGCCACGCTCTGCGCTCTACCCTCCACCCATTACCCTCTGCCCTCTACCCTCTGCCCCCAACCCTCTACCCTCTGCCCACTACTACCCAATTCTTACACATCCCAAGCGCCGTCCGAACGCCTGGTCGCCTAGATTTCGTCGACTCCAATTTCGACTCATGAAGACTCTGTCATCGCTGGCATTTATCGTTGCCGTCGCCGCTGCTTGTGCGGCGCCAAAAACCGTGGCTGCCCCGGCGCCGGCTCCCGCCCCCGTCACGGCGCCCAGAGCCGCAACGCCCGCGCCGCCGCCATCGGAGCCGCAGAAGAACTGGCAGCTGCTCGACGAAACAGCGGATGGTGTGCCGGGCATCAGCTCGGAACGCGCGCTCCACGAGTTGCTGGCGGGAAAGCAGCCGCAGCAAACGGTGCTCGTTGCCGTGATCGATGGCGGAATTGACACGGCCCACGCCGACCTGCGCGCGCATCTCTGGTCCAACCCGAAGGAAATCGGCGGCAACGGTCGCGACGATGACAACAATGGGTACGTCGATGACATGCATGGCTGGAACTTCATCGGCGGCAAAGACGGCAAGGACGTGCACTACGACACGTTCGAGGTGACGCGCCTGTATGCGTGGTGCACGAGCACCGGGCCGACTCCGGGCCCGGTGGCGCCTGACGAGAAGGGCAAGTGCGATCAGATCAAGAGTGAGTTCGAGAAGACGCGGAACGAGACGCAGGAAAATCTGCAACAGTTTACGCAGATCGAAGAGATTCTCTCGCAGATGCTTCCGATCCTGCGCAAGGCTGCGGGAACCGACTCGTTGACGAAACAAAACGTGTCGGCCATTCAGCCGGCGACTGCCGATATCGCGCGCGCGAAGACGATCTACCTGCGCCTCGCCGAAGAAGGCATCACACCGAAGGACGTCGCCGAAGCGAAGACGGAATACGAGTCGCGCATGCAATATGGTCTCAATCCGACGTACAACGCGCGCGCGATCGTCGGTGACGACTACAGCAACACGGCGCAGCGCGGCTACGGCAACACCGACGTGATGGGTCCCGACGCGAAACACGGGACGCACGTCGCCGGGATCATTGGCGCCGTTCGTAACAGCACGGTCGGCATCGGTGGCATCGCGCCGTCGGTCAAGGTGATGATGGTTCGTGCCGTTCCCGACGGCGACGAGCGTGACAAGGACATCGCGAACGCCATTCGTTATGCGGTCGACAACGGCGCGAAGGTCATCAACATGAGCTTCGGCAAGGCCTTCTCGCCACAAAAGGGCGTCGTCGACTCGGCGGTTCGGTACGCGGATGCGCATGGCGTTCTCATGGTGCACGCCGCCGGCAACGATGCCGAGAACTCCGACGAGAAGCCGAGCTTCCCGACGCCTAACTACCTCGGCGGCGGACGCGCGCAGAACTGGATCGAGGTCGGTGCGTCGTCATGGAAGTCTGGGGACGCGCTCGTCGCGCCGTTCTCGAATTACGGCCACACGCTCGTCGACGTGTTTGCGCCCGGCGTCGACATTCTGTCGACAGTGCCCGGCGGCTATGAGCGCGACAGCGGCACGAGCATGGCGTCGCCCGTCGTCGCCGGCCTCGCGGCGCTCCTTATGGACTACTTCCCGAATCTCACCGCGGCCGACGTCAAGCGCATCATCCTCGCATCGGCGGTGCGTCACAGCGATCAGGCGGTGCAGAAGCCGGGTGGCGGCGCGGCGCGCTTCGGCGATCTCTCGGCGACCGGCGGGGTCGTGAATGCGTACACCGCGGTGAAGATGGCGCAGGAGCAGTCGGTTCGACCCTAGTTCTGAAGAAGACGTTAGGCTGCTTTGCGCATCACACGCCGACGTATTGCCCGTAGAATCACAGTGGAGACATACGATCCGCGCTCCGCGTTAGGCGCCGGCACTCGCCGGAGCCAGGGGTACGCCGACAGGCGCAGCGCCAGCGCAATCGAGAACAGCGCCGCGTAGGCGGCAATCGGTCCGTAGCGCGCATCGACGACATCGAGTAGGGCACCGCTCAGCATCGGCGCGATGCCCGCGGCGAGTCCGAAAGCGACACTGTAGACGACGAACGCGCGGATCCGCTCGCTCCCTGCGCCGGCCGTCCGCACGAGCGTCATGCTCACCGTGATGTTCCAGCCGCTGTTGCAGATGCCGTACAGCAGATATCCGACGAACAGAAACGCCGGATGGATGAACATCGCCGCGAGCCACCAAATCGGATCGAGCGAGAGACCCGCGAAAGCGATCGACATCAGTCCCTTGCCTCCGAATCGGTCACCGAGCGCCCCCCACGATTTCGCACCGACGATCCCGCTCCCGACGGCGATGGCGCTCAGGAGCATGATCGTACCAACCGATACGCCGAGGTGACCGATCGCGAGGGCCTCACCCTGGCGCGTCGAGAAGCCGATGGCGAAGCCCCACGCGAGCGCGAAGCGCACCAGTCGCCATTGTTCCGGCGTATGCGGGAGAACGATCCACGTCCGTTGCGGCGTCTGCGTCGCGTTAGGCGTCGTCGGTGTCGGCAGGCATGGTCCACTTCCTTCGGCGAGCGCGATCGTTCGAGCCCGAGCGCGAAGACGCGCGAGCGGTAGTGTAATGAGCAGATGGGTGCCGACGCCGCCAACGATCGCAAGCGACCGCGCGACGTGCGCCGGCACGCCGAGTCGTTCCGTCGCGTCGAGCGCAAAGGCGGCGAGAATGCCTAACGCAAGTCCGGCCGCTGAACCCCACTTGCTCTTGATCGCGGTGTAGCGGCCGTACGTCTCCGGCGTTGTCGCCTCGCTGTGGAGCGAGGCCATGCTTCCATCGTAGAGTTGTTGGCCGATGACACCGATCGCGAATCCAGCGAGGAATCCGGGAAGTGTGAACGCGCCTGGACGCAGGATGCCGAACAACGCGGCGACGAAAAACCCCGCCCGCTCGAACCACGTTGCCACGAAGGCGACTCGTCCCGCTTGATGCCGACGCAACAACTCGGGCATCGCGAGGTGCATGAGTCGCGCGGCGTAGGGAAGCGCGGCGAGCGTCGCGATCGTGAAGTGTCCGCCGCCGAGCGCGAGCGCCAGCCCGGCGAACATGGCGCCGCTGGCCAGCACGCGCGCGCCGCTGCAGAAGATGGCTTCGTTATACCCCGGGTGCCCTTCGCTGCGCTCGACTGTCACGAAAGCCTGACGATCGGGGGCGGTGCTTTGGCACTGGAGGTAGTTGGTGGTTGGTGGTTGGTGGCTGGTAGTTGGTAGTTGGAGAACGATGAAAGTCGGCGAGCTTCGCTCGCCGACCTTCCGAATCATGAGCTACCAATCACCAGCTACCAACCACCACCACTCACCGCAAGTTGGCCGATTGCTTCGGCGCCGGCGGTAAGCTCATCACGCGTCGCTTCATCGTCTGGAACGCCTGCGTGTCTGTCGTTAGGCCGCGGAGCTTCGACTGCGGGACCTGCGCCAGCATCCGCTGGATATCGGCAATGCGGTCCTGCGTACCCGGGTGATCCGAGAACCACGAGCTCACATTGCTGTTGCCGCCGCTCTGTTGCTCTTCGGCGAGCAGCTTCTGGAAGAAGCTGAGCATGCCCTCCGGGCTGATTCCCGCGTTCATCACGTTCTGGAATCCGCCCTCGTCCGCCTGGACCTCGTCCGCGCGGCTGAACTTCGCGAAGATCGCCGTGCCGCCGACGTTGATCGCCGCGGCCGCCGCCTGATTGCTGCAGATGTTCGTCAGCGTGCACGCGAGCGCCACACCCACGTTCGCGCCCTGCATCTGCTCCATCTGCTTCACCGAGTGGCGCCGCACGACGTGCTCGATCTCGTGGCCAAGCACGCCCGCCAGCTCGTCCATCCTGTCCGCGCGCTCGAGCACGCCGCGGTTGACGTAAACGATGCCGCCCGGTAGCGCGAATGCGTTCACGACATCCGTGTTCACGACGTAGAATTGCCACTGGAGATCGGCGCGGGACGTGTGTTGCGCGATCTGGTTACCTAACGACGTGACGTACTGGTTGATGACGGCATCCTGCACCAGCGGCAGCTGCTGCTGGATCTGCGCCGACTCCTGCTGTCCCAGCTGTACTTCCTGCTGCTGCGAGACGCCACAGGCGCTGATTCCGAACGCGACCGCCAAACCAAGCGCCGCGAATCCGCCGGTCGCATAACTACGCTGCATTGCGGTTCCTCCTCCTGGAGACGTAACGCTTCTCAAGGCAGGTCTGGTGCCGACGCGATCTCTGGCGCCGAGGGAACCGAACTCGACCGATCAGAATGGCGGTGGACGCCGTTCTCGCGAGCCAAAACTGTCTCGCGGTCCGAACACCTCACGAGACCGAAGCGTCTTGAGCTTGTCTCGTTGGGCAGGTGTCAGCACCGAGTCGAGACGTGCCTGCGCACTCACGAGCAGCGAATCGAAGCGCGGCCGCATGGCCTCCTGCAGTCGGCGAAAATCCTCCGTCTGCCGCGCCATGATCGAGTCCACGCGACGTTGTTGCTCGGGCGACAGGTCGAGCTCCTGCGCCAGGCGTTCACGCATTCCCTGTGCGCGGTAGGCCTCGCGGCCGGGTCCGCGGAAAGACCCACCGAAGCTGGATGGCGGCGGCGCGCGACGCGACCCGTTGCGCTCGTTATGCAAGGCGAGACGGTCCGCGGCGAAGCCGAGTCCCATGCCCGCTAACGCAACCACGACGAGCAAGGCAACCGCCATTGCACGCGTCGCTCCGGGACGCGCCCCCAATGCCGGCTTGCTCGCGCCGTATGGTGTGAATCCTCTCAATGTTGGCAACGGTTCATCTCCCCGCGCTCCGCTCAACGCGACACGGCTGCTGTCAGCAGCCACTCACCGCTCGGCGGCCCGACGAGCGCGTTCATCACCTGTTCCGAAGACGCCCCGGTGGCGAGCGACCGCGCGACGACGCTGTCGAGGCGCGTCGCCGCCGCCGGACGCAACGAGGTCGTCACCGCAATCACCGTGTCGCTCGCGACCTCCGCGCGCCCAATCGTGCTCGCGCTACCGACCACGGCCGCCAGGATCGTCGCTGCCGCCGCGAGCGCCACTTCGGTTCGCGCCCACCGCGTCATCCACTCCCACCATGCGCGCTCACGCCGTGCTTCCAATGCTGCCGTCGCGGCGGCGGCGATCCTCGTCCGCAACAACTCCAATCGTGCAACACTCAGCGGCGCGCCCTCGGCGGCGCGGATCGCGCGCGCCAACCGGGTGTCACGCTCCGGCTCAGACAACGACACCACTCTCCGCTCCTCGTTCACCGTCTCTCCTCGTGATGAATCCATATCACCCCCGAAACGCGGCCAGCGCGTGGCGGAGTGCCTGTCGTGCTTGATGATGGTGCCATCGCACCGTTTCCCGGCTGATGCCTAACGCTTCCGCGATCTCCGCCGTCGACAAGCCGTCGACTTCGAACATCGAGACCACGAGTCGCTGTCGGGGCGGCAGCGACGCGAGCGCGGCAACGAATCGCTCGCGCAGCTCTTCGCGCTCCGCGAGCTCGAGCGGATTCGCCGCGCGCGACGGAAAGTCGCCTCGCTCGGGCTCGGCGGCGCGGAGCGCTCGCGCCTTCCGCGCGTTGATCCCGGTGTTGATGAGCAATCGAAAAAACCACGGCGCAAAGGCACGAGTCTGATCGAACGTCGAAATCCGATCGAGCGCGCGCATGAACGCGTCCTGCACCAGATCTTCGGCATCCTCGATATTACCAAGGAGCCGCCGCGCGACCATCGTCGCGCGAGCCAGATGGCGGCGAACCAGAGCATCGTAGGCGCTGGCGTCACCATGCTTGACGCGGTCGACCAACTCGCGGTCGTCTACGAGTTGAGCATCGTCAGACGCTATCGAGCCCACGAGTGCCCTTGCGGCGGCCATTTGTACTCTGCGCGGTCCGGATTTGCGGTGCGACTCGGGACCGAGCCGCTGCTCGTACCTAGTACACCGCGCCGCCGGCGAATGTTGGTTGCTGGCCGGAGAGCGACCATTCAGCCGTCTTGTTTCTTTTCGGCGAAGAAGGCGCGCATACAAGCGCCAACGAGGCTAGTCCGGAAACGGTCACGATCTTGCGTCACGTTGATTTTGAGGGTCGCTGCGACCTCTTCTTCGACCGCTTTCATCGCGAGCAAGAGCTCCTCGGGTCTGAGTCCCCGGACCCGCGCGTCCTGAGCGACCGCCTCGAGCGCGGCGGCCAGCTCGGCATCGGAGCCATCGGATTCGGCCCAATGCGCGCGGAGCGCACACTGAAGCTGCGCAGCGACATCTGGCGACAACGAGCGTCTCTCATCGCGCGGCGGGCGAGGATTGTAAGCGACCATCACCGTTCGGGATCTCCACTGTGTAAGGATTTGTTGTGCAAACGTGTACCTGAATCGAGAGCAGGGCAGGATATATTTGCGGCGGGATTCTGTATCCCTTGCCGGCGTGCCGGGAACTGACGTTAGCGCGCATCGAGCGGACGAAGGAGCGAAGAGGCTACCACGTGGCTATACGCACGAACCGGGGCAAGGTGCTGATCCTCACACCGCAGCCAATGACGGGTGCACTCCTCGGTATGCTCGTCGAGCTCTCGCAACTCGAGCCCGTGTTTGCGGATCCGAACGAGCGACCCGAGGACGCGCTCGCGCGCCACGTTCCACTTCTCGTCATCGTCGCGGACGGTGAAGTCGACACGTTCAGATCCGATCTCTTCCTTGCGCGTGCCGAGCATCGTGGCATCGGCGTGGTCGTCTTTGGCGTGACCCACCGAGGCGACACGGGCAGCTGGGCTCAGCAACGAGGCTTACCGTACCTCGAGCTGCCGACGGACGCCGAGATGTTCGGACGCATTCTGGATCAGGCGACTCGTCAAGATCGCCGCAGTCGTCTGGCTGGTGACCGACGCAACTCGGCGTACACCGAACGCGCCGTCGACGGAACCTTGATCTTTCAGGCCGAGTCCGGAGAGCGGTGGTATGTGTACGACCGCCGCTCGGGCGAACGGCGTCGCATCGAGTCGTCCGAGGCACCGTATCGGGCATTTGTGAGTCAGAACGGGGTCGAGCTCCGGGTACCGCTGGAACCGCACGAGTTCGGGGATAAGACTCCGGAGACACTGCAGAGGCAGTTGGCGCGAGCGAGGTGAGTGCACGCGGGAACGCATATGGAGCTTTGCCGTTGCCTTCACATCGCTCATCCGTCGGTCATGGATGTTCTTCCTTTCCCCCGACGAAACCCTCGCCGCGCTTTTCGCCGCCTTTCTTGGCGGAGCCCTATTTGGACGAATCGTCTGGCGGCGGCAGGCCTACGACGCGCGGATCCGGACAGCCGCTGACGCGCTGCTACGTCGAGCGGAGGACCAATTCCGGCTGGTGCACGACACGTCGCCAGATTGCTTTGCACTTCTCCATCCGATCAAGAACGAACAGGGCGCCACGGATTTTCAGGTCGTGTATCTGAACCCGGCGTCCCAGGAATTCACCGGCCGGAATCCTCGTGCACTCGTCGGCCGCCTGGTCGGCGAGACGTTGCCGCGCGCGCACGAGCTGGAGGCGACGCGTGCCCTCGCTCGGCTGACGGAGAGCGGCCAGTCGTACCGCGACGAGTTCCAGCTCGACACGACCGGAGGAACACAGCGACGCTGGGTCGCTCTGTCGGCCGTTCGGATCGATGACGCCATCGCCGTCACGCTCGCCGACGTCTCGTCGCGAAAACAGGCCGAAGCCCTGCTCGCCGCTTCGAACGCAGAGCTCGAGCGACGAGTGCAACAGCGTACCGCCGAGCTTGCGGAAGCGCGCGAGCGCTACCGGCTCCTCGCGGAGCACGCGTCGGACATGATCTCGACGCATGCCCTCGACGGCAGCTTCACGTACACGGCGCCAGCGCTCGAGGAACTGGTCGGCAGCAAGAGCGAAGACCTGCGCGGCCGCTCGCCGATCGAATTCGCTCATCCTGATGACAGGATTCTCATTGCCGAGGGCCGCGATCGCGCCCACCGCAACCGCGGCTCCTCGCTGGTGACCTGGCGCTGTCGACGGCCGGACGGCTCCTACGTATGGCTGGAGACCAATGGTCGTGCCGTTCGTGATTCGAGAACCGGACAGCCACTCTGGTTCGTTTGCTCGAGCCGCGACATCACCTCGCGCAAACGCATCGAGGGTGCGCTGCGGGAATCGGAACAGCGGCTTCGCGCGACGCTGGAGACGCCAAATCTCGTCGCGGTCGCGCTGGACCCTGAAGGCATGGTCACCTTCTGCAATGAAGGATTGTGTCAGACCACCGGTTGGACGCGCGATGCGCTGCTCGGCCACAACTGGTTCGACGTCTGCATGCCGGAGCGCGCCGTTAGGCGTGCGTTCCGCTCCCAGATGCGGCGCGGCACGATCCCCGCGCGCTTCGAACGCGAGATCGTGTGCCGCGACGGCAGCCGGCGCCTCATCGAGTGGGACAACAACGTGCTTCGTGACCCGTTAGGCGGCGTCGTCGGCACGGTCAGCCTCGGCGTGGACGTCACCGAGAAGCGGCAGGAAGAGACGGTGCTCCAGTTGCTGCAATCGGTGACCGTCGAGGCCGGCGCCGCCGAGGATATCGATTCGGCGTTAGGCGTCATGCTGGCGTCGATCTGTCAGTCGACGCGCTGGCGCTACGGCGAGGCGTGGCTGCCCGATTACCCCAAGGCGCGACTCGTGCGGCAGGACGTGTGCTTCGCCGCTCCCGGCACGGACGTCGCACCGCTGATCGAGAGCGGACGCGGCCTCTCGCTCGCGCTCGGTGAGGGCCTGCCGGGAACGGTCTGGAACAGGGGCGAGCTGGCCTGGATCGAGGACCTCGAGGCAGACGAGCCGAGACCGCGACGGAAGGTCGCGGTCGCGAACGGCTTTCGGGCGGTGTGCGCCGTGCCGGTGATGGCGGGGCACCAGGTGACCGCGGTGCTGTGCTTTTTTCTCAACTCGGTTCGGCGTCGCGACCAGAGCGCTGCGATCGTCGTCTCGACCGTCGCGAAGCAGCTTGGCTCGATGATCCTTCGCAAGCGTGTCGAGACCGAGTTGCGCGAATCGGAAGCGCGTCTCCGCGCGATTGTTCGCTCGATGAAAGAGGGTTTGATCATCACCGATCTGGAGAACCGGATTCAATTCGTGAACGAACGCACGCTCGAGCTCACCGGGCGCGCCGAGGGTGAGCTCATCGGCCGTGCCGCCGCGGAATGGTTAGGCATAACCGCGCATGATTCCGACCGTCGCGAGGTCCGCGTTACCGACGGCCCTCGCGCCGGCGCGTGGCTGGAGATCTCTGGCGGCCCGCTGGCGAACGCCGACGGCGAGATGGTCGGCACGCTCGACACGGTGACGGACGTGTCCGACCGGAAGCGGTACGAGGCCGCCATTCTGAGCGCGCGCGACGCGGCCGAAGCGGCGAGTCGTGCGAAGAGCGACTTTCTCTCGCGCATGAGCCACGAGCTGCGCACGCCGCTCAACTCGGTGATTGGTTTCGCGCGCGTGCTCCGTCGCAATGGAGCCGGCGACTTCGGCGCCGATGATCTTACCTATCTCGATCGCATTCAGGCCAATGGTGAGCATTTGCTCAAGCTCGTGAATGACCTGCTCGACGTTGCGAAGATCGAGGCCGGACGTGTCACCGTCGAGACAGGAACCGTCCGCCTCGACGCGCTCGTCCGGGAGATCGTCGAGCAGCTCGAGGGGCAACCGCGGGCCGCCGGCGTATCGCTCCGCGCCGACGTGCCTTCGTTTCCCGTCGCGATCGAGACCGACGCGCGACTACTGGGCCAGGTGTTGATCAACCTTGCCGGCAATGCGCTGCGCTTCACGCACCAGGGACAGGTCGTGATCGGTCTCATCGTCGATGGCGCGACGCAGCGACCGCGGCGCATCGACGTCAGCGACACCGGCATCGGTATTCCCGCGGAGCGTCAACGTGCCATATTCGAGCCGTTCGAGCAGGCGGATTCGACGACCAGCCGCGCCTACGGCGGCACGGGCCTTGGTCTCTCGATCGCTCGCTCGTTGTGCGACGCGCTCGGACTCCGCTTGACACTCGAGAGCACACCGGGCAAGGGATCGACCTTCAGCGTGCATCTGGGCGACATGGAACGGCGAACGGGAGAAGCGGCATGAAGGTCGGCACGTTGCCAATTGGCAAGCAAGGCGCACGAACGATCGGCGGGGTCGTGCTATTCACGGCGCTGCTCTGGATCGGAGCGTGGCCCATCGGTCGGGCGCCCGCACTCGGTCCCCTGCTCGACCCCGCGCACGGCGTCTGGGCGCTGGCGCGGACTGCCGAGCTGCCTAACGAAGCGAGTGATGTGGTGCCGACGCTCGGCTCGACAGTCGAGATTCGCTATGACGTGCGCGGCGTGCCGCACATCTTCGCGACGAGGGACGACGATGCCTATCGTGCGCTGGGCTACGTCGTCGCGCGCGACCGGCTCTTTCAGCTCTGGCTGCAAACGATGGCGGCGAGCGGACGACTCACCGAGATCGCCGGCCCGCAGGCATTGCCCCTCGACCGGGAGATGCGGCGCCTCGCAATTCCGTGGTCTGCCGAGCGCAAGCTCGCGCTCATCGACTCCACGGCGCCGGAGACGGCACGGCTCACGCGCGCATACGCGGACGGCGTGAATGCCTACATCGACCACATGTCGCGCGACGCACTTCCGCTCGAATTTCGACTGCTGGGAATCAAGGCCGTGCCCAAGTGGCAGCCGCTCAACTCGTTGCTGCTGTTCAACCGCATGGGATGGACGCTTGCCTACATCGTGCCGGAGCTCGAGCGTGCGCTCGCGTCATCGCGTGTCGGCTCCGCCGCGGCCGCGTCGCTCTTTCCCGAGAACTCACCGATTCAGGAGCCGATCCTGCCGAACGGCCGGAAGGCGCCGCGCTTCGATTTTGCCCGTCTCACGCCCGCCGGCACGCCGGACAGTGTCGATTCACAAACGCTCATCGCTGCGCTTCACGACTACATGCCCTCGAGCGCCGCGGCGACGGGGAACGACGAGCCGCGAACCTACGCCAGCAATAATTGGGCGGTCGCACCGCGCCGGTCGGCGACGGGCGACGCACTGCTCGCCGGCGACCCGCATCTCGAGTTGAGCCTTCCCTCGATCTGGTACGAGGCGCAGCTCTTGGTGCCGGCCACACTCGACGTCTATGGCGTCACGATCCCTGGCCTGCCGGCGATCATCCTCGGTTTCAATCGCGATATTGCGTGGACGTTCACGAACACGGGCGCGGACGTCCTCGATTTCTACACCGAAAAAGTCGATCAGGACGAGCACCCGACCAAGTACTTCATGGACGGCACGTGGCGGCCGCTCGAGCAGCGGATTGAGCAATACCGCGGCCGGCGCGGCGAGATCCTCGCGGTCGACACACTGTACTTCACGCATCGCGGACCACTCCGCCGCGAGAATGGGCAATGGCTGTCGATGCGCTGGACGGTGCTCGAGCAGTCGAACGAGACGGAAGGCTTCCGTCTCGCGGCGAAGGCGAAGGACGTCGACGAATTCCAGCGCGTGATGGGCATGTACTTCCGTTCACCGGCGCAGAACATGCTCGTCGCCGATCGACATGGCTCGATCGCCATCCGGTCGACGGGTCGCTTTCCCGTTAGGCCTGGCGGCGGAAGTGGGTTCACTGTTCGCGACGGCACGACATCGGCCAGCGACTGGCGCAGCTATCTCCCCGTGGAGTTCGCGCCGCAGGCACGCGATCCGGAACAGGGCTATCTCGCATCGGCGAACCAGCAGCCGATCGATCCGCGCATGGCGAATTATTGGTTCGGCGGACAATACGAGACGTGGCGCGCGCTACGCATCAATCAACTCCTTCGCGGCGACAGCGCGATGACGGTCGACAAGATGCGGCGTTTCCAGACCGATCCAGGCAGCGTCTTCGCCGATCTCTTCGTCCCGTATTTTCTCAATGCCGCGCAGCGGGCGGCTACGCATCCCGTTCCGGATGTCGACGCAACGAGGCTCGCCGAGGCGGCGCGCCTCCTCGGCGAGTGGGATCGCAAGTACACGACCGGCAACAAACGGGCGGTGTTGTTCGAGCTTGCGTACGGAGATCTCGTCAATCGAACATGGGACGAGCTCATCGCACCGGGAGCGCCGACCCGCGGCGGCATTCGACGCGTCGTGACTCCGTCGAGCGAGGTGCTCGCCGAGCTCCTCGCCGATTCGACGAGCGAATGGTGGGACGACCGGCGCACGGCGCGTCGAGAGACGCGCGACGACATTCTCGCCGCGAGCCTCGCGGCCGCGCTCGACACGGCGCGCGCTCGCTATGGCGATCCGGCGAAGAACGGATGGACGTGGAGCCGCGTTCGGCACGTCAACATCTGGCATCCGTTGCGCCTGCCGTCGCTGTCGGCGCTCGACCTCCCGACGCAGGGCGGACGCGGAACGCTCAACCCGTCGAGTGGCGCGGGAATCTTCGGTCCGAGCTGGCGGATGGTCGTCGAGCTCTCCTCGAACGAGCTCAAGGCATGGGGGACATATCCCGGTGGTCAGTCGGGAAATCCAGCGAGCTCGCGCTACAAGAATCATCTCCAGCAGTGGCTCGAGGGCAACCTCGAGGCGCTTGTCGTTCCGAAGTGGATTCCCGAACTGAGCGCCAAGGAGACCTCGGCGCGCCTAACCCTGAGGGCTCGCGAATGACGGGCACACATCGTCGTCGACCGTCGCGTCGATTGCCGCTCGCGGCTTTGGCGTGCGGTGCACTCGTCGTGCTTGGCGGCTGGCTGGTCGGCTGGTGGATCGTCCCGCTCGCGGCCGTGCTCACCGGCGTATTCTGGTGGGATCGCCCCGAAGTGGCTCTCGAGGCGATGTGGGGAGCGGTCGGAGGCTGGGCGCTGCTGCTCGTGATCGACAGCCTGCACGGACGTACGTGGGCGCTCGCGCGCGCCGCGGGCGGCGCGCTGGCTCTACCGTGGGGCCTGCTCTTTCCCGTGACTTTGCTCTTCGCGGCCGGACTCGCGTGGAGTGTCGCCATCGTGGCACAAGCAGCGTGTGCGCGAATAGCGAAGTCATAACTGTCGATCCGACGAGCGAAGGCCCGGTCTCTGAACTTCTCGGAAGATTAGAGTATGTTCACGGCCCGTGCGACAATGACGGCGACGCTCGTGAACGAGATGCACGACTGCACCATCATCATTCCCTTCGCCCATCGCGAAAGCACCGGAACGTCGGTCGGTGAGAAGGCCGTACTCGTGTTGAACGCGAGGAACAAATAATCGACGAATCCCGGCCGCCAGTTGGCGTCCAACGCATCCTCGGCCAGCGTCAGCTCCTCGTCGGCGCCGGGCAGCAGCATTTGAGGAAAGAGGAACGCGCCCCGGACGTGCTTGTCGCGAAAATCTCGCGCGTTGGGACCGCCCGCGTCGAGCCGCCAGTACCAGGCAGCGAAAACCACGACGTTCGTCGCCCACAGCACTGCCGCTGATCGGAGCAGTGCCGCGGGTGCTTCGAGTCGTCGAGGCAGAGCCCACAGGAGCCCGGCGAGGCCGAAGATCAGCGCCGCCGTCAGTACGAAAAGCGCGAAATAGCTCAGCCGCTCGTTGAGCGCCCAGCGCCGCCGTCGGCGCGCATACGTCGCGAGAACGATGAGAGTCGCGACCGCGCCGAGGACCATCCACGGTGGCCCCATCAAGAGCGAGCGCGGCAACACGAAGTGCAGACTGGCGGCGGCGAGGAGCGCGATCGCCACGGGCCAGCGCGGCTCGGGCTGACGCGCTGATGCCGCGCGGGGGGAGTGGGACGGGCCGGTCATCGCGCTCAAGCTACATGTGAAGACCGTACCCCGCTCGACTGGACAGCATCGATAACTTTCGGAGAGAAATCAGGAGGAGTGTGTAAAATGACAGGCGAGCGCGAGTCAGCTACGCTCGGTGGCGGATGTTTCTGGTGTCTCGATACGGTCTATCGCGAGCTGCGAGGCGTAGAGAAAGTGGAATCCGGGTATGCGGGTGGCACGACGCCGAACCCGACGTATCGCGAAGTCTGCAGCGGGCAGACGGGGCACGCCGAAGTTGTCCAGATCACCTTCGATCCAACAAAGGTTACGTACCGCGAGCTCCTCGACGTCTTCTTTACGATCCATGATCCAACGACGGAGGATCGTCAGGGCGCCGACATCGGGACTCAGTATCGCTCGGTGATCTTCACGCACTCGGACGAGCAAGCGCGCACGGCGCGCGAGGTGATTGCCGAGATCACGGCAGAGAAACTATGGGACGATCCGATCGTGACGAAGATCGAACCGCTCACCACGTTCTATTCTGCCGAGCGCTATCATCAAGACTACTTCGCGAACAACGCCGAGCAGCCGTACTGCCAGGTCGTCATCGCGCCGAAAGTCGCGAAATTCCGGCAAAAGTTCCTCGAAAAGATGCGCGCCTAACGGCGGTTGCTGGCGGGACTCCGAATTCGCCCATCACCCACGACTAATCACCAACCGCGGCGGCGTCTACGACCAACGCGCGCCGAGCTCGCCGGCTCCGGGCTCGAGGGGCGGCTCGTGCGTTCCGCCACCGACGGCCTCGACCGCCTCAGCGCGTAGCCCCAACTCGGCAGGTGCCATCTCGTTAGGCACAGGGACGGCGTCGACGGCGCGGTCGGTCGCACCTTCATGACCCACCGCCCCGACCACTGCGGCCGCGGCGACGGGCGCTCGTCGCGCCACGCGCTGCATCGAGGGAGACCTCCGCGCGCCCCACTCGCGTGAGGCGACACGCACTTCATCGATCACGCGGTCCAGCGTGGCCGCCACCGTTGCGCCGAGCATTCCGACCAGTCGCTCGCCGATTCCGGGCCGATGGCGATGCTCCTCGACGACCGGCGCCTGGCTCTCGTCGCGGTCCTCGTGAGATCGCCGTTTCGCAGTCCTGCCAGTGACGGCACTCGCTGCGGCGGACGCGACCTTCTCATCGGCGCCGGTACCTCCGATGACTGCACCAAGCGCGACCGCGGCGCCAAGCGCAGACCATGGGTGCTCACGCACCAATCGCCCGGCATCGACTCGCCGTCTGGCGCGATCGCGCAATTCGTCGATATCGCGCGCCATGCGGTCGCGCGTGCCTGCCATCTCGCGGCGAAGTTGAGCTGTTTCGTCAGTCATGCAGCGAAGGCATGCAGAATGTGTTCCTTGGCGTTGCGAACCGCGGGAACCGCGCATGAAGCGGTTTCCGCATTTCACGGGGCTTCCGCCCCTCATGCTTTCCGCGGTTCCCGCCGTCCACGCGCTACGCCGCCAATTTGAACGTACTAATCAAGTCCTGAAGCACTTCAGCCTGCGCCGACATCTCCGCGGCTGTCGCGGCGAGTTGCTGCGCAGCGGCGGCGTTCCGTTGGGTCGCCTGATCGACGCCACGCATCGCGCTCGTCACCTCGCTCAGTCCATTCGTCTGCTCCGCGGATGCCGACGCGATGCGCTGCATGAGCGCCGCGGTCTGCGCAATCGCCGGAACGAGCGTCGTCAACAGTTCGCTCGACCGCTGGGCGACGCCATGACTCGAGGAGACGAGCGTCTGGATCTCCTGCGCCGCCTGATGACTGCCCTCGGCCAATTGACGGACTTCCGCAGCGACGACGGCGAAGCCGCGGCCATGCTCGCCGGCGCGCGCAGCCTCGATCGCCGCGTTGAGCGCGAGGAGGTTCGTTTGCGTCGCGATCTCACCGACGGCGGAGATCCGCTCGGTGATGCGATGCATTGCGCGCAAGGTGTCCTGCGTCGCGTGGCCGCTCTGCTCGGCGTCGTTCGCGCCACGCTGCGCCAGCTCCTCCGTCTCACGGCTCGTCTCGGCGTTTCGCCTAACGAGCGAATGCACGCGGTCGATTGCGGCGCTGGCCTGCTGCACGACGGCCGCTTCGTCCGAGGTGCTCTGCGAGAGCTCCTGCGCCGACGACGCCACCTCGGCCGCGGCGCCGGCGATCGCCTGCGCCGCGCCGCGCAATTCGGCGACGGCCGTCGACAAGGTACCGATCATCGACGCGAACGCACGGCCGAACGTGTCGGCGGACGAGCGCGGCTCGACCGCTTGCGCGAGGTTTCCCGCCGAGACGCTGTCCGCCACCTGCGCCATCGACTGCAGATACTGCGTCATGTGCCGGAACGCGACGCCGAAGGCGTCCTGCGCCGAACGCGGCTCCATGTGCACGGTGACGTCGCCCGCGGCGATTGCCTCCGCGGCCGTCGCCATCTCCTTCAGGTACTGGACCATCTGTTCCATCGCGCGCAGCAGCCGCCCCACCTCGCCATCGACGCTCGAAGGAATCGTGACCGTCACGTCGCCGCGCGCGAGGCGGTCGGCGACGTGTGCCGCTTCGCCGATCGGATCGGTGAGCGTGCGCGTCAATAGTTCCTCCGTGAAGAGCGACAGCACCCACAGAAACGCGACGGCGCCTAACGCTACGATCCCGATGGCGATCGAGGTCGCGAGCTCGAGTCGGCTTGCTGACGTGAAGGCGCTCTCGATGCGCTCCTGATCGGCGACGGCGGTCGCGTCCAGTTCGGCACGGAGCGCATCGTATTGCTTCGTGGTCCACGCCGTGGCGTCCGCGATGCTGTCGCCGGTTTCACCGGCGATCATGCGCTCGCTCACGCGCCGTGCGGATGCATGATAGTGCCGCACGGCCGTCCGCAGCGCTTCGATTGTTGGGACGTCGAGCACGGGGTTTTTTCGCGCGGCGTCCAGCTCTCGGATCACCGAGTCGAGCTGTGTGTCGGCGTCTCTGAGCGCCTGCGGTTGCTTCGTGATGCTGGCATCATCAAAGCGGTGCTCCATTGCCGCGAGTCGCTCGCGCAGGTCGGCGCTGAGCCGTGCCGACGGGTAATAACCGTCGCGGATCCGCGTTGTGCTGTGACGGCTCAACATTCCGAACGCGATCGTCATCACGAGAATGGCGAACATGGCCGCGCCGCCGATCGTCGGCAGCAAGCGAATCTTGCGCTGGATGCTCAGCTCGCGCGTCACCCCGTGGAGCGCCGCGAACGCCTTCTCCCGGAGCGGATTGGCTCCGCTCTGCCGCGACTCGTTCGCGCCACGGGCAGGAGTGCGGATCGGCATTTTCGGAGGCAGTTGGCTCACTGCAGATGACGCCCGCGAGAGTGCCGTGTAACACGCCTCTGGCACCGTCGCGCGGCTCTACGCACCTTTCGCCCGGCTCATCTGACCGACTGCGACACATCACTTCTCCGGAACATGACTCGACTCGCGATAACACTCACAATGCTTGCGAGCGCGGCCGTAGCGCATGCGCAGCGCGTCCATACCCTCATGCCGTCGCCGGCCACCGTGGCCTTCGGTTACTACGATGCAGCAGCGACACCGGTCCTTCGCGTACACTCGGGCGACGAGGTCATCGTCGGGACGGAAATCACGTCCAGTCCGACGCGTCTCGAGCAGGTCGGCGTGAAGCCGGCGGACATCCAGACATCCCTTCGCGCGATCTACGATTCGGTGAAAGTCCGCGGGCCCGGTGGACATATCCTCACGGGCCCGATCTATGTCGAAGGCGCGGACTCGGGCGACGTTCTCGAGATCCGCATCGAGTCGATCGAACTTGCGATTCCGTATGCCTACAATGGCTTCGGCCCTCGTCGCGGCTTCCTGCCCGAGGATTACGAATACGCTAAAACGAAGATCATCCCGCTCGACAAAAAGCACATGACGGCGCAATTCGCGCCTGGGATAACGGTGCCGCTGCATCCGTTCTTCGGGAGTATCGGTGTTGCGCCACCAGCGTCGATGGGCCGGATCAGCAGCGCGCCGCCCGGCATTCACGCCGGGAATCTCGACAACAAGGAGCTCGTCGCCGGAACGACCCTGTACATCCCGGTCTGGGCCAAGGGTGCGCTTCTCGAGATCGGCGACGGCCACGCAGGGCAGGGCAATGGCGAGGTGGACATCACCGCGATGGAGACGTCGCTCACGGGGCGCTTCAAGCTCATCGTCCGTAAGGATCTGCATCTCACAATGCCGCGAGCCGAGACACCGACACACTGGATCACGATGGGCATCGACTCGAATCTCGTCACGGCGACGAAGCAAGCCGTGCGCGAGGCGATCAACTTTCTCGTCACAACGAAGGGCTTGTCGCGCGACGATGCCTATATGCTCACAAGCGTCGCGTGCGATGTCGATATCACCGAGCTCGTCGACGGGACGCTCGGCGTCCACGTCATGATTCCCAAGAACATTTTCAAATGATGAGACAACTTCTTGCGTCGCTCAGGATGGCAGTCCTTCTTACACTCGTCGCATCTGCACTCAAAGCACAACAGGTCGCTCCGCAGCTGTTCGGGGAGATGAAGTGGCGCATGATCGGCCCGCACCGCGCGAGCCGCACCAAGGCCGCGGCGGGAATCCCGAATCAGCCTAACGTCTTCTATATCGGCGTGGTCGACGGCGGCGTCTGGAAGACCACTGATTACGGTCGCACCTGGAAGCCGATCTTCGATGACCAACCGACAGGCTCGATCGGCGCCATCGCGATCGCGCCCTCGAATCCGAGTGTGGTCTATGTCGGCAGCGGCGAAGGCTTGCAGCGACCGGACCTCTCGACGGGCGACGGGATCTACAAGTCGACCGATGGCGGGAAGTCGTGGTCGCATCTGGGACTGCGCGACGGTCAGCAAATACCGCAGATCGTCGTCGATCCACGCGACCCGAATCGCCTTTTCGTCGCGGTCCTCGGTCATCCGTACGGGCCGAACGCCGAGCGAGGGATCTACCGATCCAGCAACGGCGGTTCCATGTTCGAGAAAGTTCTATACAAGGACGAGAGCACCGGCGGCGTCGACGTCATTCTCGACCCTGCCGACCCGATGATCGTGTACGCCGTGCTTTGGGAGGCCCGTCAGGCGCCCTGGGAGAATGGACAGTTCTCGGGGCCAGGCAGCGGCCTGTTCAAATCGATCGATGGCGGTACGACCTGGCGTCAGATCGGGAAGGGGCTTCCGACCTTCGAGCAGGACGGCCTCGGACGCATCGGTATCACGGTCGCGCCGACGATGCCCAGCCGCATGTTCGCGACCGTGGACGCGAATCGCAACAGCGGTCTCTATCGCTCGGACGATGCCGGCGAGAACTGGTATAAAGTTACTCAAGATAGTCGCGTCGCTGGCCGCGCGTCGGACTTCGCCGAGGTCAAGGTCGACCCGAGGAATCCCGACATCGTCTACACGGCGAGCGTGGTGACGTGGAAGTCCGTCGACGGGGGGAAGACCTTCGCTGCGCTCCGTGGCGCGCCGGGCGGCGACGATTATCACAGGATCTGGATCAACCCAAACGATCCGAATACGATGCTCGTCGCCGGCGATCAGGGCGCGATCGTGACGGTGAATGGTGGCGAGAGTTGGAGCTCGTGGTACAACCAGCCCACGGCAGCATTCTATCACGTCATCACCGACAACGCATTTCCGTATCGCGTCTGCAGCGGTCAGCAGGAGTCGGGATCGGCGTGCGTCTCGAGCCGCGGCGACGACGGTGAGATCACTTTTCGTGATTGGCATCCGGTCGGAGTCGAAGAGTACGGATACGTTGCTCCCGATCCGCTCGATCCCGACATCGTGTACGGTGGCAAAGTGACGCGCTATGATCGGCGCACGGGGGACGTCCAGGAGATTGCGCCGAAGGCATTGCGTGCGAGTGACTATCGTGTTCTCCGCACCGCGCCCTTGCTTTTCTCGCCGCTCGATCCACACGCCCTCTTCTTCGCGTCGAACGTGGTTTGGAAAACGCTCACCGGCGGACGCAGTTGGCAGCAGATCAGTCCTGATCTCACCCGCACCGATTCGGTCGTGCCGCCGAATGTCGGCAAGTACGCTGGTGAGCCCGTGGCTGCTTCACGCCATCCGGGCGTGATCTACACTCTCGCGCTGTCGCCATTGCGCGAGGACGTGATCTGGGCGGGAAGTGACGACGGCCTCATACATCTCACGACGGACGGCGGCAAGAACTGGCGCGACGTGACGCCGGCCGTACTCCGCGCCGCACCGTGGAGCAAGATCTCGCTCATGGACGCGTCGCACTTCGACGCGAACACGGCGTATGCCGCCGTGAACACCTTCCGCCGCGATGATCTTCGCCCGCACATCTGGCGGACGCGAGACGGCGGCAAGAACTGGACGGAGATCGTCACCGGCATCGATAGTGGAGCGATCATCAACGTCGTGCGCGAAGATCCGAAGCGCCGCGGGCTGCTCTTCGCCGGCTCCGAGACGCACGTCTGGGTCTCGTTCGACGACGGCGATCACTGGCAGTCGCTCCGGCTCAACATGCCGGCGACATCGATTCGCGATCTCGTCATCAAGGACGATGACATCGTCCTCGCCACGCACGGCCGCAGCTTCTGGATCCTCGACGATATCACGGCCTTGCGGCAGTTGGCGGCGGCCAAGCCACAATCGATGACGACAACGCTCTTCGCGCCCCAAGTCGCGACGCGATTTCGCTGGAACAAGAACACGGATACGCCGATACCGCCTGACGAACCGGCGGGCGAGAATCCACCGGACGGCGCCATCCTCGATTACGTCATCGGTGCGGGTACGACCGGCCCGGCGACGCTCGAGATTCTCGACGCATCGAGCCGAGTCGTTAGGCATTACGCCAGCACCGATACGGCGATGGCCGCGTCCGACATCGGGAACATCCCCGCGTATTGGATCCGTCAGACGCACGTCCTCTCGGCGGCGCCGGGTATGCATCGCTTCGTCTGGGATCTCACCTACGAGCGCCCGGCCGTGCTCAGCACCGCCTATCCCATCGCGGCCATTCTGCGCGACACACCGCGCGAGCCCCGCGGTCCATGGGCGCTACCTGGTCAGTACACCGTGCGCCTAACGGCTGGCGGTAAGTCCCTCACGCAGCCACTCATCGTGCGAATGGATCCTCGTGTGAAGACGCCGCTGGCCGATCTCCGCCAGCAATTCGCTGCCGCGCAGCAAGTAACGCACGCCCTTCGTCAGGACTCGGACGCCCTCGCGCAGATCCGTGCACTGCGCGCCGAATTACGCGCGGCCCGGGAGCGTGCCAGCGCATCCGTCGGAGACGCGATCGCTGCCCTCGACGCGAAAGCAGCGGGACTCGAGGGCGGCGGTGGCGGCGGTCGCGGTGGTCGCGGTGGTCGCGGTGGTCGCCGCGGCGGCACGGCAAGCTCGTTCACGGCGCTCAACGGCGAGCTTGCCGCGGTCTACGCCATCGTCCACGGCAGCGACCGTGCGCCGACGACGCAAGTACTTGCCGCCGTTGCAGACCTTCAGCGCCAGCTGGCGTCGCTCCTCGCCGCGTGGTCCACGCTTCGTACCAAGGATGTTCCCGCGGTCAGCACGCAGCTCGAGCGCGCGGGACTGCCGAAGCTCAGTACGGGCGATAAGTAACCGTCCAGAGGCCGCTAGTCCGATCGCTCCGAGCGATCCGCGTCGTCGAGCCGGCGCGGCGCTGCTTCGTCCTTTGCATCCTCCACGACCCGCCGCCTAACGACTACCTCTTCGACCATCGGCCGACGCTCGACCACCTTCTCCTCGTCGGCGCGGCCAGCGTAGCGCACCCGCCCGGAGTCCGACCACTCACGGCGTTCGGCGCGTTTCTCTTTCGCCTCGCCGACGGCCTCGCGCTCGGCCGGAGTGAGGTCCGCCGAGTCCATCCGCACGACACGACGCGGGCGATCGATCTCCACCATGCGCAGCGGCACGAGCGCGTGCTGATCGCTTCCGGTGAGATCGACGTCGAGCATCACGACTTCGTGCGCGTCCGGATCGACAA
The DNA here is from genome assembly GCA_036496605.1 of Gemmatimonadaceae bacterium. Taxonomy (NCBI): domain Bacteria; kingdom Pseudomonadati; phylum Gemmatimonadota; class Gemmatimonadia; order Gemmatimonadales; family Gemmatimonadaceae; species Gemmatimonadaceae bacterium. The sequence continues at coordinate 60,377 of DASXKV010000054.1, read as the reverse complement.
GTAGCTCCTTCACTTTGCCGAGGTCGCGACCGCCCACCGTGCGAACTTCCCACCCACGAATATCGGGCTCGCCTTCGGCGACATCCCAACTCCCCAGATCCTCGAGCGGAACGAGCCGCTCGGCGTCGCGCGCGTACGGTCCCACGCCGGCTGCATCGCGCTGCCGGTCGCGATCGATGTCCGCCATCTCACCGCCTCCTGCTTGTTAGGGTGTCGTCGCTGGTGCGGACGCGGGAGCCGGTGTCGACGCAGTGGCCACGCCGCCTGCGTTTCGCCTGCTCATGAAGTACCACACGGCGGCGACGACGATGATGAGCAGAAGGATCAGCAGCCAAAGCCGTCCACGTCCGCGTTGCTGCGGCTCGACACGAATTTCGGCCATCGCGTTCCTCCCTCCACTCGGTTCGGGTATGACAGCGGAGGGAGACTGTTGCAAATGGGGCGCCACGCGCTCGCGATGCTACTTCCTCTTCGCGTAGCCGGCGAATACTGTGCCTACCGAGCCCGCTCCGCGGCGCGACGCAACGCGGCGTCTGCACACACGCGCGCAAGTTGCACCTTGTACGCGTCGCCTCCTTGAGCGCCGGCGTCGAGCTCCATCGCTGCGACCGCAATGGTGTCGGGATCCGCGGTACGACCCGCAAGCACTTCCTCGACGCGGATCGCCCGTAACGGCGTGGTCCCGAAACCCGTGACCGCAACGCGGACGCGTTGGATTCGATCACTCATCCGCTCGAGGTCCACCGTCGCCGCAACGCCAACGAGAGCAAATCGACTCGCGGGATGCGGATGCTTGGCGTAGGCGCTACCCGACCGCGCGGTCGATACCGGAATCCGTATCTCGGCGAGCAGCTCTTCTGGGTCGAGCGCGGTTGCGAACAGCTCGCGGAAGAACGCGTCGGCGTGAATCGTTCGACGCCCAGCTCGTCCCACGGCGACGATGGTCGCACCGAGCGCGAGGATCACCGCGGGGAGATCCGCCGCCGGATCGGCGTGGGCGAGGCTGCCACCGATGGTTCCACGGTTACGAACTTGTGGATCACCAATCTGCGACGCGGCATCGGCGACGATTGGCGCGGCGTCCCTGATATCCGCGCTCGTCGCCAGCTCGTTGTAGGTCGTCATCGCGCCGATGATCAACGATCCACTCTCGCGACGAATGCCGCGCAGGGAAGGAATGCGGCGCAAATCGACGACGTGTGTTGGCTGCGCGAAGCGCAGCTTCATCAGCGGCAGCAAGCTATGGCCACCGGCGAGCAGTTTCGCGTTCTCTCCGTGCTCCGCGAGGAGCGCGAGCGCTTCGTCGATCGTCGCCGGCGCCGTGTATTCAAAGGGTGCGGGGTACATGTCACGCCCTCCCGTCAGCGGTCTGCATTGCCGTCCAGAGCTTCTCCGAGGTGAGCGGCATATCGAGGTGCTTCACGCCAAATGGAGCGAGCGCGTCCATCACGGCGTTGACAATCGCCGGTGTCGCCGCGATGGTGCCCGTCTCCCCTGCGCCCTTGATGCCTAACGGGTTCACTGGCGTCGGTGTCACCGTGCGCGCGGTTTCGAAGCTCGGCAATTGATCCGCTCGCGGGACCGCGTAGTTCATGAGCGATGCGGTTACCGGCTGGCCCGTGTCGTCGTAGCGAACTTCCTCCCAGAGCGCCTGGGCGATGCCCTGCGTCACGCCCCCGTGCACCATTCCGTCGACGATCATCGGATTGATCACATTCCCGACATCATCGACCGCGATGTAGCGAAGCACCTTCACTTCGCCGGTGTCGCGTTTGACCTCGACGACGGCGACATGCGCGCCGAAGGGGAAGGTGAAGTTGCTCGGGTCGTAGAAGCTGTTCGCCTCGAGGCCGGGCTCGAGGTCGCTCGGGTATTTGTGCGCGAGATACGCGGCGAGCGCGATCTCGCCGAAGCTCTTGCCGCGATCGGGCGCGCCGCGCACAAAGTATTGGCCATTCTCGTGCACGACGTCTTCGGGTGCTGCCTCGAGAAGATGTGCCGCGAGCCGCTTCGCCTTCTCGGTAATCTTGATGATTGCATTGTGAATCGCGGTCCCGCCGACCGCGGCGCTACGGCTGCCGTAGGTTCCCATGCCGAATGGCACGCGGCCCGTGTCGCCGTGAACGATCTCGATGTCGTCCATCGGAATTCCCAGCTCGTGCGACACGAGCTGCGAGAAGGTCGTCTCGTGTCCCTGCCCATGCGCATGCGAGCCGGTGAATACGGAAACCTTGCCCGTTGGGTGAACGCGGACCGAGGCGCTCTCCCAGAGGCCCGCCTGCGCACCTAACGATCCGACGACCTGCGACGGAGCAATGCTGCACGCCTCGATGTATGTCGAGAGGCCGATGCCAATGTACCGGCCATCGCGCCGCGCCTGCGCCTGCTCCTCGAGGATCTTCGGGTAATCGACGGTCCGAAGCGCGAGCTCGAGGGCCGGAGCGTAGTTGCCGCTGTCATACACGAGCGCGACGGGTGTCTGATACGGGAAGCTGTCGGCTGAAATGAAATTCAGGCGACGAATCGCGGCTGGATTCAAGCCGATTTGCTGCGCGGCGAGGTCGACCATCCGCTCGACGACGTAGGCGGCTTCGGGGCGCCCCGCGCCGCGGTAGGCATCGACGGGCGTTGTGTTCGTGAAGACCGCGTCGACTTCCGCGTAAATCGCCGGGATGCGATACACGCCCGAGAGGAGCGTCGCGTACAAATAGGTCGGCACACACGGCGCGAAGAGCGTCAGGTACGCGCCCAGGTTCGCGACCGTTCGCACGCGCAACCCGAGAATGCGTCCCTCCGCATCGAGGGCAAGCTCGGCGTCGGTCACATGGTCTCGACCCTGGGAGTCCGTGAGAAAACTCTCACTCCGCGTCGCGGTCCACTTCACGGGCCGGCCAAGTTGCTTGGTCGTCCAGGCGAGAACACACTCCTCGGGATAGATGAAGATCTTCGAGCCGAATCCACCGCCGACATCGGGCGCGATCACGCGGAACTTGTGCTCGGGGATGCCGAGGACGAACGCACCCATGATCAATCGGTGCACGTGCGGATTCTGCGACGTCACCCAGAGCGTCAGCTCGTCCGTGCCGCGATCGTAGCTCGCGAGTGACGACCGCGGCTCCATGGCAACCGCGGCGAGGCGGTTGTTGACGAGCCGCTGCCTAACGACGTGCGAGGCGCTGGCGAACGCCGCATCCGTCGCGCCGGCGTCTCCGATCGTCCAGTGGAAGCATCGGTTGGCCGGCGCGTCGTCGTGGACGAGGGTCGCGCTGTCGGCCGCGGTCGCCGTATCCGTGACGGCCGGGAGCACGTCGTACTCGATGACGACAAGATCGGCGGCGTCTCGCGCGACGTAGGCATTGTCGGCGATTACCACCGCGACTGCCTCGCCGACATACCGCACCCGGTCGATCGCCATTGGCGGATGGGTAGGCGTCTTGATGTCGGGGAGAAGCCAGGCGGTGGGAATCCCGTTGACTCCCGCGCCGGCGAGCTGCGCGCCCGTGAACACGCCACGGACGCCGCGCAGCGCCTGTGCTCTGCTCGTGTCGATCGCGAGGATGCGCGCGTGTGCGTGGGGGCTGCGCACGAATGCGGCGTGCGTCGTACCGGGCAGCGTCACGTCGTCCGTGTACCGGCCCCGCCCCGTGAGAAAACGCTCATCCTCGCGCCGCAGGACGCTCTCGCCGAACACCGAGCTACTACCATGGGCCTGAGACATGGGTCCTCCTCAGTGCACGATGGGGACGCCGATTGGCGTGTGAATGCTTTGGCGCGGCGGCTCCTCCGCAACGGCGGGCGCCATTTTTTCCGCGGCGGCCTTGACCGCCTTTACGATGTTGTGATAGCCCGTGCAACGGCAGAGGTTGCCCCCGAGGCCGATTCGAATCTGCTCATCCGTTGGATGCGGCGTGCGCTGCAGGAGGTCGATCGCCGCCATGACCATACCCGGCGTGCAGAAGCCGCATTGCAGACCGTGCTCCTGGTGGAAGGCATTCTGCACCGGGTGCATGACACCGCCGCTCGCGACCCCTTCGATCGTCGTGACCTCGGCACCGTCGGCTTGCGCCGCGAGAACGGTGCACGACTTCACGGACTTGCCGTCGAGCAACACGGTACAGGCGCCACACTGGCTCGTGTCGCACCCGACGTGAGTCCCCGTTAGGCCGAGCGACTCGCGAAGGTAGTGGACGAGGAGAAGACGCGGCTCAACCTCGTCGTGGTGCGGAGCACCGTTCACCGTAACGTGAATGTCCACCATTCCACTCGCTCCTCGAGACTCGAGCGCCGCGACGCGACGTGGCCTCAGTTCGGTGTGGTCGTGGCGGCCGCCGCTGGCGGTCGTCGGGTGACCCCCTAGCATGCGTGCGACCTGGGGTGCCGTCAAGCAGCGCAAAGGACACTTATCGGTGCGGCCTGGTCGGGCCGCACGCGGTCAGCGGCGCTTGGCGGCCTTGGGCCGAGTGGTGCGTTTGCTCGCCGCGGCCCGGCTTCGTTCCGGGGCGCGCTCTCGCGGTGCGGGCGGCTTGGTGCCCGCTGCGCGGTTCAGGTCGGCCTCGCCAATCCACCGTGTCGCCCATTTCCCGATCGCGTCGAGCGAGTCCTGCAAGGCGCGGCCTTTCGCCGTGAGCTCGTACTCAACTCGCACCGGCGACTCGGGAACGACCGTCCGAGTCAGCAGCCCTTCGCACTCGAGCGCCCGCAGACGCTCGGAGAGCATCCGGTCGCTGATCTCGGGGATCGCCGCCCGGAGCCCGTTGTAGCGCGCGCGACCGCCAAGTAGACAGCTGATGATTGCGCCCGTCCAGCGCCCGCCGATGAGCTCGACGGCTACGTGAAACCGGGGACAGAGGTTGACGGCATCGGACATGCCCACAAATCTATGGCGGGTTGGTCACTTGACAAGAGTAACTTACCAAAGTATAGTCTCTCACCATACATAAGCATTGCTGGTGCAACACCATTTCATCGCCTGAGAGGACTCCTTCAATGACTACTACTGCCACGCCCGCCACCGGCGTCACCACGTGGACGATCGATCCGACGCACTCACTGGTCGAGTTCGCGGTCAAGCATCTGATGATCTCCACCGTGAAGGGCCGTTTCGCAGACGTGAAAGGCGCAATCCGCTACGACGAATCCGAGCCAAAGCAATCGCGGGTCGAGATCGAGATCCCGATCGCGACGATCACGACGCAGAACGAGCAGCGCGACAATCACCTCCGCTCACCCGACTTCTTCGACGCCGAGCATCACCCCACGATGACGTTCAAAAGCAAGCGTATCGATGGCGACCTCCAGGGCGAGTTCAAGCTCATCGGGGACCTAACGATTCGTGGGAACACGCGCGAAGTCACGTTCGACGCCGAGTTCCAGGGGCGGGGCCGTGATCCGTGGGGCGGGGAGCGCATGGGCTTCGCCGCGAACGGCAAGATCAACCGCAAGGAGTTTGGCTTGCACTGGAATCAGGCGCTCGATGCCGGCGGCTGGGTGCTCGGCGACGACATCAAGATGTCGATAGAGGTCGAGTTGGTGAAGCAGGCGTAACACTCAACCGGGGAGGGGCGAGGGATGAGGATCTGCTCTTCCAGATCGAGACAATCGCGAGTTCCTCGCGGCAGCGACGATCAACCATCTTAACACAGACAAGGCCGGACAAGCGCGGACACTGCCGGACGAGAAGTCGTTGACGACTCTTTGAAAAAAATCGTTTGCGCTCTTCTCGTCCGCGCTCAACCTCGAAGCGCTTCCACGGGATCGACACGTGACGCGCGCACGGCGGGGGCGTAGCTCGCAACCGTTGCAAGTATCACCAGCAGCAGCGTCGCGCAGATCAGGACCAGCGGGTCGTTCGGGCTGACGCCGAAAAGCAGCGCACCCAGCACGCGCGTCGTCGCCAACGCACAGGCGAGTCCAATCAACACGCCGATGCCCGCCAGCACGAGCGATTGCCTGACGACCATCCCCCGCACGTCCTCGGCGCGCGCCCCGAGCGCCATGCGGATGCCGATCTCGCTGCGCCGCTGCGCGACGACGTACGAGATGACGCCGTAGATGCCCACGGCGCTCAGCACGAGGGCCAGCGCGGCGGCGGCTGCAAGGAGCATCATCGTGAACGAGCGCCGCGCCAGCGATTGGGCAAGCAACTGCTCCATCGGCGCGATGTCGCTGATCGGAACCTGCGGATCGATCTCATTCACGGCACGGCGAATAGCCGGCAGCACACTGTTCGACATGCCAGCTGCCGTCCGTACGACCAATCGCATGAACAGCGGAAGGCCTTCGATGCCGGGATTCCTGGCGAAAGGAATCATCGGGAAGTACACGACTTGCCCAGGGGATCGGTCGAGTCCGTGCGTCCGTACGGGTCCCGTAACGCCCGAGATGCGATAGAACGGCGGCATCCCGTTGCAGCACTTGACGCCACGATTGATCGCGTCCTCGTTAGGCCAGAATCGATTCGCGAAAGCTTCGCTGACCACGGCGCTCGCCCCGCCGCGATCATTTTCGGGCCAATCGGGAGCATGGCCGCGGAGCGGAATCCGCAACGTCTCGAAGTAACCGGGGGTCACCTGCATCATCTGCACGCAATCGCTGCGTTCGCCCGAGGGTCCGGGAACGTCGACGACCGCGCCCGTGCAGAGCTCGGAGCTCTCGAGCGGCAGGGCGCCGCCGAAACCGACGGAGAGCACGCCAGGGAGTGCGCGAACGCGTGCCGCGAGCTGCTCGAAGAAGGCGTTCGCGATCTGGGGCGAGCGATAGCGCCCGTTAGGCAACGAGAGCGACATCGTCATGACGTTCGTCGGGTCGAAGCCAGGGTGAACGCCACGCAGGTTTCTCAGGCTTCTGACGAGAAGTCCCGCCGCCGTCAGCAAGATGAGCGCGAGTGCCATCTGCGATGTGACGAGTATGTTGCGCGTGGCGAGCCGCCGCGGCGCACCCGTCGAGCCGCGCCCTCCCTCACGAAGCATGGCCAGGTCGACCTGACCGCGGAGCGAGGGCAAAAGCCCGAGAGTGATCCCGGCGACGAGCGCGCAGACGATGGTGAAGGCGAAGCCTGTCCAACCCAGATGAACTTCGTCTAGGCGCGGGAGGTCGGATGGCGCGAGCGCGACGAGAAAGTGCAGCCCCGCCCACGCGACGCCGATCGCGCCTAACGCGGCCATTCCGGTGAGCACCAGGCTCTCGGCGAGAGAGTGTACCGCCAAAGCGCCGCGACTCGCGCCGATCGCGCTACGTACCGCCGCCTCGAGGCGCCGCGTCTCCACGCGAACGAGAAAAAGGTTGGCGACATTCGCGGCCGCGATGAGGAGTACCACGATCACTGCCGCGAAGAGAATCCAGATCGACTTGGTCACCAAACTTCCAACGACATCGTCGCGGAGCGACTTCACGAGCGTTGTGAAGCCCGTTCCTTCCATCATTTTCGGTGTGTAGACGTTGGGAAACGCCGTCGGGAACCGTGCGGTCAGCGCCGTGAGCTCTCGTTGCGCGTTCGCGATGTCCACTCCCCGTCGCATTCGACCAATCACGCTGAAGATGTGATTGCTGCGCGCCGGCGAAGCCGGATTCATGTCGAGCGGCAGCCACAAGTCGACCTTGTAATCCGGTAACTGCGCGCTCGGCGGCAATACGCCAACGACCGTGACCGGGTAGCCGTCGAGATCGATTCGCTTTCCCACTATCGTCGTATCGCCGGCGTACCGACGCTCCCATAGGCCGTGGCTCATCAATGCAGCGTCGAGGGTGTCTGTCGCTCGCAGATTGTCGTCCGGATTCAGTAGTCTTCCGCGTTCCGGCACTATACCGAGGACGCCGAACAGACTCGCGCTCACATACGCCGCGGGCGCGCGCTCTGGCTGTGTCGCGCCGCCGTCGCCCGTCAGCGTCGCGAGCTCGGTCCGGTAGATACCGAGATCCTCGAGCGTGTGACTCTCTCGTTTGAAGTAGTACATCTCGTGTCGAGCGAGTCCCCACACGGGTGCCGCTTTGATGCCAGGCACCGGGGACGAGAGCGCCACCAGACGATCGCCGTGCGCGTAGGGAAGGGGCCGAAGTACCACGGCGTCGAGAATCGTGAAGATCGCCATCGCCGCGCCGAGGCCTAACGCGAGCGTCACGAAGGCCATCGCCGCAAAAGTTCTGCTTCGACCGAGGGTGCGGACCGCGTACTTCAACTCCCGGCCAACGGTATCCGTGAATTCGAGACGTTGTCGCATCTTCTGCATCTCCTCATCGATGGCGCGCAGCTCGCGCCGATGCGAATCCAAGTCACCAAATCGCTGCCGCGCCTCGACGCTGGCTTCGTCGCGTGACATGCCCATCGCCATCAGCTCCTCGATCCGCCCCTCGAGATGGAACCGGAGCTCGGCGTCGACGTCGCGGTCGAGCCCGCGCCGCGAGAATGGAATCCGGAAGACGCGTCGGCGCCCGGAATCGCGCTTCATCGCGCGCCCTCATGAGCGAGCAGCAGTCCGACTGCTTCCGTATAGCGCGACCACTTGAGCAGTTCGGCGGTGAGCCGCCGGCGACCGACAGCCGTTAGGCAATAAAACTTTGCCTTACGATTGCGCTCCGTGTATCCCCACTCGGCGTCCAGCCAACCCCGCTGTTCCATCCGATGCAGGGCAGGGTACAGAGCGCCTTCCTCGATCTGGAGCCGCTGTCCCGTGACGTCCTCGATTTGATGAAGGACCGCGAGACCGTGCATCGGCCCCCAGCTCAGGGTCTTGAGCACGAGCAGGTCGAGCGTGCCGCGTAAGAGATCGAGGTCGGGAATGGACGCCATGCCGCGCCGCGTAGAGGGTTGCGGGTAGAGGGTATCGGGCAGAGGGTAGAGGGTGGAGGGTTAGAGCGTGGAGAATTACCGGCAGTGGGCCGTCCACCCTCCACGCTCTACCCGCTGCCCTCTACCAGCCTGCACCCGTCAACCTAAGGTTCTTAGGCTTAGACGTCACGACCCCGAAAATGGTTGACTGGTCTCCTTCGCCCTTTCGCGACGACACGGCACTGCGCACTATCTGGGCGGTCCTCCACCCAACCCGGGGCTCGTATGCGCTCACGTTTCCTTGTCATCGGTACACTCGTCGGCGCTCTTGTGCTGTTCGCGTGGCAAGCGGTCTCGCACGCCGCCCTCGGGCTGCCCGAAAAGGGCCTGCGACCATTTCCCACCGACAGCATGGCCGTCGCCGCGAAGAGCATTCGTGCGCTTGCGCCGCAGAACGGCATGTACTTCTCCGCCTACGGTGTGTTTGCCGCCGTGGAGATCGCCGGCGACTACACCGACAAGCGCCAGCAGTTCGTCTCGATGATGGCGAAGCAGTTGGTGCTCGACGTCGGCGTGGTGCTCATTCTCGCGGTACTGATGGATCGCCTCGCCGCGCAGAGTATTGTTCGAACGGGTGCGACATTCGGCGCCCTGGCTCTTGCCTTCATGGGCATGATCGACGTCGCAAATGGTATCTGGTGGAACTACGCGACAGCGTGGACGATCGGGAACCTGATCGATCAGGTGATCAGCTTCTTCATCCTCGGCGTCACGCTTGCCGCGCTGCAACGGCGCCTCGGCGAGCAACGCATCGAAACGGCCGAGCGAGCCGGCGTTCGCGCGCGGGGCGGCCTGCCCGCGAGTGACCCGGGCGCGCGCGCCGGACGCTAGCCTGCCACAGGACTACTCACTCCTGAGCGCCACGAGCGGATCGACACGAGTCGCGCGCTGCGCCGGGATCAAGCACGCCAGCAGTCCCGCGATCGACAACACCGCCACCACCAGCCCGAAGATCGCCGGATCGCGCGGCTGCACGTCGAAGAGCACGACCTTCATCAGCTGGGCGACGCCTAACGCGAGTGTCAAGCCGGCGGCCATGCCAGCGCCGAGCTGCCAGAGGCCCTGGCGCATCACCATTCCGACGACATCCGCTGCCTTCGCGCCGAGTGCCATGCGAATCCCGACCTCGCGCGTGCGACGTCCGACCGAGAACGCCATCACGGCGTAGAGACCAACGCCTGCCAGGAACAGCGCGATCGCACCGAAAATCATGAACATCGTGCCGAACACACGAACGAACCAGAGATTGCGCGTGATCGCCTCCGTCATCGAATACACGTAGTAGATCGGAATGTCACGATTGATCGAGCCGACGACGTCGCGCACTTGCGGCGTGATCGCCATCGGTGCCGCTGCGGTCCGCACCGCCATGCTCAGGAAGCGGTTAGGGTGCTGTGACACCGGCATGAAGATGAACGGCGGACGCATCTGGTCGGGGTTGCCCGAGTACGTGTTCGGCACGACTCCGACGATCGTCATCCATGTATCGGTGCTGCGCGACGCGCCGAGCCGGATTCGACGACCGATGGGATCGCCTCCCGGGAAGTACTTTGCGACGAACGCCTGATTCACGATTGCCGTTGGCAGTGCGTCGCGCCGGTCGGCGGACGTGAAGCTCCGTCCTCGCACGGCAGCCATACCGAACGTTGGGAAGAACCCGGCCGTCACCGCGTACGACCCGGCGCGCGGATAGTCGGCATCCTTCGTGTAACTCGCGCCCTCGATCGCGAAATTGCCGCTGCCCATGCCGAGCCCTGGCAGCTCGTTCGTCAAGGCCACACCGTCGACGCCGGGTATGCTCGTTAGGCGCGACTCGAGCTGCTCGAAGAACTGGCGCTGGCCGATCGTATCGGTATAGGCATCGGGAAAGCCGACGCGCGCGGTGAAGATGTTCTTCGTCGTGAAGCCAGGCTCGATGTTGCGTATCTTCGTAACACTCTTGATCATCAACCCCGCCGCGACGAGCAGGGCGCACGAGAGCGCAATCTCGAACACGACGAGCGCGCGGCTCAACCGGCCGATTCGGAAGCTCGACGCGCCGCGGGAGTCGTCCTTCAGGATTTCGCCGATGTCCGTACGCGAGGCCTGCAGTGCCGGTAAGAGTCCCGACGCGAACGTCGCCAGCACCGACGTGCCAATCGCGAAGAGCAGCACGGGCGGATACAGCCGGATGTCGAGCCAGAACGGAGGCTCTGTGCCCGCGATCGCACGGTTGAACGTACGCACGCCGAAATACGCGGCGGCGATGCCGAACCCAGTGCCGACGACGGCAAGCACGAACGCCTCGGTGAGGAATTGCCTCACGACGGCTGCTCGTGAGGCCCCCAGCGCCGTGCGAATCCCAACTTCCTTGGTGCGGTGGGCCGCTCGGTCGAGCAGCAAATTGGCAACGTTCGCGCACGCAATCAGGAGCACGAAAAACACCGCGCCGAGCATGGTGAGGAGCAGTTGACGCGGTTCCGGTCCAAGCTGACCATCGATGAATTTCATCACGCTGGCGCTCACGCCCTCGTTGAGCTCCTTGTGCTCGACCGCGATGCGCCGCGCGATGGCGTTCGCGTCAGTATTGGCGACATCGATCGATACGCCCGGCTTGAGCTTCGCTACGATCTGCAGATGCTGCCCGTCGCCCCGCTTCAGCGCGAGCGGATCGAGCTGCAAGGGAAGCCAGAGCGCGCCGTCGTCCGGAAAACCGTAGCGATCCGGCATCACGCCGACGATGGTGTAGGGCAATCCGTTGGCGCGGAGCGTCTTTCCGATGACGTTCGCGTCCCCCGCGAATCGGTTCTTCCACGTTGCAAAACTCAGTATGACCACGTGATCGGCACCGGGCGTGTCCTCACCCGCTCGGAAGGTTCGGCCAAGCAGGGGCGCCACGCCCGCAATCTCGAACATCGACGCGGTGGTCCACGTTCCCATGTACCGCTCGGCTTTCTCCGTGCCGCTCACGTTCACCGTTCCCGAGTAGAAGGCGCCAATCTCGGAGAAGCTGCGCTGCTGGCTGCGAAAGTCCGCGTAATCGTGCACGGACATATCCATTCGCTGCGCATGCTGCGCGAGATTCTGCTCGAACACGGAGACGATGCGATCGGCATCGCGGTAAGGCAGGCCGTGCATCATCACACTATAGACGATGCTGAACATCGTCGTCGTGAGACCGATGCCGAGCGTGAGCGCGAACACGGCAATGGCGCTGAGGCCGAGATGTTTGCGCAGGGAGCGGCTGCCGAAGCGGATGTCGCGGGCGATGACGGACATGACTCGCTGGAGAAAAGGGTGGAACCTTCGTTCTTCCGGCTTACGCCAGCCCTCGAAACGGGGTTTCAGAGGGCTTTCACTTCGACATATTTCGTCCATGGCGATGGACGTGCGAACTGACAACATGCCCGTGTGGGGAAGCGAAGCCGTGTCGAGCGCACCGAGCTTCGCGCGCCTTACGACGACGATCGACGCTGACGTATGCGTCATCGGTCTCGGCGGATCGGGGCTCGCGTGCATCGCCGAGCTCATTGCCGCGGGTACCTCGCCCGAGCGCGTCGTCGGCGTCGACGCGGGCGCGGTCGGATCGGGCGCGGCGGGCCGCAACGGTGGCTTCCTCCTCGCCGGTACAGCGGACTTTTATCACGACGCGGTGAGGCAATTCGGCCGCGAGCGGGCGCGTCGATTGTACGAGCTCACTGTCGAGCAGATCGAAGCGATGGCGAGCGAGATGCCGGAGAACGTTCGACGAACCGGGTCGCTGCGTATTGCGCCATCCGATGAAGAGCAAGGCGACTGCGCGGAGCACCTCGCAGCGCTGCGCGCCGACGGCTTTCCGGGCGAGTCCTACGCCGGTCCGGAGGGTGTCGGCTTGCTCGTTCCCACGGACTGCGCTTTCGATCCGCTGCGCCGTTGTCGGTCCATCGCCCGTCGTGTCGCTGAAGCTGGCGCTCGGCTCTTTGAGCACTCGTCAGTCACGCAGATTCGGTCGGGCGAGGTCGCCGCCGGTGCGTGTCGCGTGCGTTGTGATCGGGTGATCGTCGCTGTCGATGGACGACTCGCCGATATCCTTCCCGAGCTCGCCCCGCGTGTTCGCCCCGTCCGTTTGCAGATGATTGGCACTGCGCCGACTCGTGAGATCACCGTGCCCCGTCCCGTCTATGCGCGGTGGGGCTACGACTATTGGCAGCAGCTCGACGATGGCCGCCTGCTGCTCGGTGGATTTCGCGACGTTGGCGGCGAGGACGAATGGACGGACGACGCGACGCCGTCGGCGCGCGTGCAGGGTGAGCTCGAGCATTTCCTGCGTAACCGCCTGTGTGTGCGCGCAGCGATTACGCATCGTTGGGCGGCGACAGTATCGTATTCCAATAGCGGGTTGCCGGTGTTCGACGAGGTGCGGCCGGGCGTCATCGCAACCGGGGCGTACTCGGGCACGGGCAACGTGCTCGGCGCTTTGTGTGGTCGGGCCGCGGCTCGTCTCGCGTTAGGCGAGCGAGACGGCCTGTGTGATTTGCTCGCTGTCTGAAAGGAGGATCGACTGACCGTGGCATTCGGATCGCACGCGAGTCGCAAGCTGCTGTTGACGATGGTCGCACTCGTCGTTGGGTTGGACGTGGCGGCGATCGCGATCTATTACGCGCTCGATATCACGCACCGCGCGTATCGGGTGCAGACGGGCTACGTTGCGATCTGGGTTCTCGCTACTTTGGGCATTGTGCTCGTGTACATGAAACGCATTCGTCGGCTTCGCGACGCCGCCATTGGGCGGCGTCGCCCGGCACGCCCGTGAGCCGGCCATCAACGGCCGTTTTTCGTACGGGTTGGCGCGCGCCATGCACCTCGCGAGGCGCGCGAACTTCGATCGACGCGAGGAATTAATGCCAGGAGGCAAGTGCAATGCGAAATCTGGGGCGTGGGGTGATCGTGGGTGTGGTATTTGTGGCTGCATGTGGAGGGGGCGAAAAGAAGGCTGATACGACGGGCGCCGCGGCGCCGCCGGCTGGCCAGCCAGCTGCCGGAGCGAGCGCGAGCGCGCCGGCGGGCGGAGCCGTTTCAGGCACCGCGACGGCGATGGCGCCGACCGGGAAGACGGTCGAAGTAAAGATGATTGGTGACGCGAGCGGCTATCGGTACGATCCGGCCAGTATCACCATCAAGCAGGGCGATGCGGTGAAGTTCACCGTCGTGTCGGGTCCCCCGCACAACGTCTCGTTCTACGCGGACAGCATACCGGCAGGGGCCAGCGCGCAGCTCAGCGCGAACATGCCGAACCCGATGTCGCCGCTCACCAGTCCGCTGTTCAATAATCCAGGCGAGTCGTACACGATTTCGTTCGCCGGTGTCCCGAAGGGCACGTACAAGTTCTTCTGTACGCCGCACCAGGCCCTCGGGATGCACGGGCAACTGACCGTTCAGTAAGTTCGAAACTCTTCACACAGGAGAGCTCCGCTCGCTTCATCGAGTCGGAGCTTTTCCTGCTTGTGGCCATATGCGACGGAACCGAATCCTGCGGCCCGGAGTTCAACTCGTGTCCCTCGCCAGGTCGCGCATGAAAACGCCGGTGCGTCGCTCGACGATTCTGCTCGCTTTCCTCATCGCGGACACTCGTGTCGCCGTTGCGCAGACCGGATACTACAATCTCGATTCCGGCCGGCCGACACGCATCGAGGACGCCGTCCCCACGCCCCTGGGCGAGCTCGAAGCGCAGCTTCTCCCGCTGCGCGGCGAATGGGTGAGCGACGGCACGCAACGTCTGCGCTACGAACCGAAGCTATCGTTCGGCGTGTTACCGCTCACGGAGATCGAGATTCGGCTGCCGATCGTCCACACGCGTTCGGCGGCGGCGCCGCCATCGACCGGTATTGCGAGCGCCGCGATCGGTGGGCTTCACGCGTTCAACGTCGAGACGCGCTGGCCAGCATTCGCGCTCGCCGGCGAGGCGGTACTTCCTGTCGGCTCGCTTTCGGCAAATACCGCGTCCTATTCCGCGAAGGGGCTGATGACGAAGACGTTTCCGTTCCTGCGGCTCCAGCTGAACGTCGCCGGCGGAACGTGGAGCGTGAGGCCGACACCGGTCGCGCCACTTTCGGGAGGAGGAACGTTGTGCGGCAATGCGCCTGGCGTGCCGCCGTGTCTGATTCCTGATTTGCCGTGCAACGTCGTTCCGACTGCGATCGATGGGCCGTCACCGTCCTGCATGCCATCCACCGCAACGACGAGCGCCATTGCCGCCGCGACGTCACCAACGACGGGCGCGCACTGGATGGCATCGTTAGGTATCGATCACACCTGGCCGCTGATCTCGGCGCTCGGCGTCGCCGACGTCGTCGTGGATCGTTTCGTGGGCCTCTACCCGCTCGACGACTGGACGGCGGAGCTGGGTCTTCGCCGTCAAGTTGCTCCGCAACTCGTGTTTGATCTCGGCCTATCGCGTCGCTTCGCAGGCACCACGCAGTCGACGAGCATCACGGCCGGATTGAGCTACTCGGCGCCGCTGCGGCACCCGTGGTGAGCGTCTCCTATCTCCTCCGCTTGGCTCGCGACGTCGGAGTCGCCCGGAGTGGTTCCTCTGGCCAGTGGTGTTTCGGATAGCGCCCGCGCATCTCGCGCCGCACGTCCAGATAGCCGCCACGCCAGAAACCGGCGAGATCGCGCGTCACTTGAATCGGGCGCTGCGCTGGTGAAAGCAGATGCAACGTGAGCGCAACGCGTCCCGCCGCGATGCGTGGCGTATCGGCGAGTCCGAACATCTCCTGCAGCCTAACGGCAAGCACTGGCGCGGCGGGGTCACCGTAGTCGATCGGAAGCCTGGAGCCGCTCGGCGCGACGAAGTGTGTCGGCGCGAGATCGTCGAGCGTTGCGCGCTGATTCCGGGTCAGTCCATCGAGCAATGCCTGGCCGAGGTCGAGCTGAGCGACATCCCGCAGACGACGCATGCCCACGATTCGCGGTGCGAGCCACGCATCCATCGTGTCTGACAGCGCGGCGTCGCTCACATCGGGCCAGGACGCATCCACGTTATGCAGAAAGGCGAGCCGCTCGCGAAGACGCCGGGCACCGTCGCTCCACGGCAATGAATCCACGCCGGCGGCGGCCAGCGCCGTTGCCAGGGCGTGAGCAACGTCGGCCGCATCGACGTCGCGGAGCGGCTCCTGCGAAAGAACGAGGGCGCCGAGACGCGTTCGTCGGTGCGCGACGACACTCTCGGTCCGGTCGTCCCATTCCACCAGCCGGTCTTCGACGATCTGCGAAGCGAAATGCGTCTCGACGTCCTCCCGCCCGAGCGCAGCCGCGAGGAAGACGCGACTCTCGGGCTGCCGGTCGTCTACCGCCGCCACGGCCAGAAACTCCTCGTCACCTAACGGGTCGTCCTTCTCGAGAGCGACGCCACGTCCATTGCGCAGGAGGAACCGGCCCCGCGAACCACCGCGGCGCCGCTGCGCGATTCGATCGGGATACGCGAACGCGACGAGCACGCCAGGATCTCTGACCGTATCGTCGCGGCGAATACCGAGCTGCCCCGCCAGATGATCCGCTTCCATTCGAATGCGTCGCAGGATCGCCTGGTCCGCGCGGGAATCGTGCGTGCCGCGTGTCAGCAGGTCGAGTCGCGGGCGAAGATCGACGTCGAGCGGCGCCCCTTCGCCGCGAAGCGGATCGCGCTCGCCGAGGAGTGCCGCGACGTGGCATGCCGTTAGGCCAAACTGCAGAGGTTTAGCGCGCAGGATCATGTGTGCGAGCCGCGGGTGAAGCGCGAGGCCTGCCATCGCCCGGCCATGCTCGGTGCAGCGTCCCTCGTGGCCGATTGCCTCGAGCTCGCGCAGCAGCTCGCGCGCCTGAGCGAGCGACGCGCTCGGCGGTGGATCCAACCAGCTCAGCTCCAGTGGATCGGTAATGCCGGCGATTGCGAGGTCCAATGCGAGGGGTGCGAGATCGGCCTCGAGAATTTCCGGCGTTGCCCGAGGGAGAAGGTGCCCGTGCTCGATTTCCGTCCACAACCGGTAGCAGACGCCCGGTGCCACGCGACCAGCACGGCCACAACGCTGATTCGCCGACGCGCGATTCACGCGTACGGTCTCCAGACGCGTGAGTCCGGATCGCGGCGAGAACCGCGGCACGCGTGCGAGGCCGCTGTCGACGACGATGCGAACACCTTCGATCGTTAGGCTCGTCTCGGCGATCGACGTCGCGAGCACGATCTTACGTCGCCCGGCTGAACTCGGCGCGATAGCGAGATCCTGCGCGTCGCCCGGCAGACTGCCGTGCAGTGGCGCGATGACGATGTCGCGAGACGAGAGCGTCTCCGCGAGCCGCGACCCGACGCGGCGGATCTCGCCGGCACCCGGCAGAAACACGAGGAGATCGCCTTCATTGTCTCGTAAGGCGCGTTCGATGGTCGACGCGAGGCGTGTCTCGACTGAGCGCGCGTCGCGGCGGTCGGCGAGCGGCTCGGGCAGGTAATGCAAGGTGACGGGGAACTCGCGTCCTTCGCTCGCGATTACGGGCACGTCGCCGAGCATCAGGGCGACGGGCGTGACGTCGAGTGTCGCCGACATAACGAGGATGCGGAGGTCGGGCCGTACGAGGAGTTGCGCCTGTCGCGCCAGGGCGAGACCCAGGTCGGCGTGGAGGCTGCGTTCGTGAAACTCATCGAAGATGAGCACGCCGACGCCCTCGAGCGTCGGATCGTGTTGGAGCATTCGCGTCAGCACGCCTTCCGTGACGACCTCGAGTCGCGTCGACGGGCCGACGCGCGTATCGAGTCGCATCCGGTATCCAACGGTCCCACCAACCGTTTCCCCTAACGACACGGCGAGACGGCGCGCCGCGGCTCGGGCGGCGAGACGACGCGGCTCGAGCATAACGATGCGCCGTCCGGCGAGCCAGGGTTCGTCGAGTAGCGCGAGCGGAACTCGGGTCGTCTTGCCGGCACCAGGAGGCGCTTGCAGCACGGCCCCGCTGGACGACTGCAGAGCCCGACGCACGTCCTCGAGGACGACGTCGATCGGAAGCGCGCTATTCAGGGTAGTACTGAGAGATGCAGCGCGAAATGAGCTGCTGCAGGAGCTCCGATTGACGATCGTCGCCCGTCGCGGTGCGCAGGTCGGGAAGCGAGTACCAGAGCTCCTTCATGATCACCAGCAGCTGCTCGGCGTGAATGTCCTTCGTGCGCGCCTCCGCGGCTGCGCGCGTGAGAACATCCTGCAGCTCCTGGCCATGATCGCCTCGCCGCATCGCGCGCTCCATAACGTCGCGAAGCGCCTCGAGCGTGTCGGCCTCGAGTCGTGGCGATTGCGTCCGATCGAAGGCCATCATAACGGCAGCACGAACTTGTGCGAGGTGAGCGCGATGTCGGAATCGAGCGCGCTGAATCTCACCCCGGATTTCAGGCCCGTCAAGCACGATGGTGTATCGTTTGCGGAACAGCGGCGACGTCTCCCTCACTTGTCGATGCCCGCCCCTCACCGCGCCCATCGATCCTCATCGCGCCAACAAGCCATCCTCATCTTCTCGCACGATGCCGTCGCCGCGGCTTTGCTCGCCGGCCTCGTGGAGACGCTGGGCTACGAGATTCATTTCGCTCATCCGCCGGAGTCGGCGGAAGATTCCGTCCGTCGCGTGAGACCACGAATTTGTCTTCTCGATTGTGACGACCCGCTCTCCTGGCGTAGCGAGTTCTTCGGTCGCGCGACAATGAGAGGGGTTTCTGTCATCATTTACGGAACGCAGGAA
Organism: Gemmatimonadaceae bacterium; assembly: GCA_036496605.1. Classification (NCBI taxonomy): domain Bacteria; kingdom Pseudomonadati; phylum Gemmatimonadota; class Gemmatimonadia; order Gemmatimonadales; family Gemmatimonadaceae; species Gemmatimonadaceae bacterium. The sequence goes on along the minus strand of DASXKV010000054.1, from coordinate 41,839 downwards.
GCTCTGGATCGCGTGCGCGCGATCGCAAGCGATTACGACCTCGACACGCTATTGATGCCTCCGACGATCGGAGCGCTCGAACTCGTCTTGCAGCGCGCAGGCGATAAGTAAGAGGCAGGGCTACGGCTTCTTCGCTTTTGCGGCCGGCTTCGTCGTGTCGGTTGTCGCAACAGGGGTCGCGTTGCTCGGAGCCGGCGTACTGGCTGCGCTCGCATGAGACGTGTCGCGGCCGCCAGACTGGCCGGGTGCCGCACCGCCGCCACGGGTGTTGCCCATGTTGCCACCCGTACACGCGCAGAGTGCTATCACGACCAGCGCGGTGACGACATGTATCGATCTCCCGCTCATTCCTCGCTCCTGATCAGCACCCTTCGCTGAGGACGCAAGGATGGCACCGCGACGTGGATGGCGCACCGCCGCTCGGGCCGATAGGTTGAGCCCGTGTTCGAAGACATCCTCGACCGCGGACCGCACTCTCAGTGAGCAAACACTAACGGACGAGCTCGCGATGATTCCATCATGTGCGCGCGTTGCCATCGTGGCGGCGATCCTCCTCGGAACCGTTCAGGCGCACCGGGCAGCGCCGCCGCGGGTAACGATCGACACCGGCATTCTCGAGGGAGTCGTCGATTCCGTGAGCGGCGTGCTCGTGTTCCGCGGCATTCCGTACGCAGCGCCGCCGGTGGGCACCCTCCGCTGGCGTCCGCCGCGCCCGGCGCCGAAGTGGACGGGTGTTCGCGCCGCGAACCAACTCGGCCACAACTGCATGCAGGGCCAGCCGTACAGCGACATCGATCCCTATGCGGCCGGCATTGCCGAAGATTGCCTGTATCTGAATGTCTGGACGACCGCGTTAGGCGAGAATGGCCGCCGGCCGGTGATGGTGTGGATTCACGGCGGTGGCTTCTTCGCCGGCTTCGGCGGTGAGCAGCGTCACAATGGAGCGCGGCTCGCGCAGAAAGGCGCTGTGGTCGTCACGCTCAACTACCGCCTCGGACCCTTCGGGTTCTTCACGCATCCGGCGCTGGCTGCCGAATCGCCGCAACACTCGTCAGGCAACTACGGACTGCTCGACCAGATCGCCGCACTGCAGTGGGTGCGCCGTAACATCGCGCGTTTCGGTGGCGATCCGTCGCGTGTGACGATCTTCGGTGAGTCGGCTGGCGGCATGAGTGTCGGCTCCCTGATCGCCTCACCGTTGGCGAAGGGGCTATTCGCGCGGGCGATTCTCGAGAGCGGAACGGGCGTGGGAACCGGCATCGCCCGACAGGAGATGGCGCGATCCGCCAGCCAGCAGCTCGCCGACTCGTTAGGCGTACGCGGTGCTGGTGCCGCGGCGTTGAAGCAGCTCCGTGCGGCCAACGCCGACACGCTGCTCGCGGTCGCGCTGCGCATCGGACAGCCGGCCGCGCCGCGCTTTTTCCCCGTCGTCGACGGATGGGTATTGCCGCATCCGGTGGACACCGCGCTGCAGACTGGGGCCGCCAACATTGTTCCCGTCATCGTCGGCAGCAATCGCGATGAAGGAGACGAGTGGATGGGCGCGCCGACCCGTACGTTCGCTCGTCTCATCTCGGCGCGAGGCGCGCCGACGTACCTCTACATGTTTTCACGCGTCGGCGACGATAGCGTGAACCAGAAGCGGGGCGCATATCACAGCGCCGAGATCACGTTCGTCTTCGGACGCCCGAGTCCAATCCTGCCGAGCGCTGGGCACACTGCGTATGACGCGGTGCTCGCGGACGCGATGAGCGATTATTGGCTGGAGTTTGCATCCCGGGGCGATCCGAACGGCGCTGCCGAGGGGAAATGGCCGCCCTGGCCGCGCTATACGTCAACCAACGACGCGCTCCTCGAGTTCGGTCCCGAGATTCGGCCGCGGACGATGGTTAAGCGTTCGTTATATGATTCGCTCGACGTGATTGCGCGTGCGAAAGGGGAAATCAGACCGTAGAGGGTTGTGGGCAGAGGGCAGAGGGTTGTGGGTCGAGGGTTTTGCTCTCTACCCGCTACCCGCTACCCGCTACCCGCTGCCCCCCAGGGCTCCCCACACCAGCGGATATGTCGCGAGACTCTGACCTCGATACTGTGGCCGAAAACCGAACAAGACCACGTGCCCATTGCCCCGCCTCACGTCGACGAGCGCTGCCTTTCCGTTGAGCTTCGTTCCGCCTAACAACCAACCGGAGAGCAATGGATTACCGCTCGAGGGGTATGTGGCGACGGCGGTTGCCTGCGTGCTGTCGGTGATTTCGAACGCCGGGCTCTCCTCGAACCAGATCGCCGGCACGTGTGCCGTGAGGCCGCGTGCGATCGGTTGGTCGCGTCGGATCTCCACGCTCAGAATGGAGCCGGGCGCATAGAAATCCGTGCTGCGAACGCCAGCCAGGATATTGCGCACGGGTAGTTTGAGCGCCTCGATGGCGTACTCGGATGCGTTGTTGAACGTGACGAGCGTGCCCCCGGTCTGTACGAATTCGGCGAGCGCCCGAGCGCCCTCCTCACCCAGTCCACCGCGCAACGAATCCGGATAGTTGCCGCCCAAACCACGCGCGATCGCGTTAGGCGACTGGTCGGGGATGACAATGACGTCGAACCGATCGGCGAGCTTGCCGGCGCGCACGTCACGATCGACGATCGACGTGTATGGCACGTGGTAGGTATCGAAGACGAAGCGCGTCCAACCCTCGTCCATCGACGCGTTATAGCTGCGATACAATCCGATGCGCCGACGCGTTCCCGTTAGGCCGGCGACGCTGTAGGCCGATTCGTTGACGCGGGCGATCGGCGCGCCCGCTGCGGGCGCGGTACCCGACACCTCGGCGACGTCGACGCCGAACAGCAGTGGCAGCGTGTGCGCAGTGACATCGTAGGGACGTTTCGGTGGCCCATTGGGATACTCGCGCAGGTCGGGATACCGCTGACGCTCGAGTAGCGCCTTGGCGAAGCCACCATACGGCTGACGCGTGAGAACGACATAGCTTCCAGCCGGGTAACGCGTTCCCGCTGTCGTGACGGGGGCAGTGGCCTCACGAATCTCGACCTGGCCGCGCTGCAGCGTGCTGAGAAGTCGTCGGAGCGCGCTCTCGTCAGGCTGCGTTTTCGGAATGACGAATGCGGCGGGCCACGCATCGCGCCCCCACGCCGGGGTCTTGGATTGATCCGCGAGCGCGCGATCGCCGAGGTCCGCATAGCTCTCGAGCCACACGCGGCGGTCGCGCGCGGCCTGGCTGAGCATCACCCGCGTCGCGTGCACCTGGTATCGAACGATGTCGCCGTAGCGCCAGCTTCCGCCGGTCCAGAGCGACGGATAGTTCCAGGTTGCCTCACGCGCGTCGTAGCCGCGGCCTGGTCCGAGCTGATCGAATTCGAGCTCGAGTGGGGTCGCCAGGTGCGCACTCGCCGTTTCGGTCAGAATGCGGACGCCGCGATGGTACAGCGAATACTGACGCGCCGGCGACCATTCGTCGTACGACGCGTTTGTTGCAACGCCGGTAAACCCATCCGCAATCATCCTCCAACTCATCGCCATCCCTAACGAATTTGTACCAGCGGTGAGAATCGGATCGATATTTGGCTCGACGGGGTCCATGTAAGGAGGAATGAAGATTCGCCCGGCATTGGAACCCTGTTGATGAATGTCGTTGACGATTTCCGGATCCCATGGCGTGTAGAGCGAGTCGACCGTGTACTGCGTTTCGACTTGTGTGAATGCGTACCAGTCGCGGTTGTTGTCGTGTCCCGTGTAGTGATGATAGAGCTCGGGGGGCGAGGTCCCCTCGGCGCGAGTGCCTAACGTCGAGCGATACCAGTCGCCGACGATATCGACGCCGTCGGGGTTCTGCGACGGGACGAGCATGATGATGGTGTTGGCGAGAATCGATTTCGCCTCGGGCGTTTCGGCCCGCGCGAGCTGGTCGGCGAGGACGATCGGCGTCGTAAAGCCGCCAGCCTCAGTCGAGTGAATGCTCGACGTGATGAGAATGATATTCTTCCCCTCGGCGAGGAGCCTCTCCCGCTCACCGGGCGCCTGGAGGCGCGGATCCATGAGCTTGCGCTGGACCTGGCGATAGTGCTCGAGATTGCGCAGCGTCGCCGAGTCACTTATGAACGCCACGAGGAACGGACGCCCGAGAGTCGTTTTGCCTAACGTACGGACGGAGACACGAGGACTGGCTTTGTCCAGAGCGGTGAAGTACTCCGTGACCTGCTTCCAGCTCGGCAGATGTCGATCGGCGCCGGGCTCGAAGCCGAGAATGGAGGCAGGTGAGGGAATTGGGTCCCGGGCGGAGCCCTGCGGGTGTTGAGCGAACAGCGGAGAAGCGGAGAGCAGTGAGAGAAACAGCGTAAGACGTCGCATTCGGCGGCTCCGGCGCGGACGAGGATCGAGGGAGGCGAAAGTTAGGACGCCGGTTGGATCTAGGGAACGGCACCTCTAGAGCGTTTAGCCGGAGACGCGGCTCTACAGCGAGATCTAAGACTAAGTCGCTGTCCGGCAACGGACCTTACTCGCGATGCTCTTGCCCCGCGCGTACCGCTGCCGCGGCCGCCAACAGCGCATCGACGAAGTTCTCCGGACGGCCGTTCTCCACGAACACCTGCTGATACGCTCTCGCTGCCTCGGCCATCGCGGTCTCGTTGACCCCATCTCCTCCACGAGCTCGTCGAGCTCCTTCCGGGCCCGCGCCGCATTCACGGCGAACAGCGTCATCGCGAAGTCGTCCAGGAACTGCTGGACGCGCCCGCAGCATCTCGAACTTCCGAATCTGTTGTGCAATCATCATTGCCTCCCTCCGAGGGGTGCGAACCACGTTGGAGGCCTGTCGTTATGCGATAGGCCTACCTTCGCCGCGCGCGGCGAAAGACTCGGGACATCTCACTGCCGGCGTCGCGCGCGTCGACGTGCCCCTGTACTAAGAGAACGCGGCGAGGCTAAAAGTCCCTAGTCGGTCCGCGAAGCGCGTCGTGCGCCAGGGAATCAATCGCGGGCGTGTCGTGTTTTGCTTCGGGCGTGTCGTGTTTTGCTTCGGGCGTGTCGTGTTTTGCTTCGGGCGTGTCGTGAAATGCAGCCGTCGCCTGTCAACGAGTCAGGGAGACTGCCATTCTTACGACGGGCGTGTCCGATGCTGCTCCGGTGCACTCACATGAAGCGCGCGTCGCCTTCGATTTTACACGCGGCGCGTTCGATTTTGCGCGCGGCGCCTTCGATTTTGCGCGCGGCGCCTCACGAGTTGGCAGGTGATGCTGCCTATGCGGCAGCGGAGCCGACGTTTTTGCCGCCGGCGCCTTCAGATTTGGAAGGGGCGCCTTCAGATTTGGAACGGTCACCTTCGGATCTGGAACGTTTCCCTTTTTTGCGGGAGGGGCGCAGCACGCGTGCGGCGTCGCAGCGCTCGCAGAGCTCCTCGATCATGTCGTACAAGACGGAGCGATCGAGCTCGGGGAACGCGAGCGCATCCTGCGGTAACGACACCCGCAAGAAGCGGAAGGCGGCCTGGAGATGGCAGTCGTATGTCTTCACACTGATGCCAAGGGCCGCCGCGACTCCGGCCCGTTTCCGGCCCTCGAAGAAGGTTCGGGAGACGACATCACGCTGCATCGGCGGCAGGTCGGGCAGATGACAGCGAAGGATCCGATCGAGCTGGTCCGCGTCGTCTCTAACGATGCATCATTCCGGGCTCACAACTGCGCACATGATCACATCATTCATATCATTCACGCGATCAGTGGAATACACATTCGCGTGATAGCTCGCTTTCGGATCGAGCGAGAGCGAGATATCGACCCGTGCGCGTCCGTCGCCGCTGCTCGAGACTGAGATCGCGGGGAATTGACCCTGATTCGCGACTATGGGTGCCGGCGAGCCGCACGGGCCACCAAACACCGCCCACCCCACCGCAGTGTTCGGCGGCGCCCCAGTAATCGAAACTTCGATGCGGGTTTGCGCCGGAGTTCCTCCTAACGCGGCAAGGGTGATCGTGCCCGATCCTCGATTTGGCGTTGCTGGCGACAGCATCGCGCTCGAGGCGGAATCGATGGTCGGAAGTTGCCCACCCAACGGTTGGTGCTACCGTGTTGCGTCGCCTTCGTTGCTCCAGACGACGCACACGCCGCCAGACCGAAGAGACAGAAGAGAAGGCCGAATCGCGCAGGCATCGAGAGCCTCACGGTGGGGGATGGCAGATGATAAGAGGGGCTAGGGGCTAGGGGCTAGGGGCTAGGGGCTAGGGGCTAGGGGCTAGAGGCCAAAGCGTATTAGCCCTAGTGTGATTTCATCTCGAGCCCGTTTCCCCTTCCCTCCGAAGGCCTATTCCTAGTGCACGATCTTGATGAACCATGTCCCAATCATCGGGCCCGCGGTCCACGACGTCCCGGTTCAGGCGCTGGCGTGCCAGCCGGCGGCGGGCAGTACTCCGGTGTGAACGCGTAGGCGACGTGACGCGTATCGTCGACCGAGATCGTTTTCGCGCCGACCAATCGTCGACACCATCGCGACGACCGTGTATTTGTCGGGCGAGTCCTCGTGAATCACGGTAACGTTCCCATCGCGCCCGTCAGGAATGTAGATCAGATTCTGCGCCTGATCCCAGCCTAAACGCGTCGACGCCTTCCCCGTTCGCGATCTGGGCGACGACCTTGCCCGTCGCGGCATCGACGACGATTGACGCCTTGCTGCATCCCAGTCCAACTCTTTGATGGATCGCGCGATCACCCGGCATCCGCGTTAGGCAGCCTGTGAGTGTCCCCGAGCAGATGCCTACCTAACAGAGGGAATTCCCTGTGTGAGTGCCTGCAAATGCTTGAGGTCTGCCTCATGATGCCGAAGGAACTCGGCGTTCGCGCGACCCGCTGGCGTTGGCGGAGCCGACTTCGGGTTGTTCATGAATCGCGCAGCCGTCGCGGTGACGATACCGAGCCGATAGTAATCCTTCACCGTGAGTCCGGAGCTGGTGATCGCGGAGGCGACCTTCGGATCGGACTCGAGCCACTTCTGCCCCGCGTCATCGGTCTGGGCGCCGACGATCTGCTCGTCGAGGTGTTGGCGCACCTGTGGATCGCGCGCACGTAGCGCAGCGAGGGTGTCCGCCGCCTTGAGGAACTTCGCCCAGTCGTCGTCCACGAGCTTCAGATCGAACGATCGATTGACGTTGTGCGCATCCGTCGTCGTCACCTGAATTCCGGGTCCGATGGCAGCGGTCGTCGCGCTGATCGCGCCGTTCGAAGAATCGCTCGCGGGCACGGCCGCGGCGCGCGCTGCACTATCACTCGCTAGGCTATCGCTCGGCTGATTGTGACTGCGGCCGCACGCAGCGCACAGCGCCGTTGCGGTCAGCGCCGCGGTGAAGAATCGGATATGCATGTTCGATCTCGTCTGCTGAAGGTTGTCGGAAATGCACGGTCGAGAGCGCAGGGCGCGTGCCGGGCCCTTCCATCCGGCCGGTCGTCCGGTTCGATTGTGTGCGTCGGCGGCTGCGCGCCGCCCTCCTCCTGTTCCGTCCGATACCATCTGAGCGAGGTTGTCTCAATGAGTCGTCGCCGCGCGTGCATGCGCCTTGTCGTCGCGCCAGCGCTCGCCACGTTCGTGTTCGCTGCAACCACGGTTGCACAGAGCGCTCAACTGAGCGCCGTCGATCCGGCCCTGTTCAAGGGCCTGCGATATCGTATGGTCGGACCCAATCGCGGTGGACGCGTCACCGCCGTGACAGGTGTTCCGAGTGAGCCCGCGACGTTCTACATGGGCGTGGCTTCGGGTGGAATCTGGAAGACGACCGACGCCGGACAAAACTGGTTCCCGATCTCCGATGGGAAGATTCCCGTCGGCTCGATCGGTGCCATCGAAGTGGCGCCTTCCGATCCGACAGTCGTGTACGTCGGCACCGGATCCGATGACATTCGCAGCAATGTCTCGATCGGGCGGGGCGTGTATCGCTCGATCGACGGCGGACAGACCTGGAGCTTCGACGGTTTGCACGACGTCGGCCAGATCGGCGCGGTGCGCGTGCATCCGGCGAATCCCGATATCGTGTATGTCTCGGCGACCGGCGATCCATTCAAGCCGACGCCCGATCGCGGCATTTATCGCACGCGCGATGGCGGACGCAGTTGGCAAAAAGTGTTGTTCGTATCCGACAGCACGGGCGCCTCCGACGTCGAGATGCAGCCGGGGAATCCGAACGTGCTGTTCGCGGTGATGTGGCGCGGGCAGCGCAAGCCGTGGACGATCATCAGCGGTGCGCACGAAGGCGGTGTGTACAAGACGATCGACGGCGGCGACCACTGGACGAAGCTGACGGCGGGTCTGCCTAACGAGCTGGTCGGTAAGGGGAACATCGCGGTCACTCCGGCGAATCCCAATCGACTGTATCTCCTCTACGAGGCGAAGCCGGGCGGCGGACTCTATCGGTCGGATGACGCGGGCGAAACGTGGACGCTGGTCAACAGCCAGGCTTCGCTGATCACGCGTCCATTTTACTACACGACGTTGGCGGCAGACCCAGCCAATCCTGATGTCGTATACGGCGGCGCCGAGGGATTTTTCAAGTCCACCGATGGCGGCAAGACGTTCCGCAATTTTCCCACGCCGCACGGTGACAACCACGACATGTGGATCAATCCGCGGAACGACAGCATCATGATTCAGGCGAACGACGGCGGCGCGAACGTGTCACTGAACGGCGGGCGCAGTTGGTCCACGCAGTACAACCAACCAACCGCGGAGATTTATCAAGTTTATACGGACAGTGAGGTGCCGTATCGCCTGTACGGAGCGCAGCAGGACAACACGACGGTGATCGTCCCGTCGCTGCCGCTGAACTCCGGACAGGCCGAGGAGTGGCGTACGGGACCGGGATGCGAGACGGGTCCGATCATGCCGCATCCGGTCAATCCCGATACGGTCTACGGCTCGTGCAAGGGACAGTTCAGCCGCATGAACCTTCGCACCGGCCAGGAGAAGCAGTACTGGGTTGGCGCGCAGTCGTTGTATGGCAACGTGCCAGCGGATCTCATCTATCGATTTCAGCGCGTGTCGCCGATGGAGATCTCGCCCTGGGATCCGCGCACGATCTACTACGGTTCGCAGTTCGTGCATCGTACGCGCGACGAAGGCGTGACGTGGGAGAAGATCTCGCCCGACCTGACCGCCAACGATCCAAAGTTACGAAACGCAATCTCGGGCGAGCCGATCACGCGCGACATGACGGGCGAGGAGGTGTATCCCACGCTCTACTCGATTCGCGAGTCGCCGGTACAGCGCGGTGTGATCTGGACGGGTTCGAACGACGGCCCATTCTACGTCACACGCGACAATGGCGTGACATGGACGAACGTCACCCCAAGGGATCTGCCGCCGGGCGGCCGCGTGGCGATGATCGAGCCCTCGCCGCGTCGCGCCGGCACGGCCTACTACGCCGTCTATCGCTACCTCCTCGGCGATTTCGCACCGTACATCTATCGCACCGACGACTTCGGCAAGACGTGGTCGCGCCTAACGACTGGTACGAATGGAATTCCGAACGACGACCCGACGCGTGTCGTCCGCGAGGATCCTGATCGCCCCGGCTTGCTCTACGCCGGCACCGAGTTCGGCATGTATGTCTCGTTCGACGACGGCGCACACTGGCAGTCTTTCGAGCTGAACCTCCCCGTCGTTCCGATTAACGATATCAAAATCTTCCGCAAGGACCTGCTCGTCGCGACACAGGGCCGAGCGTTCTGGATCATCGACGATCTCACGCCGCTGCATCAGGTGACGGCTCAAGTCGCGGCGGCGTCGCTCACGCTCTTCAAGCCGCGCGATGCCTACCGCATGCGCTATCAAGCCGGCGGCGGATTTGGGCGCGGTCGCGGTCCCGCGGCGCCACAGTATCCGGCGCCCGGAGCAGTGATCGACTTCTACCTCGGCCAGAGTGCCGGCCCGGTCACGCTCGACGTGCTCGACGAGAGCGGCAAGCTCGTTCGCAGCTTCTCGAGCGAAGCTGGCGCGGCCGCCGACGCAGTCGCCGGCGGCAGTGAAGATGAAGAAGAGGCGCCGCGCCGCGCGCGTCCGACGCCGCGTGTGCCGAAAGAGCAGGGACTCAACCGCTTTACCTGGGATCTCGCATATCCCGGTCCCCGCGACGGCGCAGGCCGCGTCGGCGGCGGCGGACCGACCGCCGTGCCGGGCCGCTTTCAGGTGCGCCTAACGGCAAACGGAGTCACCCAGACCCAGCCGCTGCTGGTGCGCGAGGATCCGCGCGTTGCGAAGGACGGCGTGACGCTCGCCGATCTGCGGGATCAGTTCGATCACAACGTGCGCGTGCGCGATCTGGTGAGCGATGTGAACCGCGCCGTCGCGCGTCTGCGCGAGGCGCGCACGCGACTCCGCGACGCCAGCGGAGCAGCCGCCGATACGCTCGAGAAGATCCGCGCACTCGAGGCAGGGCTCGTCACTCCCCCGATTCGGTACAGCACGCCGGGACTCCAGGCGCACATCACCTACTTGTATAGTATGACCAATCAGGCGGATCAGCGTGTCGGTCGCGATGCGAAGACGCGCTACGCGGTGCTCCGCCGCGAGCTGGATGGCCTGGTCACGCAGGTCAATCAGCTCCTTGGACCAGATCGCCAGAACGCTGATCGAGCGCGTTAGCCATCCGCCGACAATTCTGCGAAAAAGGTTAGCGAGAGGCGCAGCCAGCGCTGGCGAGCCCAGCGCTGCGGAATGGAGCTTGCACGGAGTGCGCGCCCCGGTTTGCCAACCGACCTCGGCTACGACCTCTCCTCTCCGCGTGCCCCTCACGATCTATGACAGAACCCGCCCGACGAACGCTCGAGCATGAGCTACAGTCGCCCGTTGTTCCACGAATCGGATTTCTGGGAACCGGTTGGATTGGTCGCCATCGCCTGCGCGCGATCGCGGCGCGGGGCGCGGGCACCGTAGCGGCGGTGGCGGATTTGTCCGAACAGGCGGTGCGAGACGCCGTCGGCGGCCTCGCCTCGCCGCCGCGCATGGCCGACTCGCTCGCAGCACTCCTCGACTACGATGACCTCGACGGCGTCGTCATCTCGACGCCAAACGCCGGGCACGCCGAGCAGGCAATTACCGCGCTCGAGCGAGGAGTCGCCGTGTTCTGCCAGCACCCGATCGGCCTAACGGCGCTGGAAACGCGGCGTGTTGTCGACGCTGCGCGCGCCAATCGTCGGCTGCTCTGCTCCGACCTCGCGTACCGCTTCACCTCGAGCATTACGGGGATCCGCGAAATCGTTAGGCGCGGTGAGCTCGGTGAGATTTTCGCGGTCGATGTTGCGTTTCATACGTCGATTGGTCCGGACCGGCACTGGTTTCAGGACGTCGCGATCTCCGGTGACGGCTGCATCATCGACCTCGGCAGCCACATGCTCGACCTCGCGCTCTGGACGCTCGACTACCCCGCTCTTCGCGCGGCAACGAGTCGCGTCTATGCCGTAGGGAAGCCGCTGCGATGGTCGTACGACGACGTCGAGGATTATGCTGTCGCCCGCCTCGATCTGGAGACTGGCGCCACGGTTCAGCTTATCTGCTCGTGGAATCAGCCGGCGAGTCGTCTGGCGGTAATCGCCGCGACGTTCCACGGGATGCGAGGCATCGCCTCGTTCAAGAACGTACATGGCTCGTACTACGAGTTCATCGCCGAGCACTACGTCGGCGCGTCGCGCGAGGCGTTTTCCGAGCCGGACACCGACTGGGCGGGTCGCGGCGCCGTCGACTGGGCGCGCCGTCTCGGCGCCGGTGTCACTTTCGATCCGGCGGTCGCGCGCCTCGTCGATCTCGCGACGGCGATCGATCGAATTTACGGGCGGTGAGCGATCGTATCGAGATCGATCATGGTGCCAGACCGAACATCTTGGATGACGGTCGGCGAGCTCGCTTCGCGCATGTCGAAACGCAGGTGTGACGGGCGAAGGCCTCGGGCACGGAATGCTGCGAGCTCGATCTCGACGCGCCCCGCGCGCCCGAGAGAAATCGTATCCAGCGGTGCGATCGACGCGAAGCCCGTTCCGTAGCGCGCTGGAACATCAATTGACCGCGCCCCGCTCCGGATGCGCACGAGAATGATCGCGTCGCGTCCGAGAAACCTCTCTGGCGGATAAGTAAATTGAAAACCGCGCGGATCGTCGCTCAGGCACACCACCGGCACAGAGGGCCCGAGGGCATAACCGAGCTTCGCAGCATCGATCCAGTGCGTCGCGACGACAATGTCTCCGGGCGCAAGGAGCTTTCGGCTCGTGAGGTCGCCGCGGACGTCGCTCCAGTCGTACGCCTCGAGTGATGGATCGCCGCGCTCGAACAGGCGCGGGGCCACGCGCACAATCCACCCCGTCGACACGTCACTCGCGGCGACGGCGACGAACAGCACGAACACCACTCCGGCGGCAGCGAGTCCGCGCACGACGCTCATACGTTCGCGCGTGCCACACGACTCGTACCGTGCGATGGCGTCGCCCACGAGCGGGAAGAGCAGGAGATATCCCGGCGCTGGCCAGTGCGGCAGGCCGGGATTTCCGCCCAACGAGATCAGCGTGAAGAGCGCGATCGGCCAAACGGCGAGACAGCAAAGTAGCCAGCGAGAGCCATCACCTGGTCCGCCGCGCAGGCCTCGTATCAGCTGCCACAGCAACGGCACTCCAATCCACGGCAGCAGATAGCCGAGCTGTCCAGCGATGTTTTGCGCCAGAGCCGCAAGGTGCACTCCATGCGTTGTCGCGCGGCCCGCCTGGAAGCGAAGCGACGCGAAGTCATGCTGCGCGTTCCAGATGATCACCGGCATGGCGATCGCGATCGAAATCGCCGCCGCGACGTATGGCTCCGGCCGTCGGAACCAGAATCGCGCAGGCCGGCACGTGACCATGAAGAGCAGCGTGCCGACAGGCAGAAGCACCCCATGATACTTGGAGAGGAGAGCAAGCCCGGTTGCTACTCCAGCACCGATCCACCAAGGCCATGCCCGTGACGGCGGCTCGAGCAGTACGCGCGTCAGGCAGAGCGTGGCGGCGAGGATGGCGCAGGCCAGCGGTCCATCCGGCAGAATCCACCCTCCGGTACTGATGCTGAAAACCGGAGAGAGGTTCAGCAACATCGACGCGAAGAAGCCGGCACGGTCGCCGTACAGCCGCGCCGTTAGGCGATACATCAGGATCGTCGTGGCGGCAAAAATCAGAATGAAAGGAAGTCTCAGCAGCACGCGCTGTTCGCTTCCCGTCAGCCAGGCCATGAATCCCGGAATCCAGAATGACAGCGGCGGGTGATCGAAGTAGCCGAGGCTCGGCACGCGCGAGAGGACGACCTCGTACGATTCGTCGACGCCTAAGCCGAGCACGGCGGCGAGAACAAGGCGCGCAACCAGACTGACGGCCACGACGACTGCTGCCTTACGAGCACCGCCGGACCATAGTGAGTCGTGCGGCCAGTCCCTCGTCGAGCTGATGTGATTCCCTCGTTCCACGTGAGACGTGAGATTCAGTTTCGTCGTGCTAGTGGATATTCTCAGGTCCATGAAGCTACGAATCATTCTCGCACTGGGTATCGCCCTGGCTGGGGCGTGCAGGACGGCTCAGTCAACCTCCACGAGTCAGGCATCGGGCACCTTTCCAACGCCCACTCCGGTGTTCGACGCCTCGAAGCCTCTGACCGGCGCGCAACAGCGATGGGTCGACAACACTCTCGCTTCGCTGTCTCTCCGCGAGCGCGTCGGCCAGATGGTGATGGTCTGGGTACTCGGCGACTACACGAGCAACGGCGATTCGAGCTTCGCCGAAGTTCGACGGTGGATCGAGCAGGATCACGTCGGCGGCGTAAGCATGTCGCTTGGCACGCCCATCGAAGTAGCGGCGAAGATCAACTCGATGCAGCGCCTTTCGCGCGTGCCGCTGCTCACGTCCGCCGACCTGGAGCCGGGACTCGGCCGGCTCGAGGGCGGCGTGTTCACGCACTATCTCATGGACGCGGGAAGCGCGACGATCTTCCCCAGCAATATGGCCATCGCCGCGACGGGACGTGACGAGGACGCGCACGACGTCGCGCGCGCGATCGGCGCAGAGGCGAGAGCCGTCGGGATCCAGATCGATTTCGCGCCGGTCGTCGACGTCAACAACAATCCGAATAATCCGGTCATCAACACGCGCTCATTCGGCGAGAACGCCGCACGCGTCGCGCGATTGTCCGAGCTCTTCGTGCACGGATTGGAGGAAAGCGGCGCCGTCGCGACAGCCAAGCATTTTCCCGGTCACGGCGATACCGACGTCGACTCACACGTTGGATTGCCGATCGTGACGGCGACGATGTCGCGCCTCGACAGCGTGGAGCTCGTGCCTTTTCGTGCCGCGATCCGCGCCGGCGCCGGTCTCGTGATGACGGCGCACATCGCGCTGCCCGCCGTCAACGGCGACAGCACGACACCGGCGACGCTGGCGCCGCGCATCATCACGGGCCTGCTCCGCGACTCGTTAGGCTTCGGCGGCATCGCGATCACCGACGCCATGACGATGGAAGGAGTGGGGAAGGGCTACACGACGGAGCAGAGCTCGGTGCTCGCGGTGCAGGCGGGCGCGGACGTCCTGCTCAAGCCCAGCGATCCGACGCGCGCCATCAATGCCGTGGTCGCCGCGGTCGAGCGCGGCGAGATTCGGCGCGCTCGCATCGACAGCGCGGCGCGGCATATCCTCGCGCTCAAGGCGCGCGTAGGACTCGATCGCGATCGCTACGTGGACCTCGAGGCGCTGCGCGACGTCGTCGGTTCGCCCGCGCATCGCGCGCTCGCGGCCGATGTCGCACAGCGGGCGATCACGTTGCTCCGCGACAAGGATGCGCTCGTGCCGATGCGCACCGGACGTGCGCTCGTGGTTCAGTACGCACCCGAGACCGAGCTCAAGGCCGGGCGCGTATTCGGCCCCACGTTCCTGGCCGCGCTGCCACAATCCCGCGTCCTTGACATCTCGCCGTCGGTGAGCCGCGCGCAGCTCGATTCGATCGCCGTGCTGGGGCAGGGAATGGATCGCATCGTCGTCGCCGCCTACGTGCGGCGCATCGAGGGCCAGGGCCGCTTCGCGGTTCCCCAGCACGTGGCATCGTGGATCGACTCGCTCGCGAAATCGCCAACAGGACCGAAGCTCGTCGTGGTCGCGTTCGGAAATCCCTATCTGATCCGTCAATTCCCGAATGTAGGCACGTACGTCGTCACCTACGGCGTGTCGGACGACCTCGAACGCGCCGCCGCCCAAGCGTTGTTAGGCAGCGCGCGGATTACCGGCCGCGCGCCGATCTCGCTGCCGGGATTCTTCAACGCGGGTGACGGACTGACGAAATGAAGAGCTGGGGTCTAGGGCGGAGCTAGGGCAATTCGGAACGAAACATCAGTGCGAAGACCCTAGCCCCTATGCTCTAGCCCCTCGGTCAGTTCACGACCAGTTCGAAACTCCGCCGTGACCTTTACAGGCGCTCGACTTCGAGTGGCCGGTCCACGCGGTACCGTCGGTGCAGTGCGCCTTGTATGTGCGCGGGTGCACCGCCTTCTGCGTGCCTTTGCTCACGTCACCGGCTGCTTCCTTGGTGCCGTGACCAACCTTCTTCGCTGTCTTCTTGGTGCCGCTGCCGACGTCACCCGCTGCCTCGGTGACGTTGTGCCCCATGGTCTTGGCACCCGTCTCGACATTTTTCGGCGTACGCTTCGCTTCGTCTTTCACGTCGATCGCCGCCTTGTTGAGCTCCTTGCCGACCTTGTTCACGCCACCCGGCTTCTGCACGCCGCCGTGACGCGCGCAGGCTGCGTCCGACGTGACGATCGTGTTATCGGCGCAGGTGACCTTCTTCTCCTGTGCGCGGGCAAGCGCCGGCACCAGGCAAGCGACGGCTACCATTGATAGAACGCTACGTATCCTCATGTTCGCTTCCTCCTCGAGCGATTGGTCATTCCCCAACATCCACTAGCGGGAATCGTTCCTCGGCGTGCGCCGGTGCCCACTAAGAACCATCCCTCGACGGACTCGGCCAATCTCTAGTGAGCGGTTGTGCACGCTCGCCAGGCGATTGCACCTTATTGCTCCTGCATGAATCTCCTGAGATCGGAAGCGTCAATGAATCAGCCCCGCCGTCGACCCACGCTTATCGCGCTCGCCGTATCCTCTCTCGTAGCGGCGCCTCTTGCGACGCTGCTAGCACAGCGCTTCGAGGTAGTCGTGAGTCGCGCGGCACACGCCGAGCCGATCACCGGACGCGTCTTCGTCGCCATCAGTCGCACGGCGGGGCCGAGAACGCCTATCGAGCAGACCGGCGAGACCGGCGTCCCACTCTTCGGGGTGAATGTTGACGCGCTGACACCGGGCGCGAGCGCGGTGATCGACTCCACTACCTTCGGCTTCCCTCTGCAGAGCCTGAGCAACTTGCCGCGAGGCGAATACTGGGTGCAGCCCTTCGTGAACGTCTATACGCGCTTCGCGCGCGCCGACGGCCACACGGTCTGGCTGCATATGGATCAGTGGGAGGGTCAGCACTGGCAGCGGTCGCCGGGTAACCTCTACGGCGATCCAGTCAAGGTCAGGTGGGATCCCACGACCCACGCCGCGATCCGCCTCGTTGCCGACAAAGTCATCCCGCCGGTGTCGGTGCCTAGCGACAACGAGTACGTACGCCGGATCAAGATCGAGAGCGCCACGCTCACGAAATGGTGGGGACATCCGATCTATCTCGGCGCCGCCGTCCTCTTGCCGAAGGACTACGACAAGCATCCCGGTGTCCGCTATCCGATCGTGTACGATGAAGGCCACTTCTCGCTGCGTGCGCCCGGCGGCTTCGGCGACAGCACGGGGCGCGGCGCGAGCTTTACGAAATACTGGCTGAGCGACAGTGCGCCGCGGATGATTCTCGTCACGCTCCAGCATCCGTCGCCCTACTACGATGATTCGTATGGCGTGAACTCGGCAAACAATGGCCCATATGGCGACGCGATTACGAAAGAGCTCATCCCCGCGGTCGAAACCAGGTTCCGCGCGTTAGGCGAGCCGTGGGCGCGACTCCTCACCGGTGGTTCGACTGGCGGGTGGATCTCGCTCGCGCACCAGGTGCTGTATCCCGACTTCTACGGTGGCACTTGGTCGCTTTGTCCCGACGGCGTCGATTTCCGGTATCACCAGATCGTCAACATCTACGACGACGCGAACGCATATTGGATCGATCACGGCTGGATGCGCGTGGAGCGTCCAACGCAGCGACATCCCGATGGCAACATCGAGGCGATGATGAAGGACGAGAACTGGTCCGAGCTCGTGCAAGGCGATCGGTCTCGCTCCGGCGGTCAGTGGGACATCTGGGAGGCGACGTATGGACCGGTGGGCGCGGACGGCTATCCGGAGCGCATCTGGGACAAGCGAACGGGCGTGGTCGACAAGACGGTTGCCACGTACTGGCGTGATCACTATGACCTGCGCTTCATCCTCGAGCGCGACTGGCAGACCCTCGGCCCCAAGCTTGCCGACAAGATCAACGTCTACGTCGGCGACGCTGATTCGTATTTCCTGAACATGGGCGTGCACTTACTCGATAACTTCCTGCGTCACACGACGAGCCCCAAGTGGACGGGAGAGATCGTCTATCAACCGATGGCGCCCCACTGCTGGGGACCTGGCCTCGAGGAGCTGTTACCGAAGATGGCGGCGCAAGTGGAACGACATGCGCCTGCAGGCGCTGGCGAGAGCTGGAGATACTAGATGCGACTCGAAAGGCTGGCTTTCGTCATTGCGCTCGCGGCGTCCCCGATCGCACACGCCGGTGCACAAACCTCACGCGCGGCTCGGACGCTGCTTCGCCTCGAGGACCAATGGGCGTCCGCGCTCGTGTCCCGCGATTCCGGATTCTTTCGCCGGACGCTGCATCCCGACTACGTCTACTCGGACGAGCGCGGCACGTTCAGCAAGGCCCAGGTCATCGCCGAGCAGGTCGGTGGCACCGACACCGTGACGTATGCGGCGAACGAGGACATGCGTGCCCACGTGCATGGCGACGCCGCGGTCGTTACGGGAATACTCATCGTGCGGGGCCGCGGGAAGGGCGGCCGGTTCGAGCATCGCTATCGCTACACCGATACCTGGGTCGCCGGCAAACAGGGCTGGCTGATGATCGCCTCCCAGGACTACGAGATCCCGCGGCGATAGGCGACTCCCACCCACCACGAGGCAGGCGCTCGACGCGGTGCTTCACGCTTCTCGACTCGTGACGGTCAAAAGCCCTCTCCCCTAACCCCGTCATTAGGCGGAACGTCACAGGGACGAGCCGGATTTGACAAGGTGCGAACCGGCTACCAAACTAGCCGCGCATCACGCGCACTCGGTTCTCGCGCTCGTGAACACAAGACTGCGCGCACGCCCTCTTCGAGGGGCGCGAAGACAGTCGGCTGGTCGTCCCATCACGACAACCGCTGGAGGAAAGCATGGCAGCGACGAAACGCCGTTGGTCTGCTCTGGTAGGTGTGTTGCTTCTCAGTCCCGCGTTGGCAATCGCGCAGCAAACGTCAACGATCACCGGACGAGCAACTGGTGACGCCGGAGCGCCGCTTTCGGCTGTGACCATCACGATCCCCGAGTTGGGCATCGGTACTCTCACGCGAGACGATGGACGGTACTCGCTCACGATTCCCGGTGCTCGCGTCGCCGGGCAATCCGTGACGCTCAGCGCCCGGCGCGTCGGCTACAAGCCAAAGCTCGCGCGGGTCACAATCGTCCCCGGTTCGGTCACTCAGGATTTCCTTCTCGAGGCGAATCCACTGCAACTGGGTGAAGTCGTCGTCACCGGCGCCGGCACGCAGACGGAAGTCGAGAAGCTCGGCAACGTACGCAACCAGGTGTCGGCGGAGCTCGTGCAGAAGTCCAACGAGTCGAACGTCGTGCAGGCGTTGGCCGGCAAGGCGCCTAACGTCGTCGTGTCGCAGGAAGCCGGAGATCCCGGTGCCGCGTCGAAGATTCAGATTCGTGGTTTGCGAACGCTCAACGGCAATACGCAACCACTCTTCGTTGTGGACGGCGTGCCCGTCGACAACTCGACGACGTCGACGACGAACTTCAACCCGATCGACGCGGGTGGCGGTGGCGTCGGTGGTCAGGACAACGGCGGCGAGTTCGAGGGAACTTCGGCGCCGAACCGGATGATCGACATCAACCCGAGTGACATCGAAAACGTCGAGATTCTGAAGGGCGCGGCGGCCGCGGCGATCTATGGAGCGCGTGCGGCGAACGGCGTCATTCTCATCACGACGAAGAAGGGTCACGCGGGCGCAACGCGCTACGGCCTGAAAAGCTCGTACTCCGACGACGAGGTCTCTCGCACGTACCCGCTCCAGCGCACGTGGGGACAGGGCCGCTTCAACCAGGCATCGCTCTATACGCGAAGCTGGGGGCCGCAGATCACGGGTCCGTCGTACGATCACGCCACTGAGGCATTCACCAGCGGTCACGTCGGCGACAACACGGTCAACGTGTCTGGCGGCAACGAGCGCACGACATTCTTCCTCTCCGGAAGCTCGAACATCAATCATGGCGTCTTCGTCGGTCCGAACAACTACTTCGACCGTTCGACCGTTCGCCTCAACGCGAATCACAAGCTCACCGACGGATTTACGCTCGGCGGCAACTTCTCGTATGCGGACACGCGCGGCCACCTGACGCAGCGCGGCAACAACGTCAACGGCCTTCTGCTTGGGTTGTTCCGCACACCGCCCGATTTCAACAACCTGCCCTGGCTCGACCCAGTGACGGGTTTGCACCGCTCGTACATGGTGCCGGATCCCGATCCGTCCACGGCTGGCGAGACACGAATCTTCAATAATCCGTTCTACACGCTGTACGAAGAGCTGAACCAGATGCAGGCGGCGCGCTCGTTCGGCAACGTCAACGCCGACTATATCGCGAATAGCTGGCTCAAGTTCGACTACACTCTCGGCGCCGACTACTCGAACGACGAGCGTCTCGAGGGGTGTCCGGCGGAGTGTTCCGACGTCGCCGCGGGCGGCCGCATCACGGAAGGCAAGGTCGTGAACTACCAGATCGACCACAACCTCACCGCGACGGCGCAGTATCACCTCAGTGACGCGTTCGGCGGAACGTTCACGGTGGGGCAGAACCTGAACGCCCGGAACTATCGCAGCTTCTCCGTCGTCGGCCGCGGACTCATCGCGCCGCAGCCGTTCAGCATTCTGAACACGCTCTCGCGTGACCCGCCGAGCGATTACCAGACGGAGATTCACAACGCGTCGTATTTCGGACAGGCCACGTTCGACATGTTCAGCCAGCTTTATCTCACGGGCGCCATCCGTGACGACGGTTCGACGACCTTCGGACGACAGAACCGCTCGGCGCTGTTCCCGAAAGCGAGCGCGGCGTGGACGTTTACGAACGCGTACAAGCCGAAGGGGCTCACCTTCGGCAAGCTGCGTCTCTCGTACGGCGAGGCGGGCAACGAGCCGCAGCCGTACCTCACGTCGCAGACGTTCAGCGGCACGAACCTCGTCGGCGGCATCGCGCAGGGCACCGGTTTCACGCCGACGCAGAGCGGTCGCGGTGGTCTGTTCGTCAACTTCACCAAGCCGGCAACCTCGCTGCATCCCGAGCGGACGAAGGAGCTCGAGGGCGGCTTCGACGTTGGCTTCTGGGGCGAGAAGGCCGACGTCAGCGCCACCTGGTACAGCTCGAAGACGAGTGACGTCATTCTCATCACGCCCATTGCGCCATCGACGGGCTTTTCGAGTGAGGCGAAGAACGCCGGCCAATTCCGAAACAGCGGGACCGAGCTGTCGCTGAATTTGCGACCACTCACCCGCCCGAACTACGCATGGGACATCGGTCTCGGCTGGGGACGGAACCAGTCGCTCGTGCAGAACATCGCCGGCGCGCAGTTCCTCTTCACTGGTTCGGCGTTCGTTGGTACGGTCGCTCAGGTCGGGTACCCGTTAGGAGTCATTCGTGGAGAAGGCTGGGTACGCTGCGGTATCAGCCCGAATGACGTAATCCCCGGAGTCGATCTCTCCGCGGTATGCTCGGGAAAACCGAAGGGCACGCTCTATATCGACGACGGCAGCAACTGCAGTCCCGATCCTGGGATGCCGTGCGAGGATACGAACTTGCGAATCCTCGGCGATCCGAACCCGAAGTGGACTGGCAACGCGCACACGAGCTTCCGTTTCCACAAATTCGAGTTGTCGGCGCTCGTCGACATCCGTCACGGTGGCCTGATGTGGAACGGCACCAAGGGCGCGTTGTGGAGCTATGGAACGCACAAGGACACCGAAATCCGTGCGGTGTGCACTGGTCCAAACAACAGCGATTGCACGGGTAATCTCCGGGCATTTGGCGACGCCAACTGGTACGCGGGTCCGGTGACGGGTCCCGGTGCTGGCCAGAAGATCCCGATCGGCTATAACTGGTACTTCGCGAGCAATATCGCGGCCTGTCCGTTCACCGGCATCGACGAGCCCTGCCTGGAGAACTCCGGCTTTGTAAAGCTGCGTGAGTTGTCGGTCGCCTACACGTTCGATCAGCCGTGGGTGGGCCGCACGTTAGGCATGTCGAGCGTCGACGTCCGCCTCTCCGGTCGCAACCTGCATACGTGGACCAAGTATACCGGCCTCGATCCGGAGACGAACGTCGCCGGACCGTATGAGCAGATTGGCGCGGCGGACTACTTCAACCTGCCGCTCACTCGCTCGTTCGTCATCACCATCGGTCTCAACCGCTAACTACAAGGAGCATACGATGCGATATATGCGAATTGTCTCGGCGGCCCTGGGGCTGTCCGTGGGGCTCGCCGCCTGTTCGAAGTTTCTCGACGCGCCGAAATCGGTCGCCGATCCGAACAACCCCACGGCGGCAAACGTCAACCAGCTTTTCGTTGGCGTCGAGGCCAACATCTTCGGTCAGCAGGAAGGCCCAGTGGCCATGATCGTCTGCGAATGGATGCAGCAGTGCGCGGGCGTCAATGGCCGCTTCGTCGATCAGCAGGGCGTCTACAGCATCAGCGCCGGCAGCTTCGACGGTTCGTTCTCCTCGATCTACGACGGCGGCGGTCTGAACCAGATAAAGCGCGTCGAAGCGCTTGCAGCGAGTGACAAGCTGTACCTGGGCATCTCCGAGGTGCTCGAGGTGATGAACATGATGTTCGCCACGGACATCTGGGGCGACGTGCCGTACAGCGATGCCGTCGGGACGTCGACGACGCCGAAGTTCGACGCGCAGATGACCATCTACACCAATCTGCTCGCATTGCTCGACAAGGCGATCGCGGACATGGGTGCGGGCGGGACGGGGCCGGGGACATACGATCTGGTGTACAACGGCGACAAGGTGAAATGGACGCAGGCGGCGCACACGCTGAAAGCGCGCATCTACCTGCACCAGGTCGAGAAGCTCGGCAACACGCAGTATTCGCAGGCACTGACCGAGGCGCAACTCGGTATCTCGGCGCCGGCCAACGATTGGAAGACGCAGCATTCGTCGGCCACGTCCGAGCGGAACATGTGGGCGCAGTTCCAGACGACGTCGTTCGGCAACGATCTCGTTGCCGGTTCGACTCTCGTCGACCTCATGAACGCGCAAGGCGATCAGCGCTTGCCGCAATACTTCGCCAAGGATCCGAATGGCGTCTATGGGGGGTACAACGTCACGACCGCAGCGACACAGGTGCCAGACATCTCTCCTATCATCGGCTCCGGCCGCACGGACAACGAAAGCTTCGCGCAGCCGCTCATCACATATGATGAGAATCAACTCATCATGGCCGAGGCGACGTTCGTCCTCACGGGATCGGCGGCGGCGGCGCCCTTCCTCAATACGGTGCGCGCGGAATACGGCAAGGGCGCGATTGCCGCACCGACGCTCGCCGACATCATGAACGAGAAATACATCGCGCTGTTCCAGAACATCGAGTCGTGGAACGATTACAAGCGAACGTGCCTGCCGCTGATGCATCCGGCGCGCTCGAAGCCGGCGATACCGGGGCGACTCTTCTACGGTCAGACCGAGGAACAAACGAACTCCAACACGCCGTCGAGCGACTCGCAGAATCTCTTCACGTTCCGCAATGCGAACGACCCAGCGGCCTGTCCGCCGTAGTAAAGATTTTTCAACTCTCGCGGGGCGGGAGGGCCTGTTGCTCTCCCGCCCCGTATCTTTCTGAGAATCCTTTAATCCGCGTAAATGCCGGTCGTGTCTCGTCGATTGACTCGCGCCTTGACGTTGACGGGGCTCGTGGCCTCGGCCGCTTGCTACGCCTATGTGCCGGCCAGGTCGGATGCGTCACTCACCGATCGAGAGGTGCACTTGACGCTGAGTGATTCCGGCGCCGTCGTGCTCGCGGCACAGGTGGGGCCGCAGATCGCGTCCCTGGACGGTCGCTTTATCCGGGATTCGGATGATGTGTATTTACTCAGCGTGACACAGACCGACCGGCGCGACGGCTCGCAGATGGAGTGGCGGGGTGAGCGCCTCGCCGTGCCGCGCGTGTTGATCACTGGAGTCGCGACGAAGCAGTTTTCGCGCGGACGGACATTCCTCTTTGGTGCGCTCACGACCGGTGCGCTCATCGGCATCGCGGAGGCATTCGCGGGCGGCGGCGGCGCGACTGTACCAGGCGGGACGCCTGGTGGCCCTCAGGGCGGCAAATAGATAGAGCTCAGCGCACCTCGACGAACGAGCGCGCGAGATCATCCTCCAACGTCCAGATCACGACGTCGCCATCCTGCGCGTGGAGCGATTCGCTGCGAACGGCCTGACGCGAGCCGATCGGGTCACCCAAGAGCCGGTAATCACCGCCGCTCGTTAAGCGTCGCAGCGCGACACGAAACTCGGTGGTCGTCGTCGCCGTCGCCGTTCCGATGCGGTCGCGCCGCGTCCCCTGCTGCAGATACACGGTCACATCGAGATAGCTGTGATTGACGACGCGCAGCGTGACCTCGCCATTGTAGCCTGTCTCGGCTGCTTCCTGGCCCACGCCATGGTGGCACGCGCCAACCGTTAGGCACGCAATAGTCGTGACGACGGCGAGCCACCGCGATCCTCGTAGGCGCATGGTCAGCTCCGAATGACGAGCGACGACTGCCGGAGGTTCGCCTGAAGCATCCACTCCACTTCCTGGCCCCCCGAGACGTGGATCGCTTCTGACGTCAGTGTCCGCGACGTGCCGACCGGATCGGCCATGAGCTGCAACTCGCCCGTCGGGCTGATCTGGTGCAGCGCGAGCGTGAAGTGCTGCGTCGACGCCGTCGTCACAGTGCCGAGGCGAATGCGCATGCTCTGGTTCACCGCGTACACGGTTATGTCCAGCGGATTGTTGTTCGAGATCGTGACCGTGATGGTGTCCGGCTCATCGTCCGGCATCAGCGAGCGCTTGAAGCAGCTCGATGATGCGACGAGCATGAGCGAGGCAATCGCCCACGCACGCCAGCGAGTGCGACGTCCGACTTCACGATGCTTCGCCACTTTTTTCATCCAGTTCCCTGACGCGGATGCGAAACACGTAGCGACGGGGAAGCGGGCCGGTCAAGAGCTTTGTTTCGACGCGCTATTTGCGGCGAACCTCCACCGGCCCGTTCGTCGTCACTGCGCGGATCGACGCACCTCCATTGCCGAGGGTCGTCGTAATGCGCCGCCCAATGACACCCTGCAACGTGACCGGGAAATCAATTCGCATCCCCCCGTTCGTGGTTCCCGTCTCCAGCCGCGCCGAGTATCCGTCGGGAATCTGGAGATTCACCGGCCCGTTCGTCGTGCGCAGATCCAGTCCCTCGCCTCGCCACCGATCACCGTCGAGGTCGACGTTCAGCGGCCCATTTGTCGTCTCTCCGCGAACGGTGCCAGAGATTCCCCGGAGTGTAAGGCCACCATTCACGGCGCTGAGCTCGAGCCGCGCATCCAGATTGTCGACGCTGACGCCGCCATTCTGCGTGGAGGCACGAATGTCCGTCTGTCGCGGCGCCCAGACCTCGAAGCTCACCGACCACGACCGGTTTCCCCGCATCGAGGGACCTTCCGCGCGAATCCGCCCTCCGTCTGCGTCGATCGTGATCCGAGAGGCGATATCCCTCGCTTCGTCCATGTCGTCGCCGTCCGTTTGAATCTTCGCGAGGACGTAGACCTCCGATCGATCCCACCCGTGCACGCTCACGCTGCCGTTCTGCTCCCCGTCTATGTCCAGCGTCCGGGATGGCGAAAGCCTTCGGTCGCGGACCTCGCAGAAACGCTCTCGGTCGCCGTTTCCGTTTCGCCCGTCACGGCAGCGATCGAGCCAGTCGTCGCCGGCCGCACTCGGGTCGCGCGCTGATCGCTGGGCGATCGACGGAGCGGGAGTCGCGGCGCTGAGGACGATCAGCATCGGCACGCCTCGGGAGATCAGCCACATCCTGCGCATGGGGGGGCCTCCACAATTACGAGTTTGCTAATACGAGTGACGCATGGGCCGGGGGCTCGCCGATCAATGACGAGTCCTGCCTGAAACCGGTTTCGATCTTCACTCTCCTAGACACTCTCGGGACCTCGATGGTTGGACAGCCCCGTCGCCGGTATATTCCGCGCCGATCCCCTTCCGACGTAAGCGCGCTTGGAGACCACATGCGGATTCGATTCCCCCTTCTTACGCTGATCGCGGCAACGCTCCCGGTTTTGGCGCAGGGCCAGGCCGCCCACCCGGTCCGCGGCAGGGCTCGCTGCGCGCCGGATAACGGCGGCATCACCCTGCCGAAAGGCTTCTGCGCGAGCGTCTTCGCCGATGGTGTTCCCGGACCTCGACACATCCTCGTGACGCCTAACGGCGACGTCTTTGTCGGCCTGAAGAGTGGGGGAGTGATGTCGTTGCGCGACCGCGACGGAGACGGTGTCGCCGACGAACGACACAAATTCGGCAACGGCGATGACACCGAGGTCGCCCTCTTCGACGGATATCTCTACACCGAGAACGGCACCGACATTCGACGCTCTCGTTTGGCCACGGGCTCGCTCGAGCCCACTGGTGAAGCAGAGGAGGTCGTCACCGGGCTGCCGACGCAAGGCCACAGCGCCAAGACCTTCACGATCACGCGCAACGGCTCGCTGTACGTCAACATCGGTTCGCGAACGAATGCCTGTCAGAGCGAAGATCGGAAGCTCGAGGTGCCGGGCGTCGATCCGTGCACCGAGCTCGAGACTCGCGCGGGAATCTGGCGTTTCGATGCGAGCAAGTTGCATCAGACCGAGGCGCAGGGCGAGCACTTCGCGCGTGGCATTCGCAATTCGGTCGCGATCACGATCAATCCGCACGACGGCGATCTCTGGGTCATGCAACACGGCCGCGATCAGCTCGGCGGCGGCGGCGCCGACTGGCCCAAGCTCTTCAATGCTGAGCAAGGGGCGGAGAAGCCGGCGGAAGAGTTGTTTCACGTTCAGCGCGGCGATGACTTCGGTTGGCCATATTGCTACTTCGATCCGGAACTGAAGAAAAAGGTGCTCGCGCCCGAGTACGGCGGCGACGGCAGCAAAGTGGGACGCTGCGAGACCAAGAAGGGAGACGTGGCCTACTTCCCGGCGCACTGGGCACCGAACGGGTTGCTGTTCTATACCGGGTCGATGTTCCCGGAGCATTACCGCGAAGGAGCGTTCATCGCCTTTCACGGCTCGTGGAATCGCGCTCCGCTGCCACAGGCCGGGTTCAAGATCGTCTTCCAGCCACTGAAAAACGGTCGCGCTGACGGTGCGTACGAGATCTTCCCGGACAACTTTGCACCGAACCTGACGGTCCAACGCGCCACGGCAGGCTCTGGCGATCGTCGTCCAACTGGTCTCGCTCAAGGCCCTGATGGCGCGCTCTACATCACGGACGACAACGGCGGGCGGATTTGGAAGGTGGTGAGGCAGTAGCCCCTTTGCTTTATTTTCCATTCGTACCCTTTTCACGAGCCGTCCATGTCCGTCTCCGAACGCCTTCAACGCCTGCACGATGCCGGCGTTTCCATTTGGCTCGACTTCATCGAGCGAACGATCCTGCGCAACGGCGAGCTCGCCCGACGCATCCGCGATGATGTCGTTAGCGGGATGACGTCGAATCCGACCATCTTCGAGAAGGCGCTTGCGGAGGGGACGGCGTACGACGATCAGATCCGCACCGCGCCGGGCGACTTCACGGCGATGGAATTGTTCGAGCTCGTCTCGACGACCGACGTGCGCGACGCGTGCGACATCTTCCGGCCCGTCTACGACAAAGAGAAGGGAGCCGACGGCTACGTCTCGATCGAAGTCTCGCCAACCGCCGCGCACGAGTTGGAGGCGACCGTGAGCGAGGCGACACGTCTCTGGTCGACCGTTGACAGGCCTAACGCATTCGTCAAAGTCCCAGGCACGGTCGAGGGAGCGGACGCGGTGCGCCGGCTCATCGCGAGTGGGATCAACATCAACATCACCTTGCTCTTCTCGCTCGACGCGTATCGACGCGTCATCGAGGCGTACCTGGCTGGCCTCGAGGACCGCGTCAAGGCAGGGAAGGACATTCACAACATCGCGTCTGTCGCCAGTTTCTTCGTCAGCCGCGTCGATACCGAAGTCGACAAGCGGCTCGACGCGGTGGCCAAGAGTGCGACGCCCGACCAGCGCAAAAAGATCGACGCGCTGCGAGGCAAGGCAGCGATCGCGAATGCGAAGCTCGCCTACAAGATCTTCCAGAAGGAGTTCTCCTCGCCGCGCTGGAAGAAGCTCGCGGACAAGGGCGCGGGTGTTCAGCGCGTCTTGTGGGCGAGTACGAGCACCAAGAATCCGGCATACCGTGACGTGATGTATGTCGAGCAGCTCATCGGTCCGCACACGGTGAACACCATGCCTCCGGCAACCGTCGACGCCTTCCGTGATCACGGTGAAGTGAAACAGACGGTCGATCAGGATGTGCCGGGTGCCGAACGGGTCATTGCCGATCTCGCGCAACTCGGCATCTCCATCGATGACGTCACGGAGAAATTGCTCGTCGACGGCCTTGCCAGCTTTCAGAAATCGTTCGACACTCTCATCGCCGGACTCGCGAAAAAGACGAAGGCGCTTGGACGCGAACTCGTCGCTTCGAGGTAACGACCGCCTCCCGCACCGCCCTCGATTTTGCCATTCTGCCGCACGAAAATCGTCTGCACGCTCGGGCCGTCGAGCTGTTCGCCCGAAGCGTTGCGTAGCTTGATGGATGCCGGGCTCAGTGTCGCCCGCATCAATTTTTCGCACAGCACGCACGAGCAGCACGCCGCGACCATCAAATTGGTCCGCGACACGGCGCAGGCTCTGGAGCGTCCGGTTGCTATTCTCGGCGACTTGCAGGGTCCGCGTATTCGCGTCGGAGAGCTCGCCGCTCCGCTTTCCCTCGACGATGGCTCGGACCTCGTGCTCGCGCCAGAGGGTGCCGTTAGGCGTGGCGAGGTTCCGGTGACGTACGAGAATCTCGCAACGGACGTCCACGTCGGCGATCGCGTCTTGATCAACGACGGCCTGCTGGAGCTCGTGGTACTCGACGTCGCCAAGCCGCGCGTTACCGCGCGCGTGCTCCACGGCGGCGTTCTCTCGAGTCACAAAGGGATCAATCTGCCTGGCGTGTCGGTCTCCGCGCCGTCCATCACCGACAAGGACCGCGAAGACGTCGCCTTCGCCGCCGAGCAGGGGATCGACTACGTCGCCTTGAGTTTCGTTCGCCGCGCCCAGGACATCGCCGAGCTGAGAGCGATGATTCCGCGTGAGATTCTCGTCGTCGCCAAGATCGAGAAAGACTCCGCGCTCGAGAATATCGAGAGCATCATTCGCGCATCGGACAGCGTCATGGTCGCGCGCGGCGACCTTGGCGTCGAGCTGCCCTTCGAGGAGGTGCCGCTCGCACAGAAGCGCATCATCTCATTGTGCAACCGGCTCGGGCGTCCGGTGATCACAGCGACGCAGATGCTCGAGTCGATGATCACGCATCCGCGCCCGACGCGCGCCGAAGCCAGCGACGTCGCGAACGCGATCCTCGACGGCACGGACGCCGTGATGCTCTCCGCCGAGACGGCCGCTGGCCAGTATCCTCGCCTCGCGGTCGAAGCCATGAATCGCATCATCGCCGAGGTCGAGAAGCACGAAACGACCTTCGAGCGCGATGGCCAGCGGAGCGACGAGACGGCGATGTCGACGGAGTTCGCGATCGCTGCAGCCTGCAACGCGGCGTCGCGCATGCTGCGCGCGCCGTGTCTCATCGTGTTCACCAAGAGCGGCTTCAGCTCGCGCGTGGTTGCGTCGCAGCGGCCTTCGGTGCCCATTCTCGTGCTCACTGATCAACCGCGCACCTATCGGCAGCTCGCGCTCGTATGGGGCGTCGTCCCGGAGCTCGTGCCGCACTGTGACACGTACGAACAGATGGTTCGCCTCGCCCTCGAGGCTGTCCGCAAACGAGCACTCGCGCGAACGGGTGATCGCGTAATCGTTACCGCCGGTGTGCCGTTCGATGTGCCGGGGACGACGAACATGATGAAAGTGGAAACCGTGTGAGATCGAAGGCAGCGGCCAGGGTCTAGGGAGTAGGGTCAGCCAGCCCCTCGCCCCTAACCCTAGGCCCTTTTCTCCATGCGCTTACTCTTTCTCGGAACCGGCACCAGCTTCGGCGTCCCCATGCTCGGCTGCGGCTGCGCCGTCTGCCGCTCGCCGGACCCGCGCGACAAGCGCACACGCGTGGGCGCGCTCGTCGAAACGGATGTTGGTACGAGAATACTCATCGACACGCCGCCGGAGCTGCGGTTGCAGTTGATCGCCGCAGGAATTGATCGCGTCGATGCGGTGCTCTTCACGCACGATCACGCCGACCACACACACGGCATTGACGACCTCCGCGCTTTCACCGTTCGACGTGACGCGCCGCTCCCGATGTACGGCTCCGCGGAAACGCTCGACAGCCTTCGCCGCAAGTTCGCCTACATCTTCGATGACCGCCGGCCCGTCGCAGGGACGTCAAAGCCCGAGGGCCGCGCGCACGCCATCGAGCCCAACCGGCCTTTCATGGTCGGCGACGTCGAAGTCGTCCCCGTCCCGATTCCGCACGGCCCCGTCACTGTTTTTGCATATCGCATCGGCGCACTGGCGTACATCACCGATGCCAAGAGCGTCCCGCGTGACGCGCTCGAACGCTTTCGCGGCGTCGAAGTGCTCGTGATCAACGCCCTATTTCGCACCGAACACCCGACACACTTGAGCATTCCTGAATCGTTGCGCGTCGCTGACGAGATCGGTGCCGAGCGAACGTATCTCATTCACCTGACGCACGACAACTTTCACGCCGATCTCGAAGCCGAACTTCCCAGAGGAGTTGCCCCAGCATTCGACGGACTGACGGTACGAATCGCCTAGCCCCTGCACCTGACCCATGACTCTGCGCTTGGACTACACCAACTTCATGGCCGACGTCGTCTCCGGCGGAATCTCCTCCGCCGACTGGCGTGACGCCTCTGCGGCTTTCGCCCGAGCAAACGAAGGCTTTCGTCGCCGGCGTTCGGCGGACGAGTTGGGCTTTCTGGACTTGCCGGGGAATGCTGCGCTCCATCGCCAATCGACCGATTTCGCGGAACGGGTTCGCGGTCAATTCGACGACGTCGTCGTCCTCGGCATCGGTGGCTCCGCGCTGGGACCAATCGCGCTGAGAACCGCGTTGCTCAAACCGCAGTGGAACGCGCTCACCAAAGATGAACGCGGTGGTTGGCCTCGCCTTCACGTGCTCGACAACGTGGACCCGCGAACGATTGCAGCGCTTCTCGATCGTCTCGATCTCGCGCGTGCGCTGTTCATCGTCATCTCCAAGTCAGGTGGCACGGCGGAGACGATGGCGCAGTATCTCGTCGTGCGCGGACGTCTCCAGAGCGCAGTCGGAAAAGACACGGCGCGCCATCTCGTCTTCGTCACGGATCCGCAGAAGGGTGCGTTGCGCACCATCGCGCGCCAGGAGAACATTCCCGCGCTCGACATCCCACCGAACGTTGGTGGTCGTTACAGTGTGCTCACACCGGTCGGCGTTTTGCCGGCGGCGCTCACCGGAATGGATACCGCCGCGCTCCTCTCTGGCGCTGTCGAGATCGCGACGCGGTGCGAGACGGACGCGCTCACAAAAAACCCGTCTGGAACTTTCGCGATGCTTCAGTTCCTCGCGGACACGAAGCTGGGGCGTCACATCCACGTGTTGATGCCGTACTCGGATCCGCTCCGCGATATCGCCGACTGGTTCGTCCAGCTCTGGGCGGAGAGCCTCGGCAAGCATCGGACGTCCGGAGATGCTGGCGTCGGCCCAACGCCTCTCGCTGCGCTCGGCGCGACCGATCAGCACAGCAAGGTGCAGCTTTTCATGGAGGGCCCGCCCGACAAGACCGTGAGCTTCATCGCCGTTGAGGAAGAACCTGTCAAGCTCGAGATACCGAAGCTGCACTCGGACGTGAAGGAGCTTGGATACCTTGGCGGACATCGTCTGGGCGAGCTGCTCGACATCGAGCGCCGGGCGACTGCAGGGGCGCTGGCTCGCCGCGGGCGGCCGAACCTCACGATACAGGTCGACAGGGCAGACGCGCACAATCTCGGTGCGCTGTTCATGTTCCTGGAAATCGCGACGATCTACGCCGGTGAGTTGTACGGCATCAATCCGCTCGACCAGCCAGGCGTCGAGCTGGGGAAGCAGTTTACGTACGCCATGCTCGGTCGAGCGGACGCCGAGCAAGCCCGACGGGAATGGAACATGCTCCCGAAGCCGGACGAGCGGTTCGCGATTTGAGCCTCGTCGCATCGTCGACACCTTGCACCACCTCGGAGGCTCTGACACCTTCTGAATTCTGAATCCTAGGCCCTCCTGGTCCCTAGCCCCAGACCCATTGTCATCCGCTTTTTCTGTCTTCGGTTCATCTATTTCGGTTCACGACGGGGGTGTCGAGGTCGCGCGCGACTCGGCACTCGCCGGCCCAGGCATGGACAAGCTTGCTCGCCTCGCCGTGTTCGGCGACACCGAGGAACGCGACTCGGCGCGCTGGTTGATCTGGGAGCTTGGGCAAGCAGTCGGCGTTCGCCCCGCTTCCATCCAGGAGCTCTACATGGCTCGTGGAAGAGGCGACGTTCACGGGTTCACCGTTCCCGCGATCAACGTTCGCGGAATGGCCTACGACACCGCGCGCTCGATCTTCCGGACGGCGATTCGTCTCAAAGCGGGAGCATTTCTGCTGGAGATCGCGCGGTCGGAGATCGCCTACACGGATCAGCGACCCGCCGAGTACGTGGCCGTGATGCTGGCCGCGGCAATGCGCGAGGGTTTCCGCGGGCCGGTGTTCATTCAGGGTGATCACTTCCAGGTGAACGCGAAGAAGTTCGCCGCCGATGCGCGCACCGAGGTCGACGCGGTGAAGGCGCTGGCTCGCGAGGCGATTCATGCCGGCTTCTACAACATCGATATCGACACGTCGACGCTCGTCGATATCTCGAAGCCCGATCTGGACCAGCAACAAAAGCTCAATTACGAAGTTGGAATCGATATTCTCGAGACGGTTCGAGAGGTCGAGCCGGAGGACGTGACGATTTCCGTCGGTGGCGAGATCGGCGAGGTTGGCTCGCACAACAGCACGGTCGAGGAGCTGCGGGCGTACATGGACGGGCTGTTGCGAAATCTCCCTCGCGGGAAGGCGGGCGTCTCGAAGATCTCGGTCCAATCCGGAACGTCGCACGGTGGTGTCGTTCTCGCCGATGGCTCCATTGCCGATGTCAAGCTCGATCTCGACACGCTCGAGCGCTTGTCGAGGGTCGCGCGTGACGAGTATGGCCTGGCCGGTGCGGTGCAACACGGCGCGTCAACGCTGCCCGATTCGGCGTTTCATAATTTCCCGAAGCGTGAGACGGCGGAGATTCACCTCGCGACCAACTTCCAGAACATGCTCTTCGATCATCTGCCGGCCGCGTTGCGCGACGAGATCTACAACTGGCTGCGGGTGAACGCGAAAGACGAGCGGAAGCCGTCCGACTCGGATGAACAGTTTTTCTACAAGACGCGCAAGAAGGCGCTCGGCCCATTCAAAAAGAAATTCTGGGATTTGCCGGACGATGCAAAGGCACGTCTCGCGAGCGCCTATGACGAGAAGTTCGGATTTCTCTTCGAGCAGCTTGCTGTTACGGGAACGGCTGCCGCGGTTGCGCGGTACGTGAACGCTCCCGTGCAGCACCGACCCGCGCCCAGCGAAGCGACAGTGGGCGTTGCGGCGGCGCCTGACGACGCGGACGCTGGCGAATAAGCCTTGGTGTGGAGAAGGACGTGACGAGCGCAGCACAAAGCAATCCACCGTTGACGCGATCGGTCGACGAGCTCTGGCTCGACGTACTGCAGCAGATTAGCGCGCGCACGGCGCACGAGCTCAAGGGCGCGCTGAACGGCGTCGCCGTCAACCTGGAAGTCGTCCGATCGCGATCGTCGCGTTCCGATGCGGCGGCCGCGTCGGTTGCGTCATTCGCATCATCGGCGGCCGACCAGCTCGATGCCGTTGTTGGAATGTCCGAGGCACTGCTCACGCTCGCTCGTGCCCCACGTGATCCGCTCGAGATCGGCGAGACGATGCATTGCTTCGCGTCGCTGTTGTCTCCGTCAGCAAGTGCCGATGGCGGCTCGCTGCGCATCGAAGGCGCCTCACGCGAGGTGGTCTCCGGAGCCGTTCGAGCCAGTGGAAATGTCGTGCGGCTCGTTCTTGGCGCGGCGCTACTCGCCGCGCTTGCGCGCAAGGGGGACATTCGTTGGAAGGTGGACGTTGGCCAGGAGATAGTCGTGCACATCGAATCCGCTGACGCCGAGGGTCCGCTCGAGGTCTCGAGCGAGGTGTCGGCAGCGGCTGACGCGGCGGGCATCCGCGTGCACGGTGAAGGGCAGAGCATGTCGTTGACATTTCCGCGCGCGGCGACGACATCGGCACGTACGCGCACACACGAGAGAGCATGAAGCACGCAAATGCAAAAATTCTCATCGCGGACGACGAGAAGGCCATTACGACCGGCCTCGGCGCGATACTTGGCGACGAAGGCTACGGCATCGAGATCGCCGAGGACGGGCAGAAGGCGCTCGACCGCCTGGCGAGCGAGAAGTTCGGTGTCGTGCTCGCCGATTTGAAGATGCCCAAGCTCGACGGCATTGCACTGCTCAAGGCCATTCGCGAACGAAAGATCCCCACCGAGTTCATCATGATTACGGGTCAGGGATCGACCGAGCTCGCGATCGAGGCGATCAAGCAGGGCGCAGTCGACTACATTGAGAAGCCGCTAAACACCGAGCGACTCAATAAGCTCAAAGCGCAGATTCCGAAGCTGCTCGATCAGTTCGCGTTGCAGGAGAAGAATCGCGAGTTGACCGCGAAGCTCGAGGGGCTCACGCATTATGGCGAGCTCACGGGTCAATCGGAATCGATGCGTAGCGTGTACAACGTGATCGACGCCGTCGCGACGTCGAGCGCCAGCGTGCTGATCCTCGGTGAGTCGGGAACGGGCAAAGAGCTGGTGGCTCGCGCCATCCACCAGAAGAGCGAACGCTCCAAGGGGCCGTTTTTCGCGCTCAACTGCGCGGCGCTCCCGAAAGAGATTCTCGAGAACGAGTTGTTCGGCCACGAGAAAGGCGCGTTCACGGGTTCGACGAACGAGAAGCCTGGGGCGTTCGAGATGGCGAGCGGTGGCACGCTCTTCCTCGACGAAGTCGCCGAAATGGCGACGGACATTCAGGTGAAGCTGCTGCGCGCTCTCGAGTCGCGAATGGTCCGACGACTCGGCGGGAAGAAAGAAATTCTGGTCGACATTCGCGTTGTGGCGGCCACGAACAAGGATCTGCAAAAGGCACTCAGCGAGGGCGAGCTGCGCGAGGATCTGTACTATCGACTCGCCGTCGTTGAGATCTATCTGCCGCCGTTGCGCGAGCGCGCCGACGACATTCAACTGCTGGCCAAGGAATTCCTTGCGCGCGAGTCGTCGCAGAACGGCAAGAACATCGTGAACTTCACCGATGACGCATGGGAGTGGATTCACTCATTCGCGTGGCCAGGCAACGTGCGTGAATTGAAGAACGCCGTGCAGCGCGGCGTCATCATGTCGCGCGGCGACAAGATTGCACTTGGCGACATGATGCAGCGTCATCTGCGCTCGGCGCCGGAGCCCTCGGCGCTGACGATTCCGGTTGGGCAGACAACGGTCGCCGATGCCCGGCGTCAGCTCATTCTCAAGACATTCGCGTCGGCGGATGGAGATGTCGCGCGCACGGCAAAACTTGTCGGCCTTTCGGTCGATGAGGTGCGCCGCGAGGTCCTCGCGCTGCTCGACATGGGTGGGTCCGACAATGGAGCGTCATCTTCCGATGCCGAGGCACGAATCGCGCGGAAGAATGACACTATCGCCGCAGCTCGCGGCGCAGCGAAAGGCAAACCGCCGAAGAAGAAGTAAACGATCACCAGCGCGAGATCACTCATGTCGCGGTCGTACGACTTCGATGAAGACGAACCATACGTCATCATCGAGAAGCAGTCGGGAACACTGAGCTCGTTCTTCGTCGGGCTAGCGATTGGCGCGGGGCTGGCGTTGCTCCTTGCTCCGCAGAGCGGCGCGCAAACGCGACATGGCCTGCAGCGTCGCGCACGACGCGCGCAGCGCGCGGCGCGACACGTGGCGAACGACGTCACCGACACGGTCGTCGACACGTTTCGGGATGCGCGCCGGCGCGTCGAGGAACGCATCGACTCTGCTCGTGAGGCAATCGAGGTGAAGAAGGAGCAGGTGCATCGCGCGATGGAGGCGGGACGCGCTGCCGCGCACCAGGCGCGTGAGGAGCTGGAGCGCCGGATTGCCGAGACGAAGGCGTCGTATCAGGCAGGCGCCGATGCTGCGCCACCGCCCCGTTCGATGTCGGCGCGCCGGTCGAAGGCGACGGCCACCGCGCCGCGGACGGACGAGGAGACAGAGGACGCGTGAGCAGCGCTGGCGTTCCCGCTGACGCGGGCACGCCCTCACCGCGCGCGTCACGGGCCAGCGCAAGATCGCGCAAGCGGCCCGCCATCGTCAGCTTCGCCTGGACGTTTCGTGACTACGCGAAACGGGTCTGGGACAACGCCTCGGAGGATAACGTGCTATTCCTCGCTGGCGGAATTGCATTCAACATTCTGCTCGCGGCCGTACCGTTTTTTCTACTCCTCATCGCGGGCGTGACGTACCTGCTGCCGATTCTGTATCGCGGCCAGGTCGATTCGTCGGGCGCGGTGTCGTTCTTCATCGATCGGCTCCTGCCGGCGCACGAAGAGTCCCCGACGTCGCCGATTCACAAACTCGTGACTGATATTCTGCGCACGCGGAAGTCGTTCACGATCTACGGCGCCATCGGCTTCATCTGGTTTTCCACGCGCCTCTTCGGCTCGTTGCGTACCGTGCTCGCCGACGTGTTCGATATCGAGCACGAACGCGGCATCATCCAGGGTAAACTGTTCGACATCCAGCTCACGATTGTGGCGACGCTGCTCTTCGTCGCGAGCACGGCCCTCAACACGTATCTCTCGATCGTGACACGCAGCGGCGTCCAGCTCCTCGGCCGCCTCGGCTTGCGTCACGATGTCATGGGCGGGCTGGAATACTGGACGGGACGCGCGCTCGCTTTCGTGTTCATCGCGTGGATGTTTTTCTCGCTCTACAAGTACCTACCCGTTCGCCGCGTGCGCTGGCGCAGCGCGTGGACGGCGGCACTGTTCACGAGCGCGCTCTTCGAGTCGGCACGGTGGATCTTCAGCGCATACGTCCGCACGTTCAATCCCGGTTCCCTCTACACAGGTACGCTGACCGCGATTGTCGTGATCGTTTTCTGGACCTACTACGCCGCTCTGATCTTCATCCTGGGTGGCGAGGTTGGTCAGGTGTACGAGCTTCGACGGATGCGACGTCTTCAGCGTGAAGTGTTCAGCTGAGGGGCTGGAGTCCCCACCACTCGGCAGGTCGATCGTGGTCCAAAGGTTGCCTCCTAGCGAGGTGAGCCTTCCCTCCGACGGAGAATGACCATGCGGACCATAGCCTTTCTCGCTCTGACCACTCTGGGCTTCGTCGCCGCGTGCAAGCGGACGGATGACGGCAAGCTCGTCATCGAGCGGCCTGGCGAAATCGATGTGAAAGTGAAGAACGACACGCTGCATTTGCCGAGCGTGGGCACGGTGAAGGACACGGTGACGACACCATCGATCGGCGTGAAGGAAGAAACGTTGATCGTCAAGAGGCCCGTGATCGGCAGCAGGAAGACGGAGATCTCGAAGCCGGTCATCAAGCCGTGAATTGGTCGTTGGTCGTTGGTCGTTGGTGAATTGGTTGTTGGCGATTGGTGATTCGATACGAGCTACCAACCACCAACCACCAACCACCAACCACCAGCCACAACTTCCAGCCACCGGAAACTCCCGCTATATTCCCAAGGTCCCAGGTCCCGGAGGGCGAGAGCCTTCTAACTCCGTCAGGACCCCGAAGGTAGCAGCGGCATGAAGTGTCTCCTGTCGCTTCGGTCGGCCTGGGGCATTCGCGCGGGGATGATTGCTCACTGAGCGACATCCCCGCGCGAGTTTTTTTGCTTGGGCTTCGTGTCGCGGAGTAAATTCCGCCCAGGCTCCCCGCACGCTCTACGCCCCACGCCCATGGCCCTCGCTCTCGCTCGCAAATACCGCCCGAAGCGCTTCAGTGACGTCGCCGTACAGTCACACGTATCGGCGACGCTGAAGGGGGCGATTGCGCGCGGTCGCGTCGCGCACGGCTATCTCCTCTGCGGCCCGCGCGGCGTCGGCAAGACCACCCTCGCGCGCGTGCTCGCGATGGCGCTCAACTGCGAACATCGCGGCGAAGACGGCGAGCCGTGCGGCGTCTGTACGTCCTGCGAGCGAATCTGGAGCGGCGCCTCGAGTCTCGACGTCGTCGAAATCGATGCCGCGTCGAATCGCGGCGTCGATGACGCACGCGAGTTGCGTGAGCGTGCGATGTACGCGCCCTCCGGCGACCAGCGTTACAAGGTCTACATCGTCGACGAAGCGCACATGCTCACTCGTGAGGCATGGAACGCGCTTCTCAAGATTCTCGAGGAGCCGCCGCCGCGTGTCGTCTTTGTCTTCGCCACCACGGAGCCGCAGAAGATCGCCCAGTCGGCGGCGCCGGTATTGAGCCGTCTCCAGCGCTTCGATTTCAAGCGCATTGGGCCCGGCGAAATCAAGGATCGACTCATGACCGTTCTCGCTCATGAGGCGATCGAGGCCGAACCGCAAGCGCTCGCCACCATCGCGCGCGCTGCCGACGGATCGATGCGTGATGCGCTGAGCCTCACCGATCAAGTGCTCGCGATGGGTGACGGTCGGGTGACGGCCGAGCGTGTTCGCGATGCGTTGGGTTTGGTGCCCGAAGATGAGTTTCTCGGCCTGCTCGATCTCATCCTCAATCGGCGCGCGGGGGATGTCTTCACCTTCGTTGGACGACTCGCCGATTCAGGAATCGACTTCGCGCTCTTTCTGAGCGGACTCGCCGATATGCTTCGCGCGCAGCTCGCGATTCTGCTCGGTGGTGATCCTCCCGAGCTTCCCGAGCGGGTGCGCGAACAATTGGTCGAGCGTCGCGCACGTTGGTCCGCTGCGGACCTGCTGCGAATGCTATCGGCCATTGGCGAGCTGGAACCGCGCTTCCGCAAGAGCGGCCAGCAGCAATTGCTCGTCGAGACGCTGCTGGTTCGTTTCGCGCTCCTGGATCGCACTGTGGAAATCGAGGATCTGCTGCGCGGCCTGAGCGGCGAGGGAGGCGAATCACCGGCAGCGCCTGCGCGCCGCCCGGTCGTGAGCCCCGCGCCCGGTGCCGTGAGACGACCCTCACGGGACTCGGCGCCAAAGCCAGCCGGCGAGCCGCCGACAGCGCGGTCGTCCCGTGGTGTGCCTGACGAGCGTCCGGTTCTCACAAAGCCGGCGACGTCGCTTGCCGATGTCGCACCTGTAGCGACGAGCGTCCAGGCTTCGCCGTTAGGCGTGGTGCGCGAGCCCCTCGACGTCGCACGACTCGCCGGCGGATGGGACGAGATTGTGGCGTGGCTCCGCAGCGATGGGAAGCGCATGCTTGCCTCGGCTCTCCAACATGCGCTGCCGATTACCGTCACCGCGTCCGGCGACGTAACGATCGAGCTCGATGCGTCGCACGAATACCTTGCCGCCGCCGTCGAATCGGGCCGCGCGGATATCGTCGCGGCGGTTCGTCAACGATTCCCCGATGCCCGTGCGGTGCGCCTGCGTCAGGATCCCCAGCGTGCCGCCGTCGCTCCGGCGCGCGTCACCGATGAAATGGTCCGCAGTGATCGATTGAATGCACTGCGACGCCGCGATCCCACTCTCGGCGCCGCGATCGATGCGTTGGATTTGGATGTGATCGACTGAGAGAGGGGCTAGGGACTAGGGAGTTAGGGGCTAGCATACCTCGAACAATTCTCTAGGCTCTAGCCTCTGGACTCTAGCCCCTTCTGCCA
This sequence comes from Gemmatimonadaceae bacterium, assembly GCA_036496605.1. Taxonomy (NCBI): domain Bacteria; kingdom Pseudomonadati; phylum Gemmatimonadota; class Gemmatimonadia; order Gemmatimonadales; family Gemmatimonadaceae; species Gemmatimonadaceae bacterium. The sequence continues at coordinate 2,334 of DASXKV010000054.1, read as the reverse complement.
CATGCGCGACTTCATGAAAATCCTGCAGCAAGCGCAGGAGATGCAGGGCAAATTCCAGAAGATCCAGGAAGATCTTCAGCAGCTCACCATAACCGGTACCGCCGGTGGTGGCCTAGTCAGCGCCGAGGTGAGTGGCACTGGCCAGATTCGTCGCATCAAGCTCGATCCGTCCGTGATCAACGCATCCGATCCTGAAATGCTCGAGGATCTGATCGTCGTTGCGCTCGCGGATGCGCAGAAGAAGGCCCAGGATCAGGCGCAGGCGGAGATGGGCAAGCTGACGGGCGGACTGAATCTGCCCTTCAAGCTTCCATTTGGAGGCTAGGCAAAGGTCCCCTTTGTCCGCCATCGACGATCTCGCTTCCGAGCTCGCCAAGCTACCAGGCATTGGCCGCAAGACGGCGCTGCGGCTCACCTATCATTTGCTCAGGCAGCCTGCTGAGCAGAGTCGCCGCCTGGCCGACGCACTCGCGACGTTGAGCGAGCGCGTTCACCCTTGCGAACGCTGTTTCAACCTGACTGAGGGCGAGTTGTGCGCGATCTGCAGCGATCCGCGCCGTGACCCGTCTCTGATCTGCGTTGTCGAGGAGGCATCGGACATCGGCGCCATCGAGCGCGCTGGCGAATTCCGTGGGCTGTACCACGTGCTTGGTGGTCGGCTCTCACCGCTCGACGGTATCGGTCCGGAGAATCTGCAAATCGACGAACTCGTTCGTCGCGTTGCGACGAACGAGATCAAGGAGGTGATCATCGCGACAAACCCGAGTCTCGAAGGCGAAGCCACGGCCCTCTACGTTCAACGTCAACTCGCCTCACGACCGATCACCATATCGCGAATTGCGCGCGGGCTCCCCGTGGGCGGCGACCTCGAGTACGCCGACGGGGTAACAATTGCGCAGGCCCTGGCTGCAAGGAGGAGCATGTGAGGGGTCGGTCCGAGTGGGAAGACGCCAAAGCGGTGACCGCCGGGTTCCTCGGCGGTCTTATTATCGGCCTGCTGGTTTGGAGCACCCAAATCCGGCAGAGCCGCCGTGACTTGTTTAGCCGGAACCCCGTCCGCCGATTGGCGGCACTGGGCTACATCGGCGGGCACCCCAGCGTCGATACGGCGCGCCTGCTCACGGAGTACGTGAGTTGGGAGCGACGGCCGTTGTTGCGCCGTCGTGCTCAGCGGCTGTTAAGGCGCATGCAGGCGAATCTTACTTGAGCTTACCGACGACAGGGACGAAATGCCCGTTGGCGCAGGAAGCTGGTCGTTCACCGAGGATGACTTCGGTGCCATAACCAAATCGCTCGAGCGATTTCTATTCGACAGCAATGCCCGTTGCGCATTGCTGGTGGATAGAACAGGCCAGCTCGTCGCCACCGTCGGGGAACAACCCAAGTTCGATCCGACAGCGTTCGCGACCCTCACCGCCGCCGACTTCAGTGCCAACGATCAACTCGCCAAGTTGATCGGCGAGAACGATTTCAACTCGCTCTTTCACCAGGGCGAGAAGGAATCGATGTACCTCGCCGATGTTGCGCGACGCGTCATTCTCGTCGTCCTGTTCGACAATCGCACGACGTTAGGCCTCGTACGGCTCAAGATGAAGGCGACGGTGGACGAGCTCTCGAAACTGTTCGAGGAAGTATTCAAGCGCGCAGGCCGCGACGGCTCGCAACCCAACATTCTCGCCGGCGCGGACGACGAGATCGACAAGCTGTTTCAGTAAGGGAGAATGACAGCATGTCGATGATCAATTACGCCTCGCGCGAGATCAACTGCAAAATCGTGTATTACGGGCCGGGCCTCGGCGGCAAGACCACGAACCTCGAGCACGTCTACGGAAAAGTCTCACCCGACACGAGAGGAAAGCTCATCTCGCTCGCGACGGAGACCGAACGGACGCTGTTCTTTGATTTCCTACCTGTCGATCTCGGCACCATTCGCGGATTCAAGACACGCTTTCACCTTTATACGGTTCCCGGTCAGGTTTACTACAACGCGAGCCGCAAGTTGATTCTCAAGGGCGTCGACGGCATCGTGTTTGTCGCCGATTCGCAGATCGAGCGCATGGAAGCGAATCAGGAGGCCATGCAGAACCTCTATGACAACATGGCCGAGTACGGTTACGACCTCACGAAGATGCCGTTCGTGATTCAGTACAACAAACGTGATCTGCCCAATGCGTCGCCGATCCGAGATCTTCAGGCGGCGCTGAATCCTGGTTGGGAAGTCGCCGATTCGGCGAAAATGCGGGTCACGCCCGATCCGTATCACGCCGGCGAGAACCTGGTCGAACAGCTGGCTACCGGCGAATGGATCGAGCGCGCGCAGTACTTCGAGGCGGT